>CAZYRP010000171.1:0-11917 GCA_964649465.1 uncultured Granulosicoccaceae bacterium | reverse complement strand
GTTATTCACCGGCGGATTTTGAATCCGCTGCGTCTACCAATTCCGCCACCCCGGCACAGTCCTAGATTGTAAGAGACTACGCTGTTCACGTAAAGCAATCAGGCAAATTGATCCATATCAGGACCTGACGGAACACCAAGGCAATCCTGCACAGCAGCACTGGTGGCGAGCAATCGCTGATCGCTGCCGCCTGCCATCATGAGCTGCAATCCTACAGGCAGGTTTGGTGACGGGAGATCTGGCAGCGGCAGGCAGGTTGCACACATGCCAAGCATGTTTGCGGGTTGAGTATTGCGCGATGACAGCAGCGCTCTTTTTTCTATTGCTTTCGATTGCTCAATTTCATGCAGGGTTGGAGGCAGCATTAAACAGGTTGGGGTAATCCATGCATCGGTCTCGGTACTTCTCTCTGCTGCCAGACTTTGTAGTTGGGCGACCCGCTTTTTTGCCTGTACATATTCATTGCCTTTGACTTCAAGGCCGAGTGCGGCGCGCGCACGAGTTGTCGGGTCCATGCCCTCGAACGCCTGTTTGAATCCATCGACCGTGAGTGCGTCTATGATTTCCGGCCCCATGATGGCAGCCATCAGAGCAGCTCGCTCTTCGGTTTCTGGGAAATCAAATTCAATTAGCTGCACTCCAGCTGCTTTGAGTTTTTGTAGTGCCGCGTCAAACGCTGTTTGTACAGATATGTCCAGATCATCAAAGTACACTTGCTTCGGCATTCCAAATCTCAAACCTTTGAGTGACACATCAGAGAATGATGTTTGGCCGGTTACACACTGTTGAATTACCTGAGCATCTTTTGCACTGCGACATAACGGGCCAATAGAATCGAATGTTTCAGACAACGGGAACACGCCATCTGTGGGCCATAAACCAACCGTTGTTTTTAAGCCGGTAATGCCGTTGTAGCAGGCGGGTATACGAATGGAACCGCCGGTGTCTGAGCCGAGTGCAAAACCGCACAATCCAGATGCTACTGCAACGGCTGACCCACTTGATGAACCTCCCGGTATGCGATGTTCTTTTGCATCCCAAGGGTTCCAGGGAGTGCCGCGGGCTTTGTTAATACCGGTAGCGCCAAGAGCAAACTCGACTGTTTTGGTTTTACCAATAATTATCGCGCCCGATGCGCGCAGCTTTTTAATTAACGAACCTTCTGCATACTGCAAATGTTCAGCTGAATAGTTAGAACCATTGGTGGTGGGCATGCCATACACAGCAATAATGTCTTTGACTGCAACGGTGACACCCATTAACGGTCCAAGGTCTGTTCCGCTATTGAGCATTTGATCAAGTGCTGCCGCCGTTTTTAGCGCTCGGTTGTTATCAACACATTCAAACGCATTCAACGACGGGTCGAGCTTTTCAATTCTTTCAAGTGTGGCTCGAGTGGCAGCTTCAATGGAAAGTTTGCCGCCACGAACATCAAGTGCGAAAGCTGCAAGTCCATCGGCAAAAGAGTCTGTCGCAAGCTTGCTCATGAATAATTCGCCGCACGGCCAAGCACTGCTGCCAGGTTGTCACTCAGTACATCAGAAAGGTAACCACCTTCCTGTACAAATACCGTTGGCAGACCAAAGTCTGCAATTGCATCACCTATGCGACCAAACCCGTCAGTAGTAACACTGAGCCCACGCAACGGGTCCGACTCCGATGCATCAAGCCCGAGTGCCACCAGCAACACACCGGGGTCAAACGCTTCAATACGCTTGCGTGCTTCTTTTAATGCGCCAATAAAAGCATCGTCATCAGAGCCGATAGCGAGTGGCAAGTTCAGGTTATAACCCTGCCCGTCATCGTTACCGGTTTCATTGGCATGCCCCCAAAAGAAAGGATAAAAATTATGCGGATCTGCATGTATAGAGACCGTCAGTACATCTGAGCGATCATAAAAAATTCCCTGTGTGCCATTGCCATGATGCACATCAACATCAAGAACCGCTACCCGTTTGTGTGCACCTAGTGCATGCGCTGCAGCGATTGCCACGTTGTTTAAAAAGCAAAACCCGCCCGCCATGTCTGAATAGGCATGATGACCCGGTGGTCTGCACAGTGCATACGCAAATCGTTCCCCGTCAAGCACCCGCTGAGTAGCAGTTACTGCACTGTTCGCAGAACCGCAAGCGGCTGTGTAGGTGTGCTGCCCTAACGGGCACGCGGTGTCTGCCATGTGCCAGCCTGCACGGCCAACAATGCCATCGGGGTAGTTAGCCGGCTGACTTAACGGATGTATATTCGCAACGACTTCGCTACTTGCTCCACCAAGGGCTGCCCACTCCTGATGCGCGTTTTCGAGGAAGTTTAAATAACGGCTACTATGAATTGCCTGTCGCGGGGCAGCACCAAAATCAGTCGGTGAATCTATCTCAAACCCACAGTCGCGCACGCCTGCCAAAAGTCTCTCGGCTCTCTCGGGTTGTTCGGTACTTGATTTAATTTGGCCGCGGACCAGAAAAAACGCCGGATCGTGCAGACGGTGTTCGCTATCGAATACGACTTTCATTCATGCCCCAGTACTTTGCAGTGGGGAGAATTATCTCACAGCAACTATTACCGGAAGTCAGAAAGAAACGCTGCAGATTGTCTGGTTCGGTGGTTGAAAAGAAGCAGCTGGCAAATACAGGATTTCTGCCCATATTCGGTTGCGGTACATCCGAAGCAGCTTACTCTGTCTTTTTGGAGTCTTTGCGGGCGCGGCGATTGAATTCGCGCTGAATCAGGCCTTCAAGGAACTTGGTCACAGTGATTTCATCATCCTGTGCCATTTTGAGTACCAGAATCTTGGTTTCAGGGGTGACCCGAAGCTCAATTTTTTGGGTTTTTTCCCTTACAAGTTTTGGCATTGGTTTGACTTATAAAGATGCGACGTAATACAACCCCGACAGATTGGAAAGTATGTCATGACGGTATCCATCTAGCAACGAAAATTTACCTCACTTGTTGCAATGAGTTTGCGCCTGGCTACAAATCGTCACAGAATTCTAACACCACTGTGGTTATACTAGCCCAATGTCGCAACAGTTCAGTCCCTTGCTCTTCAGACGTGGGCGACGCGCAGTACCAAGAAATTAAAATGAACGATATTTTCACAGAAAAACTAATTTCCCTCCGTGAGCTGGCTCTTTTTGCGTTTGCGTTGCTTTTGCTCGCTGCAGCACCTGCAAAAAACTACGTGCAGGACACAGGGCAACAGCCAGTAAACGTGAATGTGCCGACTGATCAGGAAGCAATAGTCGAAGTCAAAAGCGCCTGATACCTGGCGAGGAAGGCCCTGATGGAATTGGGATATTCACCCGCTTCCCGCTTTTCATCTCAGGCCGCTCGTCACAGGCCGTGTATTTCAGGCAGATCACCGAAAACACATCAATTCCCTGCGTGATCATCCGTCGTAGCTAATTGACTCGACAACATAGAGGGTCTCACCGCCCGGTGCTTTCACCATTACTTCGTCGCCCTCTTCTTTTTTAAGCAAAGCACGCGCGACTACCGAATCGATACTGATCCAGTGTTTTGATGTGTCGATCTCATCCGGACCAACAATGCGAACCCTGCTCTCTTTGCCGTCTTCATCAGACAGCTCTACCCAGGCACCAAAGAATATTTGTTCGATAGTAGCGGGACGCTCTCTGACTACTTTCAAAACTGAAAGCCGCTTTTGCAGGTACCGAATTCGCCGGTCGATTTCACGCAGTTCTTTTTTGCGATAGATGTACTCAGCATTCTCGGACCGGTCACCTTCAGCTGCCGCGGCTGTCACCGCTTCGGTTACGCCTTTGCGGCGAACCCACAATGCTTTTAGCTCTTGTTGCAGTGTGTCAAAGCCCTGGGCTGTGATTAAGGCTGTTGACGGCGCTGCGGGTGGTCTGTAACGGCTCACGTGATTATTTCAGATTCTGCTTGCAGCGATTTTACTACAACGCAGGGCCTTATACGCAATGAGCTCTTAACCGGTGCAAACCTGCTTTGCAGGTTACGCCACTTCAGTTTTAGGCTTGCTGCTTTCCGGTGCCAGCTTATCGTTTGCAGCATCTGTCATTGTGACTGAATTGCCAAACATCTCTGAGGAACCAATCAAGTGCCAGCTGGCGTGCATGCCTTTAGCTGCAGCAATGCGATCTTGTCGCTTTAGATACTTATCAATAACTTTGTGGCTGAGCTTGTTGTACCACTGCAGATTGAGACCAATTAACGGGTTAAAAGGATTAGCCCTGCTATACGCCCATATCTCCAGTCGGTTGCTCTTCTCACTTGCAGCGCCTCTTCTGTGGAAACCGTGTGTGTCCGCTATAACCAGTGTATTAGCTGGCACTTTAAACAAAGACGGTGCAGGCATACCCATAGATTGAAGCTCATCATCAGCAACTCTTAAGGAGCCTCGTGATCCATAGCTGTTGGCCTGACTGCTTCCTTCAACACTTTTATGGTATTCCCACTTAAGGCGTTTCCATGTGAGTTTGTGTGAGCCTGCCACATAAGTGAACGGGCCATTGTGATCACCAACATCATCCAGAAAAAGCCAGGCCTTCATGGTTGCATGAAATGTATCGCTATGCAGATGTCGTTGCGGATCTGCATCGGCATCGCGCGCATTACTTTTTACGTTCTGCACATAAAAGATCGGGCTTATGTTTTTGGCCGATGTGTATTTCATTCGGTTGTGAAATTCAGGGCTGTTCAGCAACTGCTTACAGGCAGGTGCAGCATTTAGCACCTCTTCATTTAGCAGTACCCGCTGCGTCAGTGTGTCACCCTGCACGCATTGGCGAACTTCCACTTCCTGCATACCGCGAACTTCTTTATCGAGCGATTCAAATTGCTCTTGCGGCAGGTAATTTTCAATCAGCAGATAGCCATTTTGGCTAAAAAACTTTCGCTCTGATTTGTCCATTAGCGGGGCTAAGCACAGGTAACGAAACTTAGTCACAGCGGCGGCAAGCACCAGCCGAACTACGTGCAAACCCATGCGGTTCAGCAGCGTGCTGCCAATAACAGGGTTATCGCGAAAAGACTTAGCGCTGGTGAATAGTTGTAGTGCGTAGACTGGAAGCCGGACTATTTTGCTGAGAGATTTCGCTGTCATCTCGGGTTTTCTTTGCGTGATTAAAGCTTTTCACGCAAATTGCAGACCGATGCATCTGCAGGAATTTGGTTTAAGCGTCAATCATCTCGCAGGTTGAAGAAATTTTTGACGCCATCCAGCCAGCCGCTGCTTTGCGGGGTGTGCTTTGAGCCCTTTTTGCCCTGCAGTGTGCCGCGCAGTTGCTCGAACAATTCAGTCTGCTCAGACGTTAATTTGATAGGCACTTCAACCTGCACGCGACAAAGCAGATCACCTGCATTGTTTTTACGCACCGGCTTTACACCTTTGTTGCGCAGTCTGAAGACTTTATCGGTTTGCGTGCCTGCAGGGATCTTCAAATTCACCTTGCCGGTCAGAGTTGGCACTTCCAGTTCGCCACCCAGGCTTGCGGTAATAATATCGATTGGCATAGTACACAGCAGGTCGTCGTCATCACGCTCGAAAATGCTGTGCTTTTGAACCTGTACCAAGACATACAAGTCTCCTGCGGGTGCACCTTTTTCACCGGCCTCACCTTCACCGGACAAACGAATGCGATCACCGGTATCAACACCGGGAGGGATCTTAACCGACAGGGTTTTCTGTTCCTGCACTCGCCCTGCGCCGCGACACTTGGTACACGGATCTGAAATCTGTTCACCAGCTCCGCGACAGGTCGGACAGGTCTGCTGCACAGAGAAGAATCCCTGTTGCATACGCACCTGACCCATTCCCGCACACGTTTCGCACTTTTTAGTGGAGGTACCGGGCTTGGCACCTGAGCCTTCACAGGTGTCACATGAAACCTGGGTTGGAATTTTGAGTGACTTCTCAATGCCTGATACAGATTCTTCAAGCGTTAAGTCAAGGTTGTACTGCAGATCAGAACCACTGCGCGCGCGGCGACCACCACCTGCACCACCACCGCCAAAGATATCTCCGAATACATCACCGAAAATATCACTAAAGTCAGCACCACCAAAACCGCCGGCACCAGCACCACCTGATGCAGAGTTACTTACACCGTCGTGGCCAAAGCGATCGTATGCTGCACGCTTTTGCGGGTCTGCCAATACTTCGAAAGCTTCTTTGGCATCTTTAAACTTTTCTTCAGCAGCGGTATCACCTGGATTTCGATCCGGGTGATACTTCATGGCAAGCCTGCGATAGGCTTTTTTTAATTCAGCATCGTTAGCGTCTTTCGAGACGCTTAACAATTCGTAGTAATCCTGTTTGGCCATTGCCTAACCCGTAAGATGCAAAAAATCCGGGAGAGCGTTAGCACTCCCGGATTAACTAAATTAACGAAGCGAGAAACTCGCCTGCTATTATTTACTTTCTACTTTTTATCGTCTTCTTTTACTTCTTCAAACTCTGCGTCAACAACATCATCTGCACCAGACTCACCACCGGCAGCAGCTGCGTCATCCGGTGCTGCACCTTCTTCACTGGCTTGCGCATAAGCACGCTCGGCAAGCTTACCTGATGATTCAGTTAACGCTGTCAGCTTCGCTTCAATTGCATCTTTGTCGTCGCCTGTCAGTACTTCACGTAAATCGGCAATGCGTGATTCAATTTCACTTTTCTCATCATCTGTGACTTTCTCACCGAGATCTTTTACTGACTTTTCAGTTGCGTGAATCATGTTCTCGGCCTGGTTACGTGTTTCAACCAGCTCTTTCAACTTGCGATCGTCTTCGGCATTAGCTTCGGCGTCTTTCACCATCGCTTCGACTTCATCATCACTCAGACCACTTGATGCTTTAATGATGATTGACTGCTCTTTATTGGTTGCCTTGTCTTTAGCAGAGACATTCAGAATACCGTTGGCATCAATGTCAAACGTCACTTCCACCTGTGGCATGCCACGCGGTGCCGGTGGAATATCACTTAAGTCAAACTTACCCAGTGATTTGTTGCCTTGCGCCATCTCGCGCTCACCCTGCAATACATGCACGGTTACAGCCGTCTGGTTATCATCTGCAGTGGAGAAAACCTGCTGCGCTTTGGTTGGAATAGTTGTGTTTTTATCGATCAGCTTGGTCATTACACCACCCATTGTCTCAATACCCAGAGACAGTGGAGTTACATCAAGCAGCAATACGTCTTTAACATCACCACCCAGAACACCCGCCTGAATTGCAGCACCCATGGCAACCGCTTCATCGGGGTTAACATCACGACGCGGTTCTTTACCAAAGAAGCTTTCTACTTCTTCAATTACCTTCGGCATACGTGTCTGACCACCGACAAGAATGACATCATCGATTTCCGATGCGCTGAATCCCGCATCTTTAAGTGCAATTTTACAAGGCTCGATGGTGCGCTTAATGAGATCTTCAACCAGTGACTCAAGCTTGGCTCTGGTGACCTTCATGTTAAGGTGCTTGGGGCCAGAGGCATCTGCAGTAACGTACGGCAGGTTTACATCTGTCTGCTGACTGGAAGACAATTCAATTTTGGCTTTTTCTGCCGCTTCTTTTAAACGCTGCAGCGCCAGCGGATCACTGTGCAGGTCAACACCATTTTCTTTTTTGAACTCGTCTGCAAGATATTCGATAAGACGGTTATCGAAGTCTTCACCACCAAGGAAAGTATCACCGTTGGTCGAGAGCACTTCAAACTGGTGCTCACCGTCAATGGAGGCAATTTCAATTACCGAAACGTCAAACGTACCACCACCCAGATCGAATACAGCGATCTTGGCATCACCCATTTTTTTATCCATACCGTAGGCAAGGGCCGCAGCGGTTGGCTCATTGATAATGCGCTTCACTTCAAGACCGGCGATCTTGCCTGCATCTTTGGTGGCTTGTCTCTGTGAGTCGTTAAAATAAGCAGGGACCGTAATTACTGCCTCACTCACTTCTTCACCAAGATATTCTTCTGCGGTGGTTTTCATTTTCATTAACACGCGGGCAGAAATTTCAGGCGGGGCCATTTTCTTACCGTTGGCTTCTACCCAGGCATCACCGTTGTCGGCTTTTACTATGCTGTAGGGCACAAGATCAATGTCTTTCTGCACCGCTTTTTCGTCGAAGCGTCGACCGATCAGTCGCTTAACTGCGTACAGTGTATTGGTTGGGTTGGTTACCGCCTGACGCTTGGCAGGTTGCCCGACC
Source organism: uncultured Granulosicoccaceae bacterium (assembly GCA_964649465.1). Taxonomy (GTDB): domain Bacteria; phylum Pseudomonadota; class Gammaproteobacteria; order Granulosicoccales; family Granulosicoccaceae. Next base: position 3,730 of record CAZYRP010000171.1, on the reverse strand, counting down.
AATACTTCGTCATCGTCGACAAACGCGACGATTGAAGGTGTGGTGCGATCACCCTCTGTGTTTTCTATAACCCGCGGATTGCCACCTTCCATCACTGCGACACAGGAGTTGGTGGTTCCAAGGTCGATACCGATTATCTTACCCATTGCTATTTTGTCTCCGGCACTGCCACTGAGGGCAGTAAATTTAGTTCAAGTTGCAAGTAAAAGTGGTGCACATACCGGGGAATTCAACCCGTATAAAGTGTTTCGCCATAGTTTGTCACGATGGCTATTTCGCTATCACGACCATGGCCGGCCGTAACAATCTCTCATTTAGCGTGTATCCCTTCTGCATAACGGTCAGAACGGTGTTGGCGGGCTTGTCTGTGCCCTCCTGCATGCTGATTGCCTGATGCAAATCCGGGTTAAATTTCTCGCCCAGCGGATCGACCTCAAGAATATTAAATTTCTCCAGCGCCTGAGTCAGCATTTTCAACGTTAACCCGGTGCCCTCAACAATTTTCTCAAGCTCGGCATCTTCGGCATCTGCCGCGGCAACTCCCAGTTCTAATGTGTCTCTGACCGGCAGCAATTCTGCGGCGATTTTGTCCAGCGAATACTTGTGTGCATTTTCAAGTTCGCGGCTTTGGCGCTTACGCAGATTTTCCATCTCGGCACGGGTACGCAGTGCCAGATCCATGTTTTCATCAGCCTTGGCATTGGCCTTCTCAAGCTGCAACTGCAGGCTGGCTAATTCGCTGTCTGGATCAGCGGTTTCATCAGATGCCTCTCCCTGGGTATTTTCAGACTCCAGATCCGCTTCCAGCTCGGCAGCGATATCCGCATTCTGCGCGCCGTCAGCGGCGTCGTCAGAAGGGATATCCCGGGCTTTTTTCGGCTCGGCTTGCGGTGCGGCATCAGCCGGGTTTACAGACACAGATTCGTCAGATTCGGGCTGCATTGCAGCCTTGTCGTCAGACATTGGTTCTCCAGACATGCATTTTCTTAAAATCGGGGCGTTTAGTGTTACGGTGCTGCGCTTGTATATAGGCGTCTATGAATTGGAATTCAAGGCCGCGCTGAGCAACTTGGAAGTCACGTCAACCACCGGAACGACGCGATCATAAGCCATTCGAGTCGGTCCCACCACACCTAATATTCCAACAACGTCTCCGTCCACTTCATAAGGGGACGTCACCAGGCTGCACATATCGAGAACATTATAGCCTGACTCCTGGCCAATAAAAATCTGCACACCCTCGGCGGAGATACACCGCTCAAGCACATGATACATATCTCGCTTCTGGTTAAACGCTTCGAAGAGATCGCGCAGGCTCTCGACATTAGACAGTTCGCTGAAATTCATCAGGTTGGTCTGACCGGCAACGATAACGTCTTCTTCTTTTTCGTCGTTGTCGAAGACGCGCCCGGCCATTTTGATCATCTGCTCCATTTGCTGGTTCATCGACTCGCGAGTTTTTTGCAGGTCTGTGCGGACCAGATCGCCCAGCTCCTCAAGGGCCCGGCCGGCATACTTATGAGTTAAATAGTTGGCTATTTCCTGCAGCTCTTCGGCTTTGTAGTCGCGATCGAGCGTCAGGATACGGTTTTGGACGTTCTTCTCATTTACAACAAGAATCACCAGCACCCGTTGTTCCGAGAGCGGTAAAAACTCTATCTGGCGAAAGATAGTTGCGGTGCGTTTGGGCAGTGTCACAACGCCTGCCATATTGGTAAAGCCTGACAAATAATCGGTAGCGTGCTTGAGCAGCGAGGTTTCATCCTGATCTGCAGTCAACCTGGCTTTCAATTCGCCCACATCGCCCTCAACCATGGGCTGCACCTGGAGCATGGTATCTACAAACAGGCGAAAACCATCGCTGGTTGGCACCCTGCCCGCAGAAGTATGAGGTGCTGCAAGCAGCCCAAGCTCTTCCAGATCACCCATCACATTGCGAACAGAGGCAGCGCTGACATTGACGCCGGGCATCTTAGACAGGGTACGGGAGCCCACCGGATTACCGTCGTCGATATATTGCTGCACAAGCAGTCTGAAGATCTGCTGCTCGCGCTCGCCTATTTCCCGAATTGGTGTAAAGTTGGTCATGCAGTTTGCAGATGCCCAATCAGAGTTTACGGATAAAACATGATATAAAGCCGCGACGCCCGGTTACAAGGCTTACGAGTTATCAGGCTTGCCTGTGAACGTCTCGCCGCGAACTGTCTGTCTATTGTCTGTCTCGGGGACTCAACAACCCCCTGCTTCAGGTGTTAAGTCTGGCAGAACACGGCATTGCTTCCAAACCCGGGTTCATTCAGTGTCGCAGCCAGTTCGCGGATAGCGCACCGTTATCAGCCACTCAACTATACCTAAGACGTTTACTTAAATACCTACCAATGACCTTATGATAGTACGCAAGCAAAGCCGTGGTGTGAAAGTTGGCAACATTGTGATCGGAAACCAGCGGCCGGTGGTGGTCCAGTCAATGACCAACACCGACACCGCAGACACCGTTCGCACCAGTATCCAGATTGCCGAACTGGCGCGCGCCGGATCAGAGCTGGTGCGAATCACCGTCAATAACAACGAATCAGCGGCGGCAGTGCCGGAAATTCGCGATCGGCTGGCAAAGCTCGATTGCGATGTGCCACTGGTAGGCGATTTTCATTTTAACGGTCATAAACTATTGGCTGATCACCCGGCATGTGCCGAGGCGCTGGCCAAGTTCCGCATAAACCCGGGCAATGTTGGCCGTGGCAACAAGCGCGACCACCAGTTTGCTTCAATGATTGAAACCGCTGCCAAACTCGACAAACCGGTTCGCATTGGTGCCAACTGGGGCAGTTTAGATCAGGAGCTGCTTGCGGCAATGCTCGACGAAAACGCCGCAGCCGAAAATCCACTTGAGCTGACCGAACTCTACAGAAACGCGGTAATACGCTCGGCACTGGAGAGTGCCAGGCAGGCAGAAGACATTGGCCTTGCAGCAGACAAAATTATTGTCAGTTGCAAGATGAGTCGCGTACAGGATTTGATCAGTGTGTACACACAGCTTAGTGAGTCGTGCAACTACGCACTTCACCTGGGTTTGACAGAAGCAGGCATGGGCAGCAAAGGGATTGTGGCTTCAACGGCCGCACTTGGCGTGCTATTGCAGCAGGGCATCGGCGACACAATAAGAATTTCTTTAACTCCTGAACCCGGTGGTGACAGAACCCGTGAAGTCATTGTGGCGCAGGAAATTTTGCAAACTATGGGCTTGCGATCTTTCACGCCAATGGTAACCGCCTGCCCTGGCTGTGGTCGTACAACCAGTACTGTATTTCAACAACTTGCGGAGGACATACAAACACAACTGCGTGACGCAATGCCTGAATGGAAAATCAGGTTTGCCGGTGTAGAGAACATGACAGTTGCGGTCATGGGCTGTGTTGTTAATGGCCCGGGTGAGAGCAAGCACGCCAATGTTGGCATAAGCCTGCCAGGCACCGGTGAGCGCCCGGTTGCACCAGTCTACGTTGACGGTGAAAAAACAGTGACTTTAAAAGGCGACAACATAGCCGCAGAGTTTCAGGACATAGTTCAAAGCTACGTGGTCGAAAAATACTCGCAGTCCGCTTAAAACAACCAAACAATAAGCCAGCTGCCTCTATGGTTATCCTCAATGGGATATCTAAGTGAAAAATACGGTCGGGCTGGGTTTACCTGAGTATTCTTTTAACACTACCCATAAAGCATTAATTGTGGG
>CAZYRP010000170.1:10074-11920 GCA_964649465.1 uncultured Granulosicoccaceae bacterium | reverse complement strand
GATTTGATGTTGTGATAGAGGATCTGTTTACAGAGCTCGATGGCGAGCCGGTGCGGGTTAAAAAGGCAAGCTCGAGCTGGTTCAGGCAATTGCGCAAACTGCTGAACAAAGATGGCACTTTGATTATTAACTTTGAAGACCCTGCTCAACTTCGCAGCAGCGGCGCGGCCTATTTAGATGCCATTGCGGACGCGCCGGATCATCGTTTTGGTCTGACTCTTCCGAGCTATGGAAACTGTGTCGGTGCTTTTCTTCCGGCTGAGGGCAGCGCTGCTGAGCTGAGGGAAAAGCTTGGTGAATTATTGCTGAAATATCCCTTATGTCGTGGATCTGGGCAAAAGTTCCGTATTCGGCGGGTGCTGCCCAAGTAGTTGTACTGGCTCGGTTTTAACCAAAATTGACTTCAGTCTTATGGGGCGACAGGACAATGAGTTATAATGGGCGAAGTGGTCAGGTATGGGTATCAGGTCTTCAGATTCTCTGAATTCATGACGTGCCGGACATAATAGAATCATACGAATAGGGGAGCTTTTCATGGCTGATAACCGCGACAATAACAGGCAACGTGACGGACACGCTGTCTACAATGAAGACATCCGGGATCGGCATCTGTTGCCAGACGATGTAAATACCCGAAAATCAGTGAAGTACGGTGCTGCTGCGCTAATCGGTTTTATGGCGCTGGGTGTGGGCATGAAGGGCTGCGATCAGAATGCTGAGATCAAGCGTCTGAGCCAGTCGGAGTCTTCACTTAAGGTGGTACAGGAAGATCTTGATTCTACTAAAGCTGAAATTTCCGGCTATCAAGCAGAGATCACCACTCTCAAAGAATCAGTTTCATCGTTGCAGGCGTCCAATAGCGACCTCGAGACAAAGCAGGCAGATTTGCAGGCTACTGCCACTGACGCTGCAGCTCTGCAAACCAAAATTGATGAGCAAGCTGCGGCAATTGCAGAACTTGAAGCTGTGAAAGCCTCTGCCGTTGACGAAATATCGGCATTGCGCGCCAAGAGTCAGCAAGGCACTGACGCTACTGCGGGCCTTGAAGCTGAGATTGCCGAACTTGCAGCGGCTCGCGATGCACTGCAGGTTCGTGTTGATGATATAGATGGTCGTGCCAGCAGTGTGTTGTCAGAGCATGCAACTGTCACTGCCGAACGTGATGAGTTGCTGGCCAAACTTGACGGTATAACTACCGAGCGTGATCAACTGACTGCTGAGGTCGACAGCCTGAGTAACTCGGAAGGTTTGGCTGCCTACAACAAACTTAATCAGTCGTTTGTTGGATTGCAGGCATCTTCGGATGCAAAGATCGGTGGCCTTGAAACCGAGTTGTCTAATATAGCGGGTCAGATTCAAGGCTTTAAGGCTTCAAACGAAGATCTAACCGGTAAGAATGCAGAGCTTACTCAGCAAGCGGAAGACCTTGTTAGTGAGAGGGAAGTGCTTGATGCAGAGATAGCAGCCAGAAAAGCCGAGATCGAAGGTTTGAACGAGAAAGTTGTCACGCTCGAAACCGATCTGGCGGCACTTACTGTAGAGAAAGATTCTCTCACTGCTGAGATGGATACATTTAAGTCTGGCGCTGAAGCTGAAAATAACGAGCTGAATACTCAGGTAACTGCACTTACAAATCAGGTTGATTATTTAAGTAATGAGCGTACTGAACTCGAAGGTAAGTTGTCTTCAATAGATGGAGAGCTGACAACAACTAAAGAGCAATCAGCAGAGCAAATAACAGGTCTTGAAACACAAGTTGAGACGCTTAATGCTGAGGTTACAGATTTAACTGCAGCTCGCGATGCATTGCTTGCACAGAAGACATCGCTTGAGGATGAATTGAACA
>CAZYRP010000170.1:0-9974 GCA_964649465.1 uncultured Granulosicoccaceae bacterium | reverse complement strand
CTAAATACAGAGCAGGCGGCGCAGCTGGAAAAAATTGGTGCGCTTGAAACGCAGGTGACCGATCTGGATGGCAATGTAGCTGAGCTTACCGCCAAACGCGATGAGCTGATGGGGCGAATTGGTGATCTAAACGCCGCCTACGAAACATTGGAAGCCGATAGCGCTTCAGAGGTGTCCGGTTTTGAATCTCAGCTTGCTTCACTGACAACTGAACGTGATGGGCTGAACGGCTCATTGGATGCACTAAGAAGCGAAAACGGTGAAAAGATTGCCGGTCTTGAAGGCCAGATTGATAACCTGAATGGTCAAATCGAAACCTTGACGCTTGAGCGCAGTGAGCTTGAGAAAGCTAATGCTGAGTCAACTGAAAGTCTGTCTGCACTGGCATCGCAGCGCAATAAGTTGCAACAGAACCTATCAGAATTGATGGTTGATGTAGATGGTGCAAAAACCACTGCATCCGATTTAGAGGGCAAAGTATCTGAATTAGAACTGCAGTTGTCTGAAATGACATTAGCGCGTGACTCTCTTACCAGTGAGCGCGATAGCCTTATGGCTGAGATGTCTGAGACTGAAGCCCGGCTAAACGAAGACCTGAGCGGACTTCAAGCCACAATCGATGGTCTTAATGGTGAGAAGATGGCCATAACAGAAGACAAAGATGGTTTGGAATCTATGCTTGCCGATGCCAAAGCGTCAGCCGACAGTATGCTTTCGGAGCGTGATGCCCTGGTTGTGGAGCGAGATGATCTGGTTGCAAAACTGGAAGCAGAAAAAGGCGCTGCAGCTGCTTCGGCTGAGGATGCTGAGGCTCTTAAGGCACAGATTGCAGGTCTTGACGATGAAAAGACCGGACTGATGGCAGAGCTTGCCGAAGCTATAGAAGCTCGAGATGCCAATGGTCAGCAATCGCAATTGCTAAAAAGTGAAGTATCAAACAACGAAGCTCAGTTGGCATCTTTAAATGAACAGCTAGCAGCGATAACTTCATCACGTGAAAGTGCCCAGGCGGAACTCAATGATCTGCGAAATCTGTTGAATAATGCAGAGGTGGCTCTTGCATCTGCTCAATCTCAGATTGAACAGCAGACATCAAGCCGAATTTCGGCAGAGGATGCTCTTTTTGCTGAAAGGCAACGGGCGGAAGATATTGCAGCAAATGTAAGTGCAGACTTGCGTGCGGCAGGTGTAACCAATGCATCAGTTGCGGTACGGGGTGATAGTTCGATCGGTATTCGAGTTGCTAGTGGAAGCTTGTTTGGTACCGGTAGTTCCAAGCTGAGTTCTGCAGGTGGACAGGTGTTGTCTACGGTTGGAACAAACATATCGGGTTACCAGGATTACGATATTCGCGTTGAAGGCCATACCGATAATGTACCAATTGGCCCTGTGCTGGCTCGCACTTTCAAAAGCAACTGGGAGCTGAGTGTGGCGCGTGCTGCCTCTGCTGTTCGGTTTATGAGTGAAAACGGTGTGGACGCCAGTCGGCTATCTGCAGTTGGATACGGCGAATTCAGTCCGATAGCCAACAACGATTCAGCCGAGGGTCGAGAGCAGAACCGTCGAGTAGAGGTTGTACTGTTTCCTCGTTAAGCGGCCGCTAGCTTACAGTAGTATCAATGTGTTAAACGGGTCCTTATGGGCCCGTTTTTTTGCATAGTCGAGCCAAATAGTGGGTGAGACGCAATCTTTGTGTAAGATGTCAAATGGCAAGCGTAGCGACGGACAGAGGCAGTTTTGACAATTCATCATCCACACCAACTAAACACATTGTGACAGAGTTGCCGCTATTTGCTTTGTCGAGCATTGTTATGCCTGGTGGACGATTGCCTTTGAGGATTTTCGAACCTCGCTACCTGACAATGGTTAAAGACTGTCTTAAGAGTAATTCCGGGTTTGGTGTTTGTTTGATTTCTGATGGCCGAGAGGTGGGACCACCTGCACGCATATATCCTTATGGGACCTTGATCAAAATCGTTGACTGGGACACAGATGAAAGCGGCCTGCTGCAAATTGTGACGGAGGGAGTGCAGAACTTTCGAACTGTCAGCACTGAGAATTCTAAAACTGGGTTGCTAATTGGTGACGTTGAGATGTTGCCACTTGAAAAGAAAACACCTATCCCTGCGGAGTTTCAGGGCCTTGCTGAGTTGTTGCAACCTGCGCTTGACAGTTTGGGGCCTCTTTTTGACTACACCGAGGCGGATTTGACCGATGCCGTATGGGTAGGGGGCCGTTTGGTAGAGCTGTTGCCGATGATATCCGAGAAGCGCCACGAGATGATATCGATGGATAATCCACTGGATCGTTTGCGTGCCTTGCGGGACTATGTCGATGATGAGACAAACTGGTAGGCAATTCTATTTCCACAAGCTGCAATGGCAGAGTGTAGGCTAAGGTTTGATATCTTTTGTGTATACCTTTGAGCCGCGTTGATTAGCGGTTCTGCGTGCATTCGGAATGGACGCATTTGAATTTTCTTTAAAACCTTGTTCTATAAACCAATCGCCACTTCTGGTGCTTAATACAAATACGGTTTTACATTTCTGTTGTCCAGCAAGTTTAAGCAGGTAGTGAAGCATGTCTGAGGCTTTGCCGCTATCTCTAAAATCAGGATGCACCGCCAGACAGGCTAGCTCAGCGGTGTCACCATAGTTGTCGAGACTTGCGCAGCATATGACGCTGCCCTCACGCTCTATGATGTAGAAATTTTGAATTTCACGCTCAAGATCCTGCGCACTGCGTTGCAGTAGTGTGCCATCCTCGATGTGAGGAGTGATGAGTTCCATAATACTGCTCACATTATTTGTGTCTGCCTCGCGGATGGTGTCGTAGTCACCGCTATCGATAAGTAAACCACTGCCGTCACGAGTGAACAGCTCCCGTAGTAAAGCGTCTTGTTGTTTAGCATCTACTATGTGGCTACGTTCTACTCCGTTGAGGCAGGCTTTAAACGAGCTTTCAATTGCCTTCTGAAGTGATTGCAACTCTGTGGTGTTTGCCCCTGCGTCGATTGTGGTTGGGTCTATAAGGTCGGAAGGAAAGGTGGCTGATGAAACTTCGCGAATTGAACTGTCAATGCAACTTCCGTGTTGATGCAGGTACATGAGTTTGTCAGCACCCAGTGCAATAGCTGTATGCATAGCAACATCCTCTGACAATAAGTTAAACAATTCACCGGTTCGCGAGTAAGCTATTGGTGATAGCAGTACAACCATGCCGGCGTCTAAAAGAGCAGTGATGCTTTGCTTGCGTATCTTTCGCACTTCACCGGTGTGTTGAAAGTCTATGCCTTCTCTTATCCCGAAAGGCTTGGCGACAATAAAGTTACCTGAAGCTATGCTGATTTGTGCGCCAGACATTGGTGAGTCGGGTAGACCTGCTGAGAAGGCTGATTCGAGTTTGCAGCGCAGAACAGCTATGGTGGATTGAATCACTTTGAGAGCGTCTGCGTCGGTGACGCGCATTGTAGATTGTGCACCTGCCGCCTGTAATTTTGTGGCTGTCGGGTTGGCAATTTTTTCTAGTGTCGGTTGGATATTGCGGCGCAACAGCTCGGCGTCAATTTGCGCGCGCACACCATGGACAATGACCAGTTTGACACCCAGATGGGACAGCAGAGTGAGATCGTGCACCAGGGTACTAAAGCTTTGGGATTCGAACATATCGCCGCCGAACCATACAACGAAAGTTTTGCCGCGATGGGTGTTAATGTAGGGTGACGTCTGGCGCAGCCAGTCTATCGACCATTCACTACTGTGATCCCCATTGTGAGGGTATTCGATAGGTGGCTTGGTTTGATCACTCATATTGCGTTCACGGGTTGTGGCTGGATCAAATCTTGATGGAATTTCTTGTGGAATTAAATCTGTCGTAACGAGTCCACTGTCACGACAGCGGTCAATCCAAACTATAATCCTATCCCAAGTTGCACGGGTGAGGAACTGTCTGGCTACCAGGATCTACAATCCCTGTCATTGGGGTATTTGTTTTCAAGCCTCGTAATTAAGATGGAAAAATTGAGCCAATCAGTCAATATTCGGCTACTGTTTAGCTGCCACTGACTGGGTCGCGCCCGCAAACTAACCGGTACAAATCATTGCATATTGTTTCAAAATTAATTCTGGCACTGCTGATATTGATCTCTTCGAGATTGAGCCACGCGCAAGACGGCAATGCGTTGTGGGCTGATGTAGTAGCGCGAACTGCCCCGCAGGTAGTCTCATTGCAGATTTCGTATGTACGTGATTTTGTAGAAGCCAATCAGGGAGTCAGTTCGGCAACTGGCTTTGTGGTCGATGCGGAGCGTGGCATTATTCTGACAAATCGTCATGTGGTTGGCAGTGGACCGATCAGTATGACAGCAACATTTCAGAATCTGGAGCGGGTTGATGTGGTGCCTCTGTATCGCGATCCGGTGCATGATTTTGGGTTTTTGCGCTACAACCCGGATGATCTAAAACGCAACTCGCCCAAGTCATTAAGCTTGAGCCCGTCGGCTGCTAAAGTCGGGACAGATATAAGGGTAATTGGCAGTGATGGCGGTGAGCAGCTTTCTATACTTGCTGGAACCATTGCCCGTGTAGATCGACGTGCACCAAACTATGGCCGCTATGGCCACAACGATTTTAATACTTTTTACCTTCAGGCGGCGTCGTCAACCTCTGGCGGGTCATCGGGTTCGCCGGTGCTTAATCAGAAAGGTGAGGTGATCGCGTTGAATGCGGCGGCTAACAGCAGCACTGCCAGTAGTTTTTTTCTACCACTGGATCGTATTGTCTACGCCCTGGAGAAACTGCAGGCCGAAGAGCCTGTGGCGCGCGGTACCGTACAAACGGTCTTTGAGCAACGACCTTATCGGCTTGTTAGCAGGTTGGGTCTTGATGAGAAAACCATCACTGATATGCAGGAGCGCTTTCCCGCAAGTAATGGCATGTTGCTGGTCAGGCAGGTGTTGCCGGGTGGTGTTGCGGCAGGCGTCCTGGAAGAGGGCGATGTGTTGTTGGCAGTTAACTCGGAGCCTTTGAGTGATTTTGTAAAGCTTGCAGAGCTACTCGATGGATCGGTTGGTGAGGTGTTGTCTTTTGACGTTGTCCGGCGCGGTGCTACGGTTAACCTTGAACTGGAAGTGCAGGATCTTGAAGCCTTGCAACCTGGGTCGCTGATCGAGCTGGGTGACTCTGTCTTACATAACGTGTCGATTCAACGCGCACGTGGAATGAATTTGCCACAGGCCGGTGTGGTGGTGGCGAAGTCGGGTTATGAATTCTCAAGGGGCGGCGTGCCGCGAGGGGCATTGATTGTCAGTGTGAATGGCAATGCTGTTGAGACTGTAGATGACTTACTGTCTAACGTTCCGGCTTCCGGTGAAGAGCAGGACTGGCGATTGCGCTACGTTGTACCGGGGCGTGAGTACACCTCATCTATTGGTGTTGTTAAGGTCAACGCAAAGTGGTTTGGTGCGCGTTCCTGCGATCAACGTGACAACGTCAAATTCTGGGATTGCAGTGAAATTGCCTTGTCTTCCAGTGCGGAGGTTCCTGACGCTTTGAGTGATGTGGTGTTGCCCGGCTATCAAGATGAAGTGATACAGCGCGCCGCACCCTCATTGGTCAGACTGTCGTTTGATATCCCCTACGCAGTAGATAATGTACATGCCACAAGTTTTAGCGGCGTTGGATTGGTGGTTGATTCTGAGCGTGGATTGATTGTGACGGATCGAAATACAGTGCCTGTCGAGATTGGAGATCTTGAGATCACATTTTTCTCTACGTATAAAGTGCCAGGTAAAGTTGTATATCTTCACCCGTTGCATAACATTGCACTGTTGCAGTACGACCCGGCATTGCTCGGCGATATTGAAATAAATACCCTGCCGCTGGCTGAAGAGTTTCCGTCAATTGAAGATCCTTTGGAGATGGTCGGGTATCGCAGCGATGGCACCATTAGAAAGCAGAAGGCGGCTAATCTCAGTGAGGTCACTTTGTATTTCAACACGCCGCAACTATCGCGCTTTCAACAAGTACCCATTGACGTATTAAATGTGACTCTCGGCGGACCAACTCTCGGTGGAGTGTTACTCGACACCGATGGAGTCGTGCAAGCTGTTTGGCAAAGTTTTGCCTATCAGGATGGTGATGAGATGCGTGAAGGGGAGTGGGCCATGCCATCTTCTGTAGTGCGTGATGTCATACAGCAATATATTGCTGAAGATCCTTACTATATTGCACCTGCCAGATTTGAATACAGTTCGTTGGAAATTGCCAGGGAGCGTGGACTACCGCATGAGTGGATTGCAAAGATAGCTGCTGCGGGTGCTGTGCATCGGCGCGTTATGACGGTTACTCAATCGGTGGGTCAAATTGATGGTACTTTGGTGGTGGGTGACGTACTGCTTGAAGTTGACGGTGCTATTGCTGCAAATTTCCGTGACCTTGAAGCGCGGTTTCAGAAGGACAAAGTCATGGTCACCCTGCTGCGCGATGGCGAGGTGATCAATGTTGAAGTGCCAACAATTGAATTCGATAGTGCAGGTACCAGAAAAGTAGTTCAGTGGGCGGGATCACTGATGCAGGAGCCGCACTTTGAGCTTGGTTATCAGCGCGCTAATTTCACTCCCGGTGTTTTCATCAGTGCCACGCTACAGGGCTCACCGTCGGTGCAGGACAGGTTGTATCGCAATCGATTTGTCACAGAAGTTGAAGGTGTGCCGGTTCAGTCTATCGTTGAATTTGTGAATGAAATTTCCCTCAAAGATCCGACCGAGCCGGTAAACTTGACGGTTATCGCAATGAATGGCTACCGGTCAGTTGTCAGCGTTCAGCCGGAGTATAATTTCTGGCCAACAGTTGAAGTATTTTTTGATGGCGAAAAATGGCAGCGCAAAACTCTCAGCATGGAGTAACAGAAGACGTAATTATTGTCGGTGGCGGTATGGTGGGTGCGCTGACTGCCCTCGCCATGGCCCGCTGCGACCTGGGTGTCACAGTCATCGAGCAACGCCCACCGCAAGGATATAGCAGCGACTCACATGACATTCGTGTGTCCGCAATCAGTCATGCCAGTCTGCAAATGTTTAAGGCGGTGGGCGCCTGGCAGTTCATGGAGGACTCGCGAGTCTGCCCCTATCGCAGAATGCACGTATGGGATAATGCCAGTGCTGCAAAGACCTCTTTTGACAGTTCCCGTATAGGTCATAGTCAACTCGGTTTTATCGTCGAGAACAGCCTCATTCAAGATGCTTTGTGGCAGCAACTATCTACTCTCAGTAATGTCAGTGTGCGATGTCCGGGTCGTGTTGTTGCCCTGGAGTCAACTGAAGAACGTGCGTCACTTACGCTTGATGATGGAGAGACAATAGCGACTGGGCTATTGATTGCGGCTGATGGCGCACAATCTGTTGTAAGGTCGCTGCAGGGGATAGACACAAGTGGCGAGAGTTATAATCAGCACGCTATGGTAGCAACTGTGCGGACCGAACTGCCGCAGCAGGATATCACCTGGCAGCGCTTCACCGACACTGGCCCGCAAGCGTTTCTGCCGCTCGTCGGCAATCGTGCATCATTGGTCTGGTATCACACCGCTGATCGCATAACAGAATTGGTGGCACTTGAAGAAGGCGCTTTAATATCTGCTTTTGAAAATGCCTTCCCAGATCGACTCGGCAAGCTACTCTGCATTGAGAAGACTGGCAGCTTTCCCTTGCAGTGGAGCCATGCCGACCAATACGTAAAGCCCGGTTTTGCGCTGGTTGGCGATGCAGCACATGCTGTGCATCCGTTAGCAGGCCAGGGAGTTAACCTCGGTATGCTTGATGCGGCCGCGCTACTTCAATGTGTGGTGGATGGTTCAGCACAAGGCAGATCAGTAGGAGATTTCCGGCATCTGCGACGCTATGAAAGATGGCGCAAACCCGCGAACGAATTAATGATAAGAATGCTTGACGGTATACACCAAGCATTCCAACCAGAGTCAGGCGTACAGGGCGATGTTTTAAAGTTGCTGAGAACGGGGGCGCTCAGCCTGACTGATAAGATCGAACCGCTAAACAAAACATGCATGCGAGCAGCGATGGGTCTTAGCGGAGAATTGCCCGATCTGGCGCGCGGTCACCTACCGTATTCGATTGTGAACTAACACCACCCCTCTAAGCGGCTTTGGTTTTTACAGTGGTTGAATTTTTGCTTGTTGCGCTTTCGTAGTTTTGCACAGCATTTGCCAGCACCTGCATACTTTCCTGCAGCGGGTGGCGTTTTGATCTGTTGGGCTGAAAGCGATATTTTTGAAACACGGCTTTGGCTGCTTTGTATTCGAACTCGTTGTCAATTCTCATTGCTGTTCCGGTGTTGACTATGAATAACGGAACTGGATATCGGCATACTGGAAAAATTCTTTAGGAAAAATAGGTGTGAATGCCAGTGAGGAATTTATTGCAATTTTTAATGTTCACAAATTGGCCATACTACATACTAGTGGAGTTTCATGGCGGAGTTGTTGGGGTGGTGTAGTACAATTCGTTGGTCTGGAATTAAGTTTTATCTAGACAGATTTATTTTTAAACAAACTTGGAATCCTTGAGACAGCATATGGCACTTAAAGGTAGTAAAACGGAGAGTCATCTAAAAGAGGCATTCCGGGTCGAGTCTGAAGCTAATCGCAGATACCGCTATTTTGCTGCGAAAGCGGATGTTGAAGGACACAACGAAATTGCCGCAGTATTCCGGTCTACTGCAGAAAGCGAGACTGGCCATGCACACGGAATTCTCGAGTATCTTGAAGAGTGTGGAGATCCGGCGACAGGCTTGCCGTTTGGCGGGACAGCGGCAAATTTAAAGTCGGCCATTGCTGGTGAGACAAAAGAGTTTACTGAAATGTACCCTGCCATGGCTAAAGAAGCCCGTGACGAGGGGCACAATGAGATTGCTGACTGGTTTGAGATACTTGCGAAGGCTGAGCACGCCCATGCTGGCAGGTTCCAGAAAGCACTCGATGACTTGGAAGATTAAGATTCAGCGATGACAACGCAGTGATGCATGGTCCGTTAACAGTTAACGATTTGTATCCTCTGGAGCACTACTCTCGCATCCGTAGTTCCTTCCGAAAAAAAGCAATCACACACATGCAACAACGTCGAGTACAACTCGGTGAGCATATGGTGTTGTGCTTTGAAGACAATCTGACCGTGCAGTTTCAAGTGCAGGAGATTCTTCACGCTGGAAGAATTTTTGAGTGTGATCGTATTAAAGCGGAGCTTGATGCCTACACACCGCTACTGCCATGCGGTGATAGTTTAAAAGCTTCGATGATGTTGCCAACAGATAAAAAAACCCATTTGGCAGAAACCGGAGAATCTATCTGGCTGCAATGTGGTGAGTCATCGCGTGTATATGCACGTAGTGATTATAAAATGACCAGAGTTGCAGCAATGCAGTGGCTTGTATTTGAGCTTGATGAGATATCGCTTTCGATTTTTAAATCAAAGCGTGGGAAAAATCATGGTGACTCTGAAGATATTTCCAGGCGTTCCGGTGCGCAGTCTGTTATCAATCTGGATACTTTCAAAATAGGGGTTGATCATGAGCGCTATTGTCACCAATTGACTTTGCCGCAATCGTTTTGTGAATCGATAGCTTCGGATCTATGGTGATGTGGTTTCAGTCGTCGCTTGTGTTTCTGACCTTAATGACCAGATCAATGCTATCTATGTTTTCGTTAACGTAAAGCCCGGTTATCTTTGCAGCATCTATATGCAAAGGTTCGATATCTCTGATTTGGCCGGTTTCAATATTTAAAACATGGTGGTGGCCGTGGGTGTTGGTGTCGAAGAGTATTCTTTGGGGATCTATTGCCACCTCTCGCAGGATGCCTTCTCGCACAAAGAGCTTTAGCGTGTTGTATACCGTTGCCTTAGAGACATTGGTTGTGGTGGTATCCTGGTTGACTTGCTCCAGTATGGCGTCAGCCGACAGGTGCTG
>CAZYRP010000169.1:0-11964 GCA_964649465.1 uncultured Granulosicoccaceae bacterium | reverse complement strand
AGAACCATCAATCCAGCTTGTTATTTCGTTCTCCTGCTCACGTACATTGGTGGTATCCGTGCCTGTGTTCGGATCGAAGAGCGCACGATTAAATGGTATTACTGCTATTCCAGTACCAGCTGGGTCAAAGAACCGGTCACCAGTGGGCACTGGAATATTTTGTGGTTCATCTGCACTACCGTCTGTCAGATCAATATCATGATCTAAAAATTGACCCCATTGCCAACTGAAGTCGCTGGCGCCGAACGCATTAGGTATATTTTCACCTGCATCCTGATTAACAATGGTGTTGCTGATCTCGCGCGCACCAGCTCTGTCAGTGTAGATCATACTGGAGATACCATCGCTATAGTTGGCTTCACCAATTCTTTGCAAGTGAGAGAAAGAAGAGCCCCAATCAATAGAATTTTGATTGTTTTCAGTGCCATCGTAGGTACGGATCTCTATATCATTTAGAAAGAAATCACGTTCATTTGCAGTCCGCCCTCTTTGGTTGCGAGCATTGTTGCGCCGGTCGTTGCCATTATCAGGGATACCCTGTGGAGAACGATTATTGTTTCCTCTAGAATTGTTAACGCCATCAATTGTGGTATTGGGGTTACCGTTATCGTCCACCAACGTATCTATATTTAGCAGAACGTCGTTAACGCTATTGTCTCCGGTTGAACCCAAATCAGTGTCGGTATCATCAGAACTACTGCAAGCAGTTAGTCCACTTAAAAGTACTAAAAATAAGGAAGTTTTTTCCAGGCTGTTCATTTTAATTTTCTCGCTAAATAGGAATATATTTTGTTCTTGATAGAACAACGCAAGAAGATAAAAACGGTTGACAATAAATAGCTATTCACTTACCTACGGCAATCAAACACGTCGATTATTTGATTTAGTTAACAAATATTTTGGCCGTAGCCTTGATTGTCCACCCTGCACTCAGTGGGGTATAGCGGATACCTGAAAATATCTCTAATTAGAATAGATTGCCCGGGGCGACGATATTTTTTGTAGGAATGTACAGCGTAGCTGAGGTTCCAATGCTTAACTTAGCAACTCAGGCTTGGTTACTTTCGGGAATTGCCACCACGCCCGGAGTTATTTCGATCATTGTCACTCTGATTGTTTTGTTTATCGCTACCGTTGCCATTAGAACCGGATCGCGACGAATTATTATCGGAGTTATTGCTATTTTTCGTTTGGCTATCATTCGACTTGCGATCCTGATTAAATTTCTCTCGCAGCTCGTCGCGTTCACTCTTTGGTCTATTTTTAAACTCTTTGTACAGCTCTCTTAGTTGCTGCTTTCTTGAATCATCTAACTCTTGAAACCGCTTGAATTGCCGCCTCAAGTCTTCACGCCCCTTATCATCCAGAGCTTGAAATCTAGTGAATTGCCTTTTAGTACGTTGTTTTTCTGCATCATCCAGACTGTTCCAACGTGTTAGACCTGCAACTATATTTTTCCTGCGTGAATCACTCAGTTCATCCCAACTGGTTTGCAGTGGCTGCAATTTCAACTGCTGCTCAGCAGACAATTCGCTCCAAAGGGGGGATGCATAGGCCGAGCTTGACGCGAAAATCACAAATGATAACGCAATCACGATTTGTTTGATCATTTCAAGCCTCCCTCGGTCTTCTGTTCTTCACTTTGCTCCTGTTGTTTCAGGAGTTCATCGATATCTACACCTATTTCTTCTATTTCAGCTGTTTCACCCAACCACTCAAGAAAGTCCAAATCAAATGCTTCTTCTTCGTTCGCCTCTAAATTGTCTATAAAAATTAAAGCCATAATAAGTAAACTCGACTTAAACATAATTACCCGGAATAGGTCTCCATCCATTCAAGAAACTCGACCGATTGATAGAATTCAATATCATCACTGGAACTAAGCAAATTCAGATCCTCCATCAATACTTGTTGGGCTATTCGGTCAGCCGGGTCAGTCGAAAGCGAAGTACCAGAAGAATAAAACTGCAGACCACCAAAGACAGCAACACCCAGTACTAAAACACCACCAGCTGCGTTGGTCCAGTTAAGCCAATCATTTTGGGTACCTTTATTGGAAAGGCTACTACTGTCACCCGAAAGCGCTCGATGTCTCGCGGCACTTAGCTTACTGGAAACCGTATAGTTCAGGTTCTCGACTTGTGAATCCAGATGTTCATGTAATGATTTCTTAAACAGCTGTTCGTTGCGAGTCAAGCTATCATCTGTGGAAACATTATTGTTAGATTCGCTATCCATTATGATCGGTACTCTTGCAATTGCTCACGCATCTCATGAACTGCTCTTGATAAATGAGTTTTCACCGAACCTTCGGATATACCCATCGCAGTCGCTGTCTCTTTACTGCTGAGCCCTTGCCATAAGCGCAGAACCAAAGCTTGTTGCTGTTTAAATGAAAGTCGGCTTAAAGCCCGCTCCATTGCGTAACTTAGCTCACTCGAATCGGCTATAGAGTCAGGGCTTATCTCATTAGACTCCAATTGGTCAACCACATCGACTACTGGTTCGTCTTCCGCATTTTCATTACCAAACCACTGTGCCAGCCTGCCAAAGCCACGTTTTCGGTGTTGATCAGTAATTCTATTGTTCAGTATTTTAAAAAATAATGGCGGCCATTGCGCGGCCGGCTTATTCGCGTAACTTTTAACCATACTAAACATGCTGTCTTGCACAATATCCAAAGCGACTTGCTCATCACGACAAGCCGCCAGTGCAATAACGTAGGCGCGCTTTTCAACAGATGCAAGAAAGCCATCCATTGTTCGCAATACAGTTTCATCCGGCTCTAAGTCGGTAGAAAAAATGTCGGTCAAATTGAAGCCTTGCTCCAGATCTGTATTTTGCATCGCGGAATCTAGATTATGGCGTGAAAATGAGATTCATGACACTTCAGTATTGTCATTGTTGGCAGTACTGGTCTGTACAATCATTTGCTGCTAAGAGGCTGCTAACTGCACATAATCCGGGAATTCGTATTTTTAACCGTACCAGAACACACTGTCGATTGTTCATGGGCAGTTTCTCCTGTTAAATGCTTGATTCGCCTGAAAATAGATAGTCATACCCAATACAACGCAAAACCTCCTGTTTGGTTGACAACAGCTAGCCGGGGTCAGGTTTTCCACTGCAACCTCAGAAGAAAGGACCTTTCACTTAACAACTCATAGTGGAACACCGCACCTCACTTTAATCCACTATTTCGCACAACATGATGACGTCTAAATTATAGCGATTAGCCATCAGACAGTACGCTTGACATCGCCAGAAAAAACTCCCCTACAGATCCAAACACCTACTGCCAATGTTAACGTTCTTTAGTCGCCAATATTAATAGCCTGATGCCGGTCATCATGTAATAGCCACATGGTAAATCGAACCGACAAATTTTATTTGTCATAGCCTCGCAGCACCAGGCACTTTCCAGGCAGGTCAGCAAAGGAAAAATACCGCAAATGAATGCAGGGTAAAGGGTGGGATGTCTTTTTTTTACAGCTGAACTTCTGATGAATAACCTTACTGGCTACATGGGAACTAAAATATGAGGGTGAGAATGGTAATCGGAAATTCCATTTTTTGGGGGAATAAAATTTTAGGTTACCGTGTTTATGTTCATGAGAGTTTTTTTCAAACACTGCATCACTGATCAGTGTAGATGAAATAAAACATAATTTTTACTTATGGGTAACAAGCGCGGCATACATATTTGCAGCGAATATCTGGTTATACAGAGTCAGCTGCTAGCGTCTGCTCAAGCGCAATGAAGGTTTTTTACGATGGATAAATCAGTTGGCACTGTAAAGTGGTTTGATAACGCTAAAGGCTTCGGTTTTATTATAAACGACGACGGAGAAGATGTATTCGTGCACTTTCGTTCGATAGAGGGGGAGGGATATAAAACACTGGCCGAAGGCGAACAGGTAGAGTATCTCCAGACTCAGAGTGACAAAGGCTGGCAAGCTACCGAGGTCAGGAAGTTAGGTCAGCCTTAGAAGTTACTCCATACCCGTTGCTTATTCAACTACTCCTCACGTGTCTTGCGCCGGGAACATAGCAATCGAATCACGGGCTACAGGGTTACGTCTTTCTTTGCAGTATATATAGCAATGAAAGACTTAACTCCTGTGTTAGTGGTTTTTGACATACCCGGAGGTTACGCCACAAGACCACCACCGCATTTTAAATGTGAGACTTGGTGCGGCGGCCAAACCGAGCAGCTCGATACGCATACTTCTCTGCGTAAATTCCCGATACAGATTTACCACTTCGTAGAGCAAACGGTGCGAGGTGTTTTACGGTCTCATATGGCAAAACGCTACCGGCAACACATATATCAAACTGGCTATGCGTACGTCAGTCAGGGCAAAGCCTCACAGGCAACAGCCTGCTGATTTTGACCCAGGTACTGGCGACGATAAAGCTCATCGAATACACCGCTGGTAATTTCGCAGGCTTTGTCCCTGTTCATCAAATCCCAGAGTCGGATCACGCCATCATCCCCGGTCGAGACAAATGTTTCTCCATCCGGATGCAGGGCAAGCCGCCAGCTTGCACCGCTATGAGCTTTAATCGGCGGCATTAACGGACGGTTGCCTGTAATATCCCAAAGGTGCAGCGCACCACTGCGATCAACACTGACAAGCGTGGTGTTGTCGTGAAGGAACAAAGCGTCTGTCACACCACCCGAGTGTCCAGTCAGACTCCCAATCGCCTCACCAGTTTTTAATTGCCATAGTTTCACTACTTCATCGGCGGACGTTGTCGCAAGTAATTGTTCATCAGCGCTGAAAGTCAGATTCCAGATAACATCATCTCCGGCAATCAAATCGTGCACTAAGTCTCCACTTTCGTAATTCAACACTTCCACATGGCCGTTCTTTCCGCTTACAGCGAGATACTTGCCTGAAGGTGATAGATTCGCATTGACAATACCGGGCAACTGACTTGCGAATGTCATCAACAATTCGCCAGACTGGAAATCGTACTTTCTAACCTCATTGTCGCCAGCCACGTAAAACGAATCGCCATCAGGAGCAATTTCTGCTGACCATAGCGAGCCGATGTCAGTAGAAATTGACAGCACCTCTTTGCCATCTGCTGTCTGTTGCAACTTGATCTGTCCGTCCCGATCTGCACTCAATAAATAACTGCTGCTTTTATCGAATCCAAGCGCCCAGACACCCTTTTCATGCCTTTGCAACATTAAAGGTGCCTGGCGCACATCCAACAACCAAATTCCCACCCTTCCCAAACTGTCGCCAACGGCCAGATAGCGACCATCAGGGCTAATCGACACACCTTTGGCCTTAGCCATTTCGCCTTCGAGTCGATAATCGCCTGACATGTTCTGCTGGTCAGAGAATTTCCAAATCCGAATCTGCTGATCATTGCCAAGTGTTGTTAACTGTTTTCCGGAGGCATCAATATCGGTCCGCAAGACTGCCCGCGAATGACCACGTGCAGAAACCGCGACAAGTCTTTCTTCTTCCACACTCCACACCATGATTTCACCAGCCGGAGTTCCCCCTATCAGCATGGAATCAGTCGGAGTAAATGATATTCCCTGAACTTTTCCCTGCCCGGTAAACGCTGCGCCTACATTAACAGCATCGGGATAGCTAATTAACCGCGATGTACCATCGCTACTCCCGGTGGCAAAAATATCACCAGCCTGATTGAACTCAAGCTCCCATACATCACTGCTGTGAACCGACGTGATCGTTTTAAACAGTGGTGAGGGTGTCTTTGGACCTACTGAGTAAATTTCACCATCGGAATTCCCGGCTATCAACATTCGACCACTTCGGTCAAAAGCGACGGACGAGAAATTACCTTGTCGTGCAGCCAGCGGTTCACCAAGTTGTTGTCCATTCTGCACGTCCCACAGGCGCACCATGCCATCTTCACCAGCGGTAGCAATACTCGTGTTATCAGGGGAAAACTCGGCAGCCCAGAACGTGCCACTGCCATTCGCGACCACCTCAACTGTTCCAGACGGTTTGTTACTGATATCCCAGATACGCATTTCTCCACGCCCATCTACAGAAACCAGTCGTTGTCCATCACTGGAAAAGTCCAGTCCCTCTATCCCTCCACTATGTCCTTGCAAGGCATCACCAAGGGTGCTGCGTGACTCTGCACTATAAAGCTGAATTGAACCATCGCGACGCCCGGTAGCAATGACACTGCCGTCATCAGAAACTGCAAGTATGCGGGCATCCCCGGCAGGAATCGGACTACCACTAACAAATGGTCCGATCTCATTTAACTTTACTCTGGAGCGCAGCATCGCCGCTCTCCCGTCGTAACTTGCGAGCTCGTTTCCGACACGCGATACGGATTCATTTCCCAATGCCAAAGCCAGAAGCGGATCTGACTCAACCAGACCGAGCGCCGCTGCACCGAGCGCACGAGCGAATTGTTGATTGGCTTTTTCGGATGCCTCACGCGCCATCTGTTCATTTTTTACTGACTGGCGAAATGCGATAAAGGCAACTACCGATGCCGCACTGGCACCAATTGCAAACACTGTAAGCAGAGCAATCGCCACGTTTCGCAGTTTACGGTTTCTGTTTTCACCAGCCTGCTGCAGAGCCAGCGCTTTGGCCCGAGCGGCTTCAGAATTCTGTAAAAAGTTACGTTCGTGTTCATCGAGTTGATCAGGATTTTTTTCGACCC
Organism: uncultured Granulosicoccaceae bacterium; assembly: GCA_964649465.1. Classification (GTDB taxonomy): domain Bacteria; phylum Pseudomonadota; class Gammaproteobacteria; order Granulosicoccales; family Granulosicoccaceae. The sequence goes on along the minus strand of CAZYRP010000169.1, from coordinate 5,289 downwards.
ATTCCTGCGCCGCGGTAAGCGGAGTTCCCCTATATAGCAGGTCCGGATTTTTCTCATCCAGGTTCCATTCACGAGCCGCACGTGAGATCCGTTGGCGGAACCTTAAATCATCCCTGGATTCTTCTATCCAACCGCGCAATCGCGGCCAGGTACGCAGTAAAGCTTCATGGGTAATCTGTACCGTGCTTGCATCTGCAGTTAACAACCTTGCGTCTGTTAGCACTGAAACCACACGCTTTAACGTAGACTCCTCAGAGTCATGTTCCAGCTCATCCAGCGTTACTATTCTTCTTGTATCAGGCATTTCGTGGCGGGAAGTGACCAGCCGAAGAAAGAGGCGTCTGCAGGTTTGTTGCTCTGCTTCATTTAAGCGATCTTTAAATATCTCATCCGCAGTCTGACTGATCGCACCAGCAACACCACCCGCCTCCCTGAAACCGTCAAGCGTTAGTTTTTTTCCACTTCGCCGTTGCCACGTTTCTACAAGTGCGTGCGCGACAAGTGGCAAAGCACCTACTTCATCCGTTGCTTCACCAAGAATTGCGTGTGTCAGTGCGTTCTCTAAAAATAATCCACTTTGTCGCGCCGGTTCCGTGATTGCGCGGCGCAGTTCTGCTTCACTCATTGGCCCTACGAGCACCTGGTTTTCAGAGATGCGCTGCGCCAGCCATGGAAGATTTGCGCACGAGTCATAGAAGTCCGCACGCAATGCGACGACTAATTTGACCCGACTATCCGCCGGGTCAACCATTGCTGCCAGTGCCTCAATGAACCGGGTTTGTTGATCAATTTCCGTAAGAGTGAAAATCTCTTCAAACTGGTCAATGAACAACACTATCGATTGCTGAGAGTCGAGATCTGAGACCAGCTGACGGGCCAGGCTCGGGCGCGAAAGCAATTGTTCAAGCGAGATAGAGGGTGACTTCAATGAAAGTGCGCGCACTATCCGATGGTATAGTTCAGCTAACGGATCGCGGCCCGGCGTCATTACGACTGTCTGCCACGTCTCAGAACCAGTCAACCCGCCGGAGACAATCCGGGGCAACAATCCCGCTCTCAACACCGAGCTTTTGCCACTTCCGGAAGGACCACCAACGATCAATACCTGCTCTTTCTGAATACGTTGCATCAGATCTTCAACCAACCGCTCTCGCCCGAAAAAGCGATTTGCATCATCAGACTGATACGCTGCCAGCCCTTTATAAGGACACTCATTGCCAACATATTGGGTTTCAGTTACCCCATCATCAGGTGCAACAGTCTCATCTTCCATCAGTACCTGATGCGCTGCCTTACGCCAGTCATCGACCGACAAGAATCTTTTTTGTGGATCGAGCGACATACCGCAGCTGAGGAAGTCCTGCCATTGCTCCGGCGCTTTTTCTATCCCCTGTGACAGCGCATGGGATGCTGGCGGGCGCTCGCCGGTTATAAGGTTGAACAAAACAGCAGAGGCCGAAAATATGTCAGCCGACGGACTTACCAGCTTACCCGCCTCTCCCTGTTCCGGGGCTTTGTACAAAGGTGTACCCGCTACCACCGTATGTTCACTAACTGCCAGCAGATCTTTGGCAATTCCCAAATCCCCGATAAGCAGACGTTCTCCTTTGTCTATCCAGCTCGCGTTTTCTTTGCTGGCATCTGCGCTACCCCGCATCGATGGTGATCGCCACCGTATTGACTGGAACAGAATGTTTGCAGGTTTTATATCGCGATGAATGATGTCTGCCGCATGAACTGAGACCAGACCGTCCGCCAGAGCATCTATCATTTCCAGCAGGTTTACATAGCTCGCTTTACCAGCGGAATCTTTCAGTCTTTCAGCGAGAGTACCGCGATCTGCGAAATCCATTACCAGGTAAGGGCGGCCATCCTGCAGCCGTCCCACATCATGCACAGTAACTACGTTAGGACATTTGACACGCCTGAGCAGGCGCGCCTCTTCGAGGAATTTCTTCTGCAGTTCATCGTTTTCTGCTAACTGCGGGTGCAGTATTTTGAGCGCAACAGAAGACGCGAGCTCTTCGTCCCACGCTTCTACTACAGTAGCAAAGCCGCCCTGTGCTACTTCCCTGCGCACCTCATAACGACCCACATACGCAGGTGTCCTCACGGACCCGGAATCAGGGCTGTGGAATTAGAACAACGAGCTAATATCTATGCAGTGATACGCATTCACATCTATCACATCATGATTGCGATCAGCAGCGCCAACACACAAAGTGTTAGAGCCAGCCCGGTTTTCTACCGACACTGCACCCTGTGTTGTGTATTCCGGAAAGATATCAGTGGGATGCCATGCTCCCTGTTTCACATTGTGTGTTGTCTCAGCGTTACCACTAACCTGCATGAAGCTGAAATTATCACCCCACCATATATGCAAATGGTTCTTTGCCATATCAGGCTGGAAATTCGCATCCAGCTTTAAAGATATCTCACCTTTTACTATCTTTGCCTCGGCGATTGTAACCACGCAACCGTCTACAGGGCAGGCATTTGGCAAGTCTGCAGCTTTGAGTGCGGTAGAGCTAACGGTCAAGCCCAAGGCAGCTATCGTCTGTAAAGCTATGCCCTTTTTACCGTGAGTCCACCTATACTTGTTCATTCTCATTTCCATGGCTCCTTTACTGTTGCGCCTGTCAGGATCACATCGCTCAGCGAGATTGCTCTATTGAGAAAATTTCGCTCCGATTACCGTTGAGTATGACAAAAGCATGGTTGTGCAGCAAGCCGTAACACAAAAGGAACACAATGATTCTTTAGCATATGCGCCACCTCATCTACTGAATTGCCCCATCACAGTTACATATTCAGGATCTCAAGGGGGCGTTAGACAAAGGTGCAACAAACAGCGCAGCCATTACTTAAGAGCTGCCAGCTGTGGCAAGTTTATCCGCGCGGAATAACGCAAATATCCAAAAAACTCTGCCCAGAGAAATCATGCTACGGCTTCCCGGGACCTCGCTGGCAATGATTAAACCAACGGTTATATCAATTGATGATGGAAGATCAGATAGACCAGGCGATACTCTTCGCAGATATTACTGAAAGCACTAAGCTGTATGAACAGATTGGGGATATCGAAGCGCACAGGCGTATCGCCGAAAGCCTGTCATTACCAAAACTGAAAACTCAACCCTTGATCTTCAGTTCAACGACCATACATTTACAATTGACTAATACACCCCTCAACTGACAATAGGTCGAAATGCGGATTGCATACTAAAAATACACGGTGGAGGTGTCAGCCGAAAGCAGGCCACTATAGACTGGAATGCAGGGCAACTTCAGTTAACTGATACAAGCACCAATGGCATTTCATTGAACGTAAAGGTGAATCATCAAAACTTATACGTCGGCAATCAGTAATGCTCGAAGGCAGCAGTTCAATCGGATCTGCCAAGCCTCCCAACACAGAAAAACAGTCGGCAGCCACATATGAGATTACGCAGTGACTGGAAGATCGTAAATACCTCACCATTCACATGAATAAAGGCCTCATAAAAAACCAGTGGGTATTTCCGGGAGCGGGTGAATCCCGAGTAAGTAAAACTAAGATACTTTTATAAATTCACAGATTCGTGTCCGTAACTTTTCTCATGGTCGGTTTGGTTTAGTTGTTGAAACCTTCGACGACTCCACTGCGACGATCCCACTGGCAAAATCCCGGACCGCTTCAATCCAGTTCAACATCAACTCTTTAATATTTGCCAATATTTCTGACTACCTTTTTCATTGAATCAATCTTTGAGTGCACCACACGAATGCACCATTCGACGATAAACCGTTCTGTCCGGAACTTGAGCAAAATGTCTAGGGTATTAGACAGCCCTCTTTTAGCAGATAACTACTCACCGCTTTTGTGTTGTACTGTTACCGCAGTGACCTATTTTGTATATTTTGATTCGGAACCTCCCTCGCCGGAACCTCTGATCATGCACCTACTCAAATACCATAGCCGCAGACTGAAACAGTCTTTGGCAACTCGGCCACCGCCCTGAGTCGGAATAACCTCCGCCAATGCGAAGCTGAAAGCACAAGCGAAACATATATTTCTCACGAGGATTCAAAACAGATGCAACAGAGTCGGCTCTTTTTCATTCAGGTCGTTGCACTAACTTTAGCGCTTTGCGGATTTGTTACTCAGGCGCACGCACAATCATCCAATCAGCTACCCGATTACGTTATCGAGAAATTTGGGGAGGCCCCCGAAGTACCTACAGGCCCATTGTCACCCGCGTTGCAGTTCGCAGCGCGAGTGGCTTTTATTGACAGCACAGCGCTGACTACCTGGGACAAGAACCAAAAGCAGGCACTCACCGCTATTGGAGACTCCGGTGATCCAAGGCTCGCATGGATTATCAGCGATATGCTGCGATTCGTCGCGGCCAGGCAACCGTATAACGCACTGACTCAGGCGGCATCAGATTTACTGGGTAAGAAATTTGACGGGCGCAACTCATGGCACAGTGTAACGAGTCATTTGCTTGCCTGGGACATTCCCGCGCCACCAGATTACCTTGACTACAAGCGCACCATATTTACTTCGAACCTTCCAGGCTGGGACAAACTATTCGTCGAGGGTTCTATCGATTGGCGGCTTGTTTCCTGGGGCGGCGTACTGATAGACAATCGTCCCTACGACCAGACCGACATAGCCTGTAATTGCATTCCGGCTGCGGATAACCCGGATGTCACCTCTGCCGCAAATGCTGAATGGTTAAAAGACGACGAGATTGTTTTTGGCATTGAAGTTAACGGGGAATCTCGGGCCTATCCGAGACGAACCATGGAAGTACGTGAAATGGTTAATGACGTTCTTGGCGGACGAAGCCTCGGTATTCCGTATTGCACACTTTGCGGAGCCGCACAGGCTTACTTTACGGACAACATACCAGAGCTGGATGATCGGCTAGTATTGCGAACTTCTGGTCTGTTGAGTCGATCTAACAAGGTTATGTATGACCTGAGTACTCACTCGATCTTTGATACATTTCTGGGCCGCGCGGTAACCGGTCCGCTTCTCGAAAAGGGGATTGAATTAGAACAGGCCTCGGTGGTTACTACCGATTGGGGCACCTGGAAACGCGAACACCCCGAAACAACAGTGTTGCTGCAAAGATATGCACTGGGGCGCAATCCGGACTTCCGCAACGGACGCGATAAAGATGGTCCGATTTTTCCAGTTGGCGCAGTTGATCCACGCCTGCCCGTGCAGGAAGACGTCATCGGAGTAGTTGCAGCGTCAGGCACGCCAGTCGCTTTTCCAAGAGCCACTGCACTTATCGC
>CAZYRP010000168.1:0-11981 GCA_964649465.1 uncultured Granulosicoccaceae bacterium | reverse complement strand
TGCTTACAGAAATTGCTTACACCTCTAATCGAGTTGATAATACTATGGAGTATCGGCGCTGGACATGCCCGATCAGCCGTTCTTTGACCCGGATGCCAATGCGGCACTCTTTACCGCATTGACAGACACGGTGGTGGAAACACCAAACAGAAAAATTATCAGACACCCTGGTCATATCAATGATCAATCATTTACGGCAGATGTTGTAAAAACATTCAACGCAATCATGCCACCACGGGAGAAAAACAACCATGCCACGAATTGAACGTAAAACGCTGATGGCGAAGTTTCAGGAACTGAAAAAATCAGGTGTTCCTATTGTTGGAGGAGGTGCCGGTACAGGTCTGTCTGCCAAGTGTGAGGAAGCTGGCGGTATCGATCTAATTGTCATCTATAACTCGGGGCGTTATCGCATGGCAGGTCGTGGATCATTATCCGGCCTTATGCCCTATGGCAACGCCAATGATGTGGTAATGGAGATGGCGTATGAAATATTACCGGTCACCGAGCATACGCCGGTTCTGGCGGGTGTTAATGGTACAGACCCGTTCTGTATCATGGATCATTTCCTTGATCAGGTAAAAGACATCGGGTTTTCCGGTGTGCAGAACTTTCCGACTGTTGGACTGATAGATGGCACTTTCAGAGCCAATCTGGAAGAGACCGGTATGTCTTTCTCACAGGAAATAGACATGATCAAGGCCGCACACGAAAAAGACTTACTGACTACGCCATATGTTTTTAACGAAGACGATGCCACGGCCATGGCAAAGGCTGGCGCTGACATTATTGTCTGTCATTTAGGCCTGACGACCGGAGGTTCTATTGGAGCAGAGACGGCAATGACACTGGAGCAGTGCCCGGCAATTGTTGATGAATGGGCTGCGGCTGCTTTAAAAGTTAATCCCGACGCCATTGTACTGGTTCATGGTGGCCCTGTGGCGATGCCGGATGATGCCGAATATGTATTGAACAATACAGAAAATTGCCATGGATTCTATGGAGCATCATCGATGGAGCGCCTGCCTACTGAAAGTGCGCTTACAGAGCAGACGAAAAAATTTAAATCTATCAAATTTAATCGATAGTGTGGTTGAGCGAACACAGATGTGCTTAACGCTTTAGCACCAGACTTACAACATGATGATATCAGTGAAGCACTTCAATAGAGAGGAGTCACACTCATGACCGGACAAATTATAGGCCAGGTTATTTTGTGGTTAATTGTAATTGCCATTGTCATTGCTATTGGCGTTTGGTTATTGCAGTGGCTATATCACCGTTCAACTAAAAACACGTCATTCGTACGCACAGGATTTGGCGGCGAACGTGTGGTGATCAACGGTGGTGCTTTTGTTCTGCCAATCGTACATGAGGTAACACCGGTTTCTTTGAATGTGCATCGGCTGCCGGTGGTACGGGAGAAAAACAAAGCGCTAATTACTCATGATCGTATGCGGGTAGATATTGCTGCTGACTTCTACGTGCGGGTAGAACCCAGTGCCGCGGGTGTCTCTGCTGCAGCAACCACACTGGGAGATCGAATGCAGAACACTGAGGGTCTTGCAGATTTACTGGAAGGCAAATTTGTTAGCATATTAAGATCGGTTGCTTCCGAAATGAGCCTCGATGATATGCATGAGAAACGTAGTGTGTATCTTGATAAGGTTGCGGAGCACTCTCGTAGTGTGCTTGCTGAGAATGGCTTGATACTGGAGTCTGCCGCCATCACAGATCTCGATCAAACTGAACTCGAGTATTTTAATCCTGCCAATCGTTTCGATGCAGAGGGATTGACAACACTCGTTAGCACTATTGAGGAACGACGCAAACTTAGAAACGATATTGAACAATCATCGATTCTTGAAATACGGGCAAGGAACCTCCAGGCAGAGCAGGATGCATTGGAAATAGATCGACAAAGCACCTCGGCAAAGTTAGTTCAAGTGCAGGAAATCAAAGCTATGGAGGCCGCACAGGCAACTGAAATTGCAAGAGTTCAGGCATCCAAGGCGGCCGAGTCAGAAGCTGCGCGTATTGCTGCAGAGCGTGCTACCGCAACGCTTGAGATCGCACGCAAGCGAGATATCGATGAAGAAGAGATCAGTGCCCGGGAGGAAATAGAGCGCAGACGTATATCACAGGAACGTTCGCTGGAAATGGCTCGTATCGATCAGAAGAAGATGGTGCGGGAATCGGAGATTGCCGAGAACGCCGCTATTGAGGCTGCCAAACTCGAAAGTGAGAAAGCGCTTCATTCAAAGCGCATCGAAACTGAAGAAGCAACACAGGCACGTGAGATTGAACGATCGCAATCAATTGAAAATGCCACCATCGCATCACAAAAAGCTCTTGAAACCGCCCGAATCGAACAGGAACTCACGCTGGAACGAGCCCGTATTGATCGAGAAAAAATATTAAAAACAGTTCGCATCAGTGAACAACAAGCCACCAAGGAGGCGGAGATTGCAGCACACGAAGAAATCGAACGGGCGCGTATTGCAACCGACAGATCACTGGAGGAGGCACGAATCATTCTGGAACGCGATACACGCAGACTGGAAGTAGAAAGATCACAGGCCATAGAGCTGGCAGAAATAGAAAAAGAAATAACAATCCTGCAAAAACGTGCAGAGGAAAATATGCAGCGCAGCAGCACAGCCGAATCCGAAGCAAAAGCTGTGATCGCCGCAGAAGAAATTGAAACCGGCCGTGAAACCGAAGTTGCCAAAAGAGTTGCGGCGATTGACAAACTGATTGCCGATAAAGATGCCGACACCGCACGGGTTGCGACAGAAACCGAACGACTTCGCGCCACCGTGCAGGCCGAAGCTCAAAGGCTACTCAATGAAGCAGAGAATATGCTTACCGATGATGCTCGCAGCGGCAGATTGCGAAGCGAAATGCTGGAACGTCTGGAAGGCATCATCCGGGAGAGTGTGCGCCCGTTGGAGAACATTGACGGTATCAAGATTGTACAGTTGGGTGGCGTAGGAGCAGGTGATCAGTCATCCGGTGCTGGCAGCAAATCACCAACAGATGAAGTAATAGACAGCGCATTGCGGTTTCGCGCTCAGGCACCGTTGATCGATGAAATGATGAAGGAGATCGGTGTGCCTGACGCGGGCGTCGCAAAGATGGGAGATGTCTTTCGTGCCGCCAAAGATATGAAATCGTTAAGCGATAACAAAAAGAGTAATTCAGACGATGACTGAGGTGTATATCTCAGCGGTCATTAGCGCTCAGGCTCACGAGGTGTGGTCTGAGGTGCGTGACTTCAATGGATTACCTGCGTGGCATCCGCTGGTCAAACACAGTCGTATTGAAGGGGGACTGGCTTCCGATCAGGTAGGCTGCATTCGCCACTTTGAACTTAACGATGGAGCAAATATTCGAGAGCAGCTTCTGGCGCTTTCAGATTTTGACTACAGTTGCACATACTCCATTCTTGAAAGTGAAATGGGGGTTGTAAACTATGTGGCAACGATTCAATTCACACCGATAACTGAAGTACAGCAAACCTTTGCACAATGGCGCGCCGAGTTCGATTGTGATGCGCAAAAAGAGGCCGAGCTTGTTCGCAGCATCGGACAGGATGTTTTTGCCGCAGGCTTTCAGGCACTCTCTGGAAAGTTTGAAAAGTAATCATGGTCAGGGTTAATGAATCAGCCATCATTGACTATCCGGTAGCACAGGTATGGCAGGTGCTGCGAGACTTTAACGATCATTTCAACTGGCATCCGCTGGTAAAATCCAGCCATATACAAAATAGCTTAATGCCTGATCGGGTGGGTGCTGTTAGAGATTTCACACTGGTCTCTGGTGAACGGGTATGCGAGCGGCTGCTAAAGCTATCTGACAGCGCACGATCCTTCTCTTATTCAATTACCACATCAGATCTGCCATTACAGAATTACGTGGCGCATGTTGAACTTCTGCCTGTTACTGAGGGCGACAAAACTTTCTGGCGCTGGTGGTCTCGTTTCTCGGTGCCCGATGGTCAGGAAGCAGAGCTCAAACAATTGGTGGCGAACAATGTCTACCGCGGAGGCTTTGACGGTATTCGGAGCTATCTTAAGAAAGCATCGACTGGTATGTCGACTGACAGCACTGTACGGCCTTCTATATTGAGTGCCACTACACAGGTCGCTACAGCGCCAGTGACAAACGAAACGTCAACAAAGGGTGTACAGCTTCACCCGGATGAAATGCAGGCGCAGGCCGTGAGGGTCGAGGCGTATGGTGATGCCAGTGTACTGCACGCTACCACTGTTATATCACCGCGCCCAACAGCAGGGGAAGTCCGACTACAGCAACAGGCTATCGGCGTTAACTTTATCGATGTCTATACACGCAGCGGCTACTTCGAAATGATACAACCACCTGCGGTACCTGGAATGGAGGCAGCGGCAACGGTCATAGATACTGGCAATGGAGTTACTCACTTACAGGCGGGTGATCGTGTTTGTTATGCCTGTGCACCACCCGGTGCCTACGCTTCGGTGCGCACGATGCCTGCGGAACTGGTGATGCCGCTTCCCGACAATATTGATTTTGATACCGCTGCAGCAATGACTCTGAAAGGTGTAACCGCCTTTTTCTTAACCCACAAAGTTCACAAGGTGCGTGAAGGTGAGCGTGTATTGATCTTTGCACCGGCAGGCGGGGTTGGCAGGTTGTTAGTGCAATGGGCCTGCCATCTCGGTGCTAAGGTGATTGGCGCAACATCATCTGACACAAAAGCTAAAATGGCAAAACTTGCCGGTGCCCACCATGTGATAACACCCGGACAACATAGCCTTGAAGACCAGGTGCGTGAGTTAACTGATGGTGAAGGCGTTGATGTCGTATTCGATGCGGTTGGCAGAGACAGTTTTGTTCATTCCATGGCAGCGCTTAAAAATTGCGGTCATTTGGTTTCTTTTGGGCAGGCATCCGGAGATATAGGTCAGCACGACATTGGTGCAATGGCGGCAAGCTCGTTAACTTTATCGCGACCGAACTACGGACACTACACAGACACAAGAGAAAAAATGTCGGAGGCAATGGATGCAGTCTGGTCAGCATTGGCTGAAGGTGTTATCAGCTGTGAGATAGGACAACGCTATCCGCTTGAAGATGCTGCACAGGCACATGAAGCACTGGAGAATCGACAAACCCACGGCTCCACCTTACTTATACCGGGATTACTATGAAGTTTGTTCTGTTCAACAATGCTGGTGACTCCGCTGTAACTGCCGGGGAAGTAGTTGATAACACAGTGCATATATTAAACACAGGATCGAAAGACCTGAGTGAGAACGGATTGGCCGCGCTTATTGACCTGACCCCGGCCCGTACCGGAGAAGTCATTGCACTGGAGTCGATTCACCCACTGGCCCCGATACCGCGACCGCGCCGCAATATTTTCTGTGTTGGTAAAAATTATCATGAACATGCACATGAGTTTGCCAATTCAGGTTTTGACAGTTCTGCGGCACAGGGGGCTGTACCCGAGCATCCGATTATTTTCTCCAAGGTGCCGGAATCTGTCATTGGTCCGGGCGCACAGGTACTAATTGATCCCGGGACCCAAACAAGTGTCGACTATGAAGTGGAACTGGCAGTGATAATTGGTAAAGCTGGTCGCAATATCCCTGCTGAGTCAGCGCTTGATTATGTGTGGGGCTACACCATCATCAACGATATCACTGAAAGAAATTTACAGGGACAACACTCACAGTGGCTGATTGGAAAATCGCAGGATACGTTTTGCCCAATGGGTCCTGCTGTTGTCACTGCCGACGAGCTTGACCTCGGCAGTACAGAAGTATCCTGCCACATCAATGGCGAGTTACGACAAAAATCCAATACATCATTGTTGATCTTTGATGTACCTACCATTATCGCAGCCCTTTCTAATGGAATTACCTTAAAGCCAGGTGACATCATCGCAACTGGTACACCGGCGGGTGTGGGTATTGGTAAAAAACCACCTGTCTATCTACAACCCGGAGATACCATGTCACTTGAAATCGGTGACATTGGCTGCCTTAACAACACCGTTGCATCCTACTGACATGGTCGATAAGCACTTTGGTTCTCTTGTAATGGAAGATACCCGGGGTGATGGGCCTTGTGTGGTGATGATCCATGGTTTGGGTGGCAGTTCAAATACTTTTGAACCTCTAATGCCAGCACTAGTTGACTACCGGGTTGTTCGCATTGATACCCCGGGTGCTGCACGTTCTGCTTTCAGACCCGGTGCCCGCACAATAGCTGACCTAAGTCGTGCCTTAACAGATGCGTTAAAGGCCGTTAAGGTTGAGCGTGCTTTTATTGTTGCTCATTCGATGGGAACACTAATGGCTCAACATATGGCGGTAACAGCACCTGCACGGGTCAGCGGTATGCTGTTATTTGGCGCAATGACAGAACCGCCGGAAGCTGCGCGAAGAGCACTAAAAGCACGTGCTGCGACCGCCAGAAAAGAAGGCATGGCGTCAATTGCGACAGCCGTTGCCAATGGTTCGTTGTCTTCAGCAACAAAAAACTCCAACCCGGCAGCTTTCGCTTTCATAAGAGAAAGTCTGATGCGGCAAGATCCATACGCCTATGCCTCGCACTGTCTGGCGTTGTCGGATGTGCAGGCCCATGAGTTGTCGGACGTGCAATGTCCGGTGACTTTGGTTACCGGCAGTGAAGATCCCGTAACGCCGCCTGCAATGGCTAACGCGCTGGATGCCAATCTGCCTCAATCGAATTTAATAATGCTGCCCGATGTTGGTCACTGGCCAACTATTGAGGCGGCAAAACAGAGCAGTCGAAGTCTTTCAACTGCTCTATCTGAACTTAAGAACAGTAAAACGCAAATATCAGGAGCAGAACATGGCTGACTCACCATGGGGTGCGACCGGAAGCACTCCTGTAGAAAATACAATTACGTTCACTAACGTTTCAATTCTCGACTCAACCGGTACACCACCTTATGCAGGTGAAGTGGTGGTAGAGGGAAACAGAATTAAGGAATTACGACAGACCGGGCAGGGTAGCTACGCACTGCGGAGCAGCACGCAAGGCGAAATGATCGACGGAGGAGGTGCTACCTTGATGCCGGGTCTGATCGATGCGCATCTGCATTTGTCATGGAACAACGCACCGGGAATTGATCCTATTCAAATGATGGAGCTCGAAGAGCATATGCTGGTTACCATGGAAATGGCAAAACTGGTACTGGATGCAGGCTTTACAGCAGGGCGTGGCGCTGCTGCCGCCAAGCCACGTTTAGATGTTGTTGCCAAGCGCTTTATTAATGAAGGTCGTTACCCGGGGCCGCGCTACCTTGCAGCTGGCCCGGAAATTACAACCGTCGGTGGTCTTGGAGACGCCGCACCCAGTCACATCCCACACGAAGGGCTCAATCTGGGGTTGGTGGTTTCCGGCCCTGAAGAGGTTCGTCGTGTAGTTCGTACTTTAATTAAGTATGGCGTGGACTCTATCAAGCTTAATCTGTCCGGCGAGGAAATCACCGGCATGGGTGCTGAAGAAACACCGATGGCAGATGAAGAGGTTGCTATGGCTGCGAGTGAAGCCCGTTGCCGTAACAAGGTACTGGCAGCACACGCACGTTCTGCCGGATCAATAAAGCAGTGTGTTAAGCACGGAATTCAAAATGTTTATCACGCATCTTTCACTGATAATGAATCACTTGATATGCTTGAAGCCGCCAAGTCGAAGCATTTTGTTGCACCCGGTCTTGCCTGGTTGATTAACACATCGCGGCATGCAGAAGAGTGGGGGATTGTCCCGGGTACCCCGCTCACAGATGCCTACGAAAGAGAGTTGGCTGCCGCAGTCGACTCAATGAAAGAAATGCATAAAAGAGGAATTAAAATTTGTATTGGTGGTGACTACGGCTTTGCATGGACCCCGCAAGGCACTAATGCAAAAGATCTATATACCTTCGTTGATATGCTGGGTTTTACGCCAATGGAAGCCATTCAGGCCGGCACAAAGTATGGCGGAGAGATAATGGGTATGGGGCACGAGCTTGGCATGATACGCGAAGGCTATCTTGCAGATTTACTTTTGGTAGATGGCGATCCCATTCGCGATGTACGCATACTGGAAGATAAAACCAAACTGCTCGCAATTATGAAAGACGGGAAGTTTCATAAGCGGCCAGCGGAAAACCGTTATCAGCTAAGTCGCTACGGATAAATAATCGTTGCCTGATAATAAAGTTGGCAATTAATTTCTGCCCGCAGACACCTGGATTCGCGCGATATCATCAGGCAGCAATCGATTATCCTGCCCGTTAAATACCTCTGGGGCCTGCTGACAGCGGGATGAGTTTTTTACGTCAGCGGTCGTCAGGAATTGGTCTGCTTATGCCGGATAGCGCCGTTGAATTGAAACCTTGGTAAACTCAACTTCCGTGTAAGACCAATAGCGGTCACACGTATTTATTGTTTATTCGTGGAACCGGGAAGTAAAAATGGGTTTTATTTATGTATTGTTGGTAGCAAACATAGTCAGTATTTTTATCTGCCACTTTATCGCAAAAAAGCGTAGGTCCAGGCCGGTGTTCTGGGGGGTGATGGGAGCGATTTTTGGCCCTCTGGCTATTCCATTCGCATTTTTTGCGAATGGCAGGTCGTAACCCGCGAAGCTGCTGAAAATCGTTTGAAGCGGTAATCTGGTATGGTTAAATTTGACAAGACCTTGTATCGGGATCATTCGCCAAAAACGGACCTTTTGAATCTGACACAAGCTGGAAAGTGAATCGATTGATTTAAAAAAAATAGACCATACATTCGAAGAGAAATTCGAGTGGGAGTTGGAAAATGAATGCTTCAAAAACAACTCATGAAGTGCTGGCTTCGTTGACACCTCGTGAAGCGGAGGTATTGCGTAAGCGTTTTGGATTAATCAACGAAAGTGAAGAAACCGCAACACCGTTACCTCCAGGGAACGATGAAGAAGAGAGTTCAGGCGGTGTGCCGGCTCCAGCAAAACCTCCATCATAATTAGCAGCCGGGTTCGACGAGGTGCAGCTCATTTGCCTCGATCAACTTAGAGACAAGCACTCAAATCCAAAGGATCTATGGAAATGACGGAGAAAGATAAACTTCTGTGTTGTAGTTTTTGCGGAAAATCCCAACATGAGGTACTTGCACTTATTGCAGGGCCCAGTGTTTTTATTTGCGAAGAATGTACTGATTTATGTATTGGGATATTAGACAAAACAATTGTTGAAACTGAAAACAAGAGTCTTATTGAACGTGTGCAAGCCCCAATTAATGATGGTAGCTCCGATTTTATGCCAAACCTTAATTCGATAATTCGACAAGCGCAGGACAATTGCAGCTGAACGGTTGTTATGAGTAATACGAATACCCGCTTTTCTACTAAGGACGTTATGATTCAACGACCCGGCGGATTGGCGAGTGAAGGAAAAGGGCACTTTTCTGCCTCCGGCCGGTGAAGTTTGATGTAGCGCAGAAAATCTATTTTCCCTGGCGGTTGAATATTGAGATCGGCGCCGTCTTTGTGCGGTACCCGGTTGAAGCGATTTACCAGATTTTTCTCTGCCTGAAAATGAATTGCCGATTTTTCCTTTGTCTAGCCGATATGCCTGGCTGATACGACATATTTTCATCCCTGATACGGCAATATTGCACTCTAAAGCCATTTCTTCTTGCCAAGCCGTGATGACTGGGAATACAATTTTGAATACGAAACCAAGAAATAACAACTGGCGCGCTTGTGAGGTGGTTACGCTCCATCAGCACGGGATATTGTTGAATTATCAGGTTGTTATCAATCGTCCTATATGTCTGCGCAGCAGCGCCGTCAGAACAATCCTTGAGGAGAAATAAATATGACAGTTTTCAAAAAAGCCTTACTGGCCAGCGCACTTCTTGCGACAGGCTTCGGTACGGCAAACGCAGCGGGACACGCCAACTGTGGAATTGAAGCTGGCAACGTCAACATTCTGGGCAACGAGTTTCCTGCGATCCAGACCGTTGGTGCAATGGCTGCAGAATGTGCCAGTGATGGTATTGAGATCAAAACCAACCTCACTAAAGAACACAAAGATATTCAGGTGCCGGCACTAACCGCTAACCCTTCTGAATACACTGTGGCAATCGTTGCCAACTCGTCAATCGTACCGTTAATGAACGATGATCTGATTCAGCCGCTTGATGATCTGATCGCAAAGCATGGTGGCAATTTTAAAGACAACCAAAAAATTACCATTGGTGGCAAGGTAATGGCGATTGGTTTTATGGCTAACGCACAACATCTGGTTTATCGCAAAGACATCCTCGAAGAAGCTGGCATTGAGCCACCTAAAACTTATGAAGAAGTCATTGCGGCATCAGAGATGCTGAAAGAAAAAGGCTTGATGAAGTATCCATTCGGCGGTGCCTATTCAGCCGGTTGGGGACTTGGTCAGGAGTTCAATAACATGTTCATTGGCATGGGTGGTGAGTTTTTTAAAGACGGCACTGCAGAGCCCAACGTCAACAATGAAGTAGGTGTTAAGACACTTGAAGTGATGAAGTCTTTGACCGAACAAATGAACCCGGACTTTCTGACCCTTAACAACAACGAAATCAATGCAGAGTGGAAGGCAGGCAATGTCGCCATGATGCAGATGTGGGGATCACGCGCAGGACCACTGCTGGATGGAGCAGATTCAGCACCTGGTGTAGCAGAGAACACAGTAATGGCCTATCCATTGACTGTCGGTGGTGGCTCAACACCTGCCACGACGCTTTGGTGGGATGGTTTCACCATCGCTAAAAATATCTCTGATGAAGATGCAGAGGCCTCATACCTTGCGATGGTGAACGCTATTGATCCGAAGATCCTGACCGATGAAGTGGCAACTCAGGCAGTATGGATGCTTGACGGCTATGAGCCTACAGAAGCATCTGCCGGTGTTTTTGCAACTATCGATGCCGGTGCGACTCCGTATCCGATGATTCCATTTGCGGGTTTGCTGCACACAGCGTTAGGTGCTGAACTTCCGGACTATTTTTCCGGTAAGGAATCAGCCGAGAAGACCCTCGAAGATGTAGAGGCTGCGTATGTAACTGCAGCGAAAGAGAAAGGTTTTCTTAACTAGCCAGTAGCTCTGTGGCAGCGCCTGGTTGTCGCAGAGACTTTTTCTATCTTCTGTTTATTTGAGCCTGTTTTATTCAAAGCAAGGGAGGGACTTGTCTCTCCCTTTTTCATTCCTGTCATGAGATCGATTAGCCCGCTGTGAAGCACCGAACCTTTTTCTGGTTTTTCCTGCCAACAGCGCTGGCTATGTTGCTATTCATATTTCTACCGATTATCTCGGTGATCACCCAATCGATGTATATCGATCATGAGCAGGTGTTTGCGGAAGTTGAAAACTGCAACTTTTTTGGCTGTACAACAGCTCTGGTTGTGGACACCACAGCCACCGAAGAACTGCGCGCTGAAAAACCACTAGGTCGGTTTGTCGGGCTGGATAATTATTTCAATCGCAGTCATCTGGCGTTTTCAGAGGTCGCTACCGCCTGGAATGAATCTGAAGGCTTCGCAGACTTTTTTTCGCGCGTTTTTAACCTTCCGCTATATCGCGCGCTGACTTTCACGCTGGTGTTTACATTTACTGTTACACCACTTCTGATTATTTTCGGTTTCTTTATTGCCATAGGGGTTAATGCGCTTACCCGCAAGATCAAAGGTCTGGTTATCTTTTTCTCTCTGTTGCCAATGATTGTTACGCCTTTAATAGGGTCACTGATATTGTTCTGGATGATCGACTCGCGCGGGATAATTGGCAGCTCGCTGCAGGTGTTGTTTGATAATCCGGATTTGTCTTTGAAAGCGTCTATGCCGTTGACGTGGATCACGTTGATTGTCTACGGCGTCTGGCATGCAGCCCCGTTTGCGTTTGTGGTTTTTTATGCAGGCTTGCAGACCGTGCCACAAGATACATTAGAGTCCGCCATGATAGA
>CAZYRP010000167.1:0-11995 GCA_964649465.1 uncultured Granulosicoccaceae bacterium | reverse complement strand
CTACGGAAAGCAACAAAGTCCAAAGAACAGAAACCAGGGTGGTAATCCAAAGTGGACCGCCCCAGTAAATACAAATGATGGCGGCGAGGGCCACTACTGTTACCGGTTCAAAAGCGCTCACACTAAAAAATACACCGCCTACCGAAAAATCGTATAGAAATGTGAGTTGTTGCAGCGCCAGAATATAGAGTCCGACAAGACCGATTAGCAGCAACGTTCTTTTATTCTGCGAATTGTCAATAATGGAGGTGTCTTGCTCAAATTCGGTCGTGAGCTTTTTTCTTTTGAGTGCAGTGATGCCAAGAATCACAGCCATTATTAGTAACGATATAGCAGTGAAAAATGGCAACAGACCGGGAGCTGTCAACAAATCACCCGGCACAGGTAACCACCACGCAGCGATAATGACAACAATCGATAATAGCGTTAGAAAGCAGGCAGCTATCAGGTCAAGTTTTGGAGAGGCGTAACCTGCTCCGGCTTCTTCACCTTCAAATACTACGGCATCGTTTGAATTCGCGGAGTTCAACTGACAGGTTGCTCAGACAGGTAAGGACAACAGTTACCACCCTCTGTATGCAGAAAGATGGCAACTGTTTTATTAGGTTGAACTAATCAGCTAATCGGCGGTGGTTTATAACCTTCAGGCGGCCACCAGTCTTCGAAACCTTCGGGAGTTGGCAGTCCCAGTTCCGCAGCAGTTTTAACCTCCGCACCAATTTGTTCCTGAAAGCGATTAAAAATATCAACCGTCACCGTCTCCATCAATGCGCCTTCGCGGTCAGCGTCTTCACCTACCTTGATATCAAGCTGGAAGAATTTAGAATCCATCAGCGCTTTGAACGAATCAGAGCCTGCTGCTGCTCGAAAACCATCGGCAAGCATTTGCATAACATCAGGTGGCAAGTCGCGTTTGACCATGAAATTGTAGGTCGCACCGACGGGTAGAATTTTTCGGCTCTCTGGCAGAATGGTCGCTATCGACGGAAGTGTTGTTCCATCGTCAAGAACAATATCTTCAGAACTGGTCTGAGTAAGGTTACGCAATTCACCAGCGCGAATGAGATCAATGTGCTCATGTACACCACCACCAGCAATATCGGTTTCACCCTGCAATCCCGCTAACGTAGCCGGTTTACCACCCTTGTATGGTACATACTTGAGCTCCACACCTGCGAGATTAGCTACGATCAAAGCAAGTTCGTGCCAGACACCACCGGTGCCGGATGTTGATATGGTGACTGTACCTGGCTTTTCCTTAGCAGCTATAATTACATCGTCAAATGTCTGGAAAGGTGAGTCTTTGCGTACCGACCAGCTCGCCAGTGCATTAGCAGCCTTCATCGGCACCCAGTCTTCCCACGGCACAAATTCAGCATGCCCCAGCACTCTGACAAACCGGTTGTAGTTTGCACCACCCAACAGCGTGTAGCCATCGGACTTGGCTGCGTCCACAAATTGGGTAGCGACGCCGCCGACCGCACCGGGTTTATTCACCACGTTAATTTTCCAGCCCTGACTGACCGCCATCTCCTCGGCCAGCTTGCGCATTATGGTGTCTGTGCCACCACCAGCAGAGTACATCACAACCAGAGTAATCGGTCTGCGTGGATAACCGGCCTGCGCAAAAGCAGATGCGGGAATAGTTATATGCATCGCTGATGCAGTTCCAACTGCTGCACCGGCGAGAAACTTTCTTCGACTAAGTTTGGTATCGTCAGTCATTATATCCTCCAGGTTTAATAACGAATCAACAGACAAAATTGTCCGGTTTATAGATCTCCTGCCATCTCTTTTTCTTTCTTAATTCTGTTTTTACCTAAATCCTCATAACCCCTTTCAGCCACGAAGGAGGTTACTTCTGGTTCCAGATCAGTTTGCATCAGCGAGTTCCATCGATTGTTGAACCCGAACAAAGCGATTACTGCCCCGATCTCAACGACCTGTGCCTCATTGAAGTGTTTTTTTAATTCCGACATATCTTCAGCAGATGCGTGTGACGGGCACTGGCCGCCAGTCATTGCAATACGAAGTGCAGCGCGCTCTGCATCGGAAAAGAGCTTTGAAGTTTCAAACTGCCAGATGGCGTCCAGTTTTTCCTGACTGACACCATTGTCGGCGCCGTTTTTAAAGGTGTGTGCGGAACAGTAAGTACAACCGTTAGATAAACTGGATACATGCGCTACCATCCAGCGCAATTCGGAACTAACAGTTCCTTCAGGATTGCGTACGACAGCTCTTATCAGGCCTAAAACTGCCTTGGCAATTTCTGGCCGATGGGACAAAGCCAACATGGAGTTGGCCGTAAAGCCGGTTGCTGAAGCTAACCATTCGATGTCAGCTGTTGCATCATCGCATTCATCATTGCTCAACGGCGTTACGTGGGGCATCTGAATTTCCTCCTCCGAATTTCGCTGCGCACTTAGATCAACTCTCAAGCTGAGATCAAACGAATTTCCCCTGGCCGTTTGTCTACTGAATCAGTTGTGAACGTCACCAATACAGCCCGACGCGGTAAGCCCCGGGCATTACCTGTATCTATAAAATATGTAAAGATATCCAGGCAAAAAGTCTAAATACACGTCTTGATGCTACCACAAGGAAAGACATTATCAACGATTATCGATAATCACTTAGAATGTGGGGCGCAAACCGAATGGTCTTGGCTGAGTGTTCTCTCGTACGATTTCTCCGGGCAAATAGCCAGAGTTGCCGTTGTCGTGTAACTCTCTCTGTCTATCAGGAATTATTGTAATTTATAGCAGAATAATTGATGGAGGAAACTACCCGATCAGGTTATAACTGAAGGGTTAATAAAGCATGAAGGTTTTTCAATAGGGATGACGCATCGGAACGAGTTATTGTTTGCGCTGGCAACCGGTCTGGGTGCTGTGGCAGCGATTGTGGCCCTGCCAACACTTGTGGCAAAACCAAAGATGTTATTCGGACGGTCCCTGTCTGCTATGGAACCGTCCTTGTTTCCGCACATAACTTTGGTTCTTATTGTAGCGATGTCTTGCCTGCTTATTCCGTTCGCGATACGCGGCATGCTTCGCACCTCAAATACCATAGACGATAGCGCTACCGGTTTGCCTCTTACAGAAAAGCCCGCGTTTAAAGTGACGATATTTTTTGTTGTTCTGGTGGCCTACGGCTTACTTCTAAAGCCGGCCGGCTTTTTGATTAGCTCGTTTCTGGTAATTTGTACTCTTTCCTTGTTACTCGGCAATCGAAACTGGATTCAAATCACTCTATTTGCTGTTCTATGTCCTGTAGCTCTCTATCTAATTGCGACAAGAGGCATGCTGGTGTCACTGCCGGAACTCAACCAGATCGAGCTTTTTTACGCCAATATTATTAACCGGTTCACTGCCTAGTATGATTGAACAATTTCTCGCCGGATTCGAGATGGCGCTGAGGGTGGATACGTTCATCATGGCGTCAGTAGGCTTGTTTGCCGGCATGTTGATCGGTGCCCTTCCAGGGTTCACAACATTGATGGCTATGGCCATTCTACTTCCGGTATCTTTTTTTCTTGATCCGCTGGTCGGTATTCCCTTTCTTCTGGGCATTTACAAAGGCGGCATCTTCGGCGGAAGCATTCCAGCCATACTGGTTTCTATGCCGGGTACCGGAGCAGCAATTGCGACCACTTATGATGGCTATCAACTGACTCAAAAAGGCCAATCCCGCAAAGCGCTGGATATGGCTTTGTTTTCTTCAATTATCGGAGATACATCGAGTGACATTTTCACTTTGATTATGATCTTTCCGATTGCGTTGCTGGTCATGCAGTTCGGACCACCCGAGCTTGCGGCGATTCTGTTACTGAGTCTTGTGGTTGTTGCTGCCACTGCCGGCAGGAACCCGATCAAAGGTCTGCTCATGATGGCCATCGGACTTTGGTTTAGTCAAATCGGAACGGATCCTATC
Organism: uncultured Granulosicoccaceae bacterium; assembly: GCA_964649465.1. Taxonomy (GTDB): domain Bacteria; phylum Pseudomonadota; class Gammaproteobacteria; order Granulosicoccales; family Granulosicoccaceae. The sequence goes on along the minus strand of CAZYRP010000167.1, from coordinate 8,062 downwards.
GGTGGTGTTGAAAGATTTACTTTTGGGCAATTCGAGCTTAAATCGGGTATTCCACTGTTACCTATGTTGATTGGTGTGTTTGCGATACCCGAGATTGTCAATGTGATAGCTCAATACTCATCGGGGATTAAGAAGACCACTAAAGTTCTGGGAGAGCGATTAAAGTTTACAGAATTCAAACGCTGTTTTAGGACCATTGTCAGATCTACGGTCATTGGCACAGGTATTGGAACCGTACCCGGTTTGGGTCAGGTTGTTGCGGCGATGATGGGATATACCGCCGCCAAAAACGCGTCTGATACACCTGAGAATTTTGGTAAGGGAGAGCTTGAAGGTGTGGCAGCCGCTGAAGCTGCCAACAACGCGGTTAACGGCCCGACCATGGTGCCGCTGTTAACCCTCGGAATTCCCGGTGATAATGTTACCGCCATTTTATTGGGTGCTTTTATCGCCCAGGGCCTGCGACCCGGACCAGAACTTTTTGAAACTCAGGGTTCTACTGTTTTTGCCATTCTAATCATCATGGTGCTTGCCAATGCGTTGTTCCTGATAATCGGATATTTATCGATTCCGTTTTTTGCCCGTATCGTCTCTATTAAGAGTTCGCTTTTGATACCACTGGTTGTTATGTTTGCGGTTGCAGGCTCTTATGTGTTCCGCTCCGACGTATTCGACATTCAGATGTTAGCTTTCTTCGGTTTGTTTGGCGTTATTGCGAGGGCGGCAAAATTCGATGTGATGCCAATGGTCATGGGTTTCATTTTGGGTGAACCGCTAGAATACGCGTTTGGACAAACGCTGGCCATGTCTGATGGTGGCTTCCTACAATTTGCGCTGACTGAAAGACCCGGCATGCTCGCAATAATCATATTAACGCCAATAATCGGTTTTCTAATCTGGCGAAGTATTAACAGAAAACAACCTCAGCCTGAACCAGAACCCGAACATAAGTCTGAGAATACCTTAAACTAATCCCCTCTCTATTTTACCCAAGCCTCGGCGGAGTCGAATATGGTTACAGTTAAAGAAAAGCCAATCTGGAAGTTTCGTTTATCCGGACAGGCTGAGTCCTCTACTAAATCCAAAGTGACATCACGGGACGTATCGATGATCATTGACGAGCCTATAGAGCGTGGTGGCACCAATGAAGGTCCAATGCCGGTAGAAATGGTATTTGCGGGTCTTATCGGGTGTACCCACGTCATTTCCAACAAACTGGCCAAGGCCAATAACGTCGAGGTTGTTGATATGGATATTGAGGTCGTTACCACGATGGACAGTCACGGCACAAGGTTGATAAAACCCATCGATGTACCGTTCATTGATGCTGTTTTACATATTAAAACAACGATGAAAGGTGAAGAGGCCGATATCGAGACCATTATTCATAAACTTAAGGAGCACTGTGCCGTGTCTAAAATGCTGCGCGAATCAGGTACTAAAATGACTGAAAACTGGACAGTAAACGGTAAAGAGTACCAGGTCTGACTTTTTTATAATTACTCACCGGACCGGGTATTTTGTTTGGAAAGATATTCACGGTAATCGCCCCGGTTTTCACCGTGGTCGGTCTGGGGTATTGCTGGGCGCTGTTCGATCAAAGATTTGATTCAGAAACACTGACCAATCTCGTACTTAAACTCGCCACCCCATGTCTGATTTTTTCATCACTGACGAGCATTGGGATTAGCCTCGCAACCGTGGGTCAAATGGCACTTGCCGCCACAATTTCAATGAGTCTTGCGGCACTATTCGGCTGGTTTTGTTTAAAGCGCCTTAATCTGTCACAGCGCACTTACCTGCCGTCATTGATGCATGCCAATACAGGAAACATTGGCTTGCCACTGGTGCTAATGGCATTTGGTGACGAGGGACTGGCGCTGGGTGTTTCCTTTTTCGTTGTTAATTCAATTTCCCAATACTCTATTGGCCATGCGATTTCCGCTGGTTCTTTTTCTATTTGGCATTTGCTAAAGCAACCGCTAAACATAGCAATTGTCAGCAGTTTGTTGGTATTGGCTTTTAACATACATGTACCAGAATGGATCGCGAACACAACTGACCTGATTGGTGGATTGGTCATTCCGGCGCTTCTGATGGTACTCGGACACTCACTGGCGCAGTTAAAGATCTCTGATTTTAGACTTTCACTTCAGTTGGCGGTTGTCCGTATGGTGATTGGGATATGTCTTGGATTTCTTTTAGTAGTCGGCTTTAAACTCGATGGGGCGAGAGCTGGTGTAGTCTTTTTGATGTCAACCATGCCTGTAGCTGTATTCAATTTTGTATTTGCCAAACATTTTGATCGTTCACCGGAAAAAGTAGCCGGTGTTGTTGTCTTCTCGACCTTGCTGGTTTTTGCGCTCTTGCCGGGTTTTGTCTGGGTGGCACTAAGGCTGGCTGAGCAGTAGCGAGTCTTTATCTATTATAATTAGATTCTGTCCATTTGAGTGATGGCCAGATTGAGCAAGGTGAGTAACACTCACAAACACTGTATTCGGGGAAACTGTTATGAGTAAAGCGACACCGTTAAAGATCGCGATCGCGGGCTTCGGCTGGTGGGGTCAACACATGGCAAAGCGGCTAAAAGAAAACAACCGCTTTACGGTTGCGGCAATTATCGAACCTGATGATTCAAGAGCGCAGGAAATAACTGATGTTGGCCTTAACAGGCTGCAGAGTATTGACCAGGCGCTTGAAGATCAGACGATAGAAGCGATTATACTAACCACGCCTAATGTCATGCACGAATCACAGGTAACCCAGATAGCCAGGGCAGGCCGCCATGTGTTTTGTGAAAAGCCTCTTGGCCTCACTGGTGATAGCGCTAAACGTTCGGTTGCAGCATGTGAAAACGCAGGTGTAGTTTTAGGTATTGGTCATGAACGCCGTTTTGAACCTGCCTTGGTGAAAGTAAAGCAGATGATCGATAACAATGAACTTGGCACAATTATGCATGCAGAGTCTGCATTCAGCCACGATAAGCTTATCAATGTACCGTCAGGTGACTGGAGGACTCTAAAAGAAACCGCGCCAGCAGCAGCAATGACAGGCATGGGAATTCATCTGACCGACTTATACATTTCGTACTTTGGACCGGTAAAAACAGTCCAGGCTTTGACTGCTAACAGAGTGCTCGACTGGGAAACCGGTGATGTGGTCACAGTGCAGCTGAAATTCGAAGCTGGAATGACTGCAACGTTAAGCGCGATTTTATATACACCCCACTTTATTCGATTGCATGTATTTGGATCAAAAGCCGCTGTTGAAGTTCGCAACGATACTCATCCGGACACACCTGGCGGAATTGCACAAATGGTTGTTTCTCGCACCGATCAGACACCCGTTGTCGAAAATATAGACTGGACAGATACTGTGGTAGAGAATCTTGAAGCCTTCGCAGATGCAGTAGCGGGAGTCGCACCCTACCCTTATACGCATGAACAGTTGATTGGGAATATTGTCGTGCTCGAGGCCATTACAGAATCTGCTGAAACCGGAAAAACCATTCACCTGAATTAACCTGCAATTGCAACATACTGCCTATAAAACGGATACAACCTGAGATGCAAACTATCGGCTTCATTGGTCTGGGTGTACTTGGCTCAGCCATCGTTAAAAACATTGTCGACGGTGGTGTTCAGGTTGTGGGTTATGACATCGCCGAAGATGCGCGGCAAAATGCTTTATCACTTGGCGTGACCCTGACCGACAATCCGGCGCAGGTCGCAACGCTTACAGATTATGTGTTTACCTGTCTGCCGAATGCAGATGCACTGGCAGAGGTGACTAACGGTGAGGATGGTTTGTTTAGCGTTGAAAAAAAGGATCTGAAAAAGGATCAGTGCATCATCGAGATGTCTACCTTGTCTCTCGATGATAAAACTGCTTTTGCAGAACGAGCAGAGCAAGCCGGATGCCGCCCAGTAGATTGCCCGGTAAGCGGTAACCGGGTAATGGCATTAAACAAAAAACTCACCGCTTTTTTCAGTGGAGAGGAATCTGACTATTCGCTGTTAAAACCGGTATTGGAGCTTACCTGCGGTAAAACCCACTACGTCGGTGATTTCGGTAATGGCAGCAAAGTTAAAATCTGTGGAAATATTTTAAACCTGGTGCACAACACCGTGGCAGCCGAAACGATGGTGCTTGCAATAAAATCCGGACTCGACCCGGCCATGTTCCACGAGGTCATATCAGGCAGTGCGTCAAGCTCTGCGATGTTCGAAGGCCGTGGCGCACTGATGGTTGATGAAAACTACACTGCAGAAGGCATGAACATGTCCGTACCCCTTAAAGACTCAGCCATTATTTCGCAGCATGCAAGCAGTCTGCGTTGCCCGCTGCCGCTTTACCAGACTGCACTGCAACAATATTTTGCCGCTGCAGCGCAAGGGCTTGATGATAAGGATGCATCAGTTGTATGCAAGGTTATGGAAAACAATGCCGCTGCAGAACGAAAAGCCGTAGACCGAAACAGCGCAGCTCGAAAAGATCGCTAAAGTTATACCTGATCATTACCTGACAAGTGCGCTACGGTCTCTCCAGTCTCTGTAAAAGTCCTTGTTACTTCCCGAGCGCCATAAATCCATAAAATCATCAGTTCACCATCTCCTACATTGAGAAAACGGTGCGGACTTTCAGCTGGTATAAACGAGGTGTCCATTGCGCCAATTCTTCTGGTCACACCGTCGACGGTTACTTCCGCTTCCCCTTTCAGTATCGTGACTTGCTCAGTGCAATTATGAGTATGCATAGGAGCGCTGCATCCGGCCGGGAACACAGTGGTACCAGAGGTAAACATTGTGTCTTCGGCATTACCTTTACCGATAAGTAGTCTTGTTAATACCCCGTTACCGCGGCGAAACGGTTCCACCGAGTCGTATTCAACAATTGTCGCATTTTCCATTCTAAGCCCACCTTTTTAAATTAACCTTTATCACCAGCTTTCCAGCTCGACGGATAGTCAACATGCTCTGTCATCAGACTTTGTTGAGAGCGGGAGCATCGGTGACATACATTTTGCAGTTGCCCTACTCACCGAGCTCACTTGCCGGCACCCAGTCTGCTAACGGCTCACCGCCACAGTAGTGATTCTCAGCCGGGTTCTCCCGATACAGTACATAAACATCGCGCGGATTGACACCCAGCTCTGTATGCAGGAGTTTTGAGAGACAATCAGTCAGGGCTTTTTTGCGTTCCGGTTCACGTCCGGGACGTAAATCGACAGTGATTAAAGGTACACCATCACCGATCTCGCCAAACACCTCGCGTACAGCTACATAATCGTACTTGGTTTCCTTTGGTGCGAGCGTGTCAAGAACTGCTTGCTTTGCGCCCTCTCTGATTCGGCGTTTTATTTCCAGTGAAACCCCCTCGGGGATTTCGATACGGATCACAGGCAATGTTCTACCTCCAGTTAAAGCTATAACCTAGCAGATTTAACAGCACAGCCCAAGCTATAGAATGGTACCTGGCGATAGGCGACATTTTCTTCTTTTAGAAAAATTGTAGACACTTAAAATATATTTTATCCGGGTTTCAGACTATCCACCTAAAGAACAACACAGTATTATTAAATGTGTGAACATCGAACCTCTTTTTTAAGGCACCTTTCGCTTTAAGTGCCAGCTGTAACACCTGGTCTTGTCAGACAATAGTAATCAGCGCAAGCAAGGTGCTCATAAAACCCAATACACAGTCAATCAGGAGCCTTAAGGTGGCAAGAGAATTTCGCAGGGTTGTAACCGGTCATGATGCAAGTGGAAAGGCAATTGTAGTTAAAGACTCAACAGCATCACAGTATCTGGAGCGTCCAAATCGCCCCGGTGTGCGGCTGACTAACTTTTGGATCGAACGAGGGAGTCCTGCTGAATACGATGGTCCTGCAGAAACCTGCACGGGCGATTTTGTACTACATCCACCACCAATGGGCAGCACATTTCGATGTGTTGAATTTTTGCCGGAAGACCCGGAAGTAATGAAGACTCTGGATGGCAAAACAGCCTTTGGCGAAATGGGAGCTGGTGCCAACATAGTGGAGAATGCGCGCCATCCGTTTATGCATAGAACAGATTCTCTCGACTACGCCATCGTGCTCTCCGGAGAGATCTGGATGATGCTGGATGAAGAAGAAGATGACCTTCTGTTGAAAGCCGGGGATGTTCTTATTCAACGTGGAAACAATCATGCATGGTCAAACCGTGGCACTGAACCTTGTGTCATCGCATTCGTATTGATTGATGGTGTGACAACCAGGACTGCCGCTGAAGAAGATGCCAAAGGAATACCGAGACGCAATTGAATGTCGGTGTTAATTAGGGGTCGGCACAGATTTGAGCCGCTGCCGTGTGAATAGATATACAGCGACAAACAGTCCGAGCCCTAACATATTGGTTGCAAGTGACTGGTACATTAATAAAAGTCCACTTGCCGCCATTGCTATCCGACCAACCACTCCTAAAGGCATAAGGAAATAGCCGACCACTGAAGATGCAATACAAAAGACACTAACCAAACCTACGGCGACGGCCACTACTATCTCACTGACAGTTCCATCCATCAATAATGCCGGGCCAAAGAAGAACATGAAAGGCAATATGTAGCTGGTGATCCCGTAGGCAAACGCAGTCCAGCTGGTCTTGTTAATATCGCTGCCCGCGATACCGGCTGCAACGTATGAGGCCAGTGCAACCGGCGGAGTAATGGTTGAGATGCAGCCAAAAAAGAAAACAAACATGTGGGCGGTGAGATTTGGTATCCCCATTTGCACCAGCGGTGGTGCAACTACGGTGGCAAGTATCACGTAGGCGGCGGTAGTTGGTAAGCCCATACCCAGTACAATGGCCATTAAAGCAGTCAAGCCTAAAGCGACTACCGGAAGCCCGGCAGACACACCAATAATGACAGCGGATATTTGAGAACCGATTCCCGTCATTGCCAGTACTCCAGCAACAATACCAGCAGCCGCACATGCTGCAGCAATAGACAAGACTGCGAGCGCTCCTTCTTCGAGGGATTTAAAAACCTTCTTAATGTAGCCTTGCAGATCGCGCCATTCGAAAAAGAAGCAACCTACCAACAGAACGATCAACGCAACAAAGGATGCACGAAATGGTGAGTACCCAATTACCATCAAGCTAATGAGTAGTACAAAAGGTACAACAAACCGCAAACCGGGTATGAGTATAGATAGCACCGAATCCTGCGGAACATCATCAACACTAATCGCCATGTCTGATTTCAATGCACGCAGATGAACTATGAATAAAATTGACGCAAAGAATAAAAGTGCTGGAATAAGACCAGCCTTCATCACTTCCCGATAAGGAATACCAATAATTTCAGCCATAATGAATGCTGCAGCGCCCATTATTGGCGGCATAATTTGTCCGCCAGTGGATACAACGGCTTCGATAGCACCAGCCTGATTGGGCTTGTAACCTTCGCGCTTCATCATCGGTATTGTCATAGTGCCGGTTACCGCTACATTTCCTGCAGCGGATCCCGAAATCATGCCAAGAAGCGTGCTGAAGATGACAGCCGTTTTCGCCGAGGCCGCTCGTGTGCCGCGTGTTGCAAGACTGGCAATGCGAAAGAAAAATTCACCTGCACCGAAATTATTCAGAAACGCACCGAAAATGGTGAATATGATGATGTAGGAAGCGGACACCCCCAATGGGATTCCAAAGATTCCCTCAGTGCCAGTGGACATAAAGATGGCCACTCGCTCGATACTGTATCCGCGGCCGGAAATAATGTCCGGCAGATAAGGTGCAACTAACGGATATGCAAGAAAAACAATGGCAATCAGGCTGAGCAAAAAACCTATGCGTCGGACGACAGCAAGTAGAACAAGGATGATAAGGACAACACCCACCCAGGCATCCAGGTCGTTTGTTACTCCCCCGCTAAAAGCAATGGGTTTCCAGCGTAAATAGGTATACACCCCGGCGCTAAGAGAAATTACCGCCATCAACAATCGGAATGCGAGGTCGATCAGCTCACGCGAGGAACCTGACGGCATCTCTGCAGCATTGCTTGCTGCAGATCCATTAGCCGC
>CAZYRP010000166.1:0-12077 GCA_964649465.1 uncultured Granulosicoccaceae bacterium | reverse complement strand
GTGTGAAGCACGGAATACGGTGGCCGAATGTATTGCTAACCAACCGCAAAATGCATCTGTGCGGGTGGGGAGAACTAAAACATTGACCTGGATTCTGTGAATTTGCAGAATGCAATTGAGACAACTGAGGGGCACACATCATGAAATCCATCATCATTCCTGAGCATTGTTCCAGTACTAGAGCCAGCGCGTCGAATAATCCGCTCATGCAATATGCAATTGCATTGCTCTTTGCACTTTCGCTAGTGCAATTCTCAAACTCACCCGCAGCAGACGGTAACGCTTCCTCAAGCACAGAATCAAACGCAACAACAGCCAACGAAGATTTTGAAGATATCGTCTACCCCGACTGGTTCAAAACCAGCTTTATGGAGCTTGAAGAAGATATTATCGAAGCGCAGGAGGCCGATAAACGACTGATGCTGGTTTTCCATCAGCCCGGCTGCCCTTACTGCAATGCGTTTGTAGAACAAAATCTTTCACAGGTAGACATAGAAGAAACAGTTAAAAACAACTTTGATGTCATTGAGATAAATATGTGGGGCGATCTTGAAGTTGTGAATGTCGACGGAGAAGAATTCACAGAAAAAACGTTTGCAGAGTATCTGGAGGTTCAATTTACACCGACCGTACTGATGTACCATTCTGATGGCTCTATTGCGATGCGGATAAACGGGTTCTTTCCACCGGACAGATTTCGCTCAGCTCTTGACTATGTCATGAATGAAGATACTGATGCCAAGTCATTCAATGAATACCTTGCAGCAGTAAAACCGGAGCTATTAGATGCGTCTTTGAGCAATACAAACACTCCGGTTGCATATGACTACTTTAAGCAGGACAATTTCACAGCCAAAAATACGGTTCTCTTACCGGGAGACGCGCAGGAAAAACCCTACATTTTATTATTCGAGCAGCGGGATTGCGCTAACTGTGTCCAGTTCCATAGCACGGTACTCGCAGAAGAAGAGATACACGGAATGCTCAAAGAGTTTGATGTCTTCCGAATTGATATGTGGGGCAGAGATTTAGTTCGACAGTCCAATGGAACCGAGCTGAGCGGCAGAGACTTTGCAAAGCAACTGGGAATTGACTATGCACCAACAATGGTGATTTTTTCTTCAGACCATGAAGAAGTCATCCGCTCAGAGTCATGGCTAAGGCGTTTTCATACAAAGACTATGTTTGAATATACATTGACTGGTGAATGGAAAAAGCAACCCAGTTTCCAGCGTTTTATAAGAGCCAAAGCAGATGAAATTCGCGAATCTGGTGGTGACGTGTCCATCCTTGAATAATCTCTATTTATTTTTTAGACCTATACGGTGCATAAACGCGTTCAGGTACATTAGTAAGGCTGGCACCGTCAGAAAAATATAATCGTGGTGTCTGCAATGTACTGGAATAAAGAAATGAATAGAACCAGGCAAGTTCTATCATCGACATGCTTTTCGAAGGACAAGTAAATGCGCCTGTAGAGGTTGTGGAAGCGTATAGCGGGTCATTCTTGTGATTATAGCCACGTTGTATCAATTACCAACGTTGAAGAACAGTTTGCCAGAGTATATTAGTTGAATTTACAACCGGGCCGGCTTGGAGGCCCTGGTTGCTATCAAGCTTTATTAAAGCTCCAATGATTCTGGTGCATATTCGAAATATTCATGATATTTATGTCGCGAAATAATTAGTGCAACTATTCAAATTTAATGTAGCTCCTGTTAGGATGATATTGGGGTTCAACCTTCATCCTGGAATTATGCCCCGAAGCAAACCGGGTAAAACCTTTGAGGAATCAACAATGAAGTGGACAACACCAACAGCAAAAGACGTACGGTACGGTTTCGAAATAACGATGTATTTCGCACACCGTTAAAGAAGTTAAACGCCCGGCAATGTCGGGCGTTTTTGACTTTAGTCAGACTTTATTTTCATAACGCTCGCACAACCACGCATCCGTGAAAATTAAAGTTCTGGGTTCAGCGGCAGGCGGAGGATATCCGCAATGGAACTGCAATTGCAGCATGTGCAATGGCGTGCGCAACGGTACGAAAAATGCCAGAGCGCGTACGCAATCGTCAATTGCAATCACTGGCGAAGATGGCAGATGGGCAGTCTTTAACACATCGCCGGACATACTCACTCAACTAAAGCAGACACCTGCGCTGCAACCTTTAACAGGTGTTCGCGATACGCCGATAGACAGCGTAATTTTACTTGATTCGCAGATTGATCATACTACCGGTCTGTTGATGCTGCGCGAGCATTATAAACCACTCGACATATGGTGCACGGAACAGGTGCAGCAGGATCTAACCACCGGGAATCCACTTTTTAATGTGCTTTCGCACTACTGCAATATCAACTGGCACAAAGTGACCCCGGATGAAACTTACACATCAGTTTCAGGTGCAAGCAACATTCAATTGCAGGCATTGCCACTAATAAGCAACGCACCACCCTACTCGCCGCGGCGCGATAAACCGGTTCCCGGTGATACGCTCGGCATCTTAATGACTGACCAGACGAGCCAAGGCACGCGCGTGTTTTATGCACCCGGTCTTGGTCAGATAGAACCGCATGTATGGGATGCAATGCAGACCGCCGATATCGTTTTGGTAGACGGCACTATGTGGACTGATGATGAAATGAAAAAAGAAGGTGTTGGAAAAAAAACTGCGCGTTCAATGGGACACCTGCCGCAAACTGGAGACGGCGGTATGCTCGAGTGGCTGCAAAAACTGCCGGAGTCAACGCGAAAAATATTGATTCACATCAACAACACAAATCCCATACTCGACGAAGACGGACCGGAATACGCTCTTCTAAAGGAACTCGGGATAGAAGTCGCCTATGACGGCATGCAAATAGAGGCCTGAATTATGATCTTAAATGAATCTGCCATGCCAGTACTTGATCACAAAGAGTTTGAGGCAAAGCTACGTGCCAAAGGCAAGGCTTACCACATCCATCATCCCTATAACGTGATGTTAAATTCCGGTAAAGCCAACAAAGAACAAATTCAGGGGTGGGTAGCAAACCGATTCTATTATCAACAGGCCATACCGCTTAAAGACGGCGCTGTACTTTCAGCCTGTGATGACAAAGCCATACGTAAAGAATGGATCAACCGTATTCTCGATCACGATGGATTTGGCAAGGATGAAGGTGGCATTGAAGCCTGGATAAAACTTGGTGAAGCTGTTGGTTTATCACGTGCAGAAATTACTGATCTCAGACATGTTATTCCCGGTGTCAAATTCGCTGTTGATGCCTATGTAGAATTCGCCAGAACCCGCCCCTGGCAAGAGTCGGTTTGTGCATCACTTACCGAGCTGTTTGCACCGGCTATTCATAAACAGCGGCTGGCTAACTGGCCGGAACACTATCCCTGGATCGAGCCCTCTGGTTTGCAGTACTTTCGCAACCGGGTAACGCAGGCACGACGCGACGTTGAACATGGTTTATCTATCACGCTGGACTACTTTAATACACACGCTCTGCAGACTCGTGCTTTTGATATTCTGCAGTTCAAGCTCGATATACTTTGGCAGATAAGCGATGCAATGGCAGTGCGCTATGGTCTGCCGGACTGGCCGCCGCTGCCTACACTTGAAGCTGTAAGCAATTCCATTCCCGACGAGCCTAAGCAGCACATCAATGACTAAGCAAATAAATCTCGATGCGATTCCGGCGATTGCAGCAGGCTACCGGCTACAGTATGAAGAGGCTCAGGATTCCTGGGTGCTGTTGTATCCCGAGGGTATGGTGACGCTAAATGAAAGCGCCTCCGAGATATTAAAGCGCTGCGATGGTGAACGGGATATCAATCAAATCGTTGCGGTGCTTGAAAAAGATTTTGAAGAATCCGGACTAGTCGGCGATGTAACTGCATTCATGGAAATTGCTCTTGAAAACAAATGGATCAAACTAGGCAATGGATGAGTCAATATCGCCAACACAGTCTGCCGATATTTCTGCAGTAAAACCAGGTCCGCCTTTGTGGTTGCTGGCAGAACTAACTTATCGTTGCCCTCTACACTGCGCGTTTTGTTATAACCCGATTGGTTTTGACAACGTAAAATCAGAACTGGACACAGAAGGCTGGCTGAAAACGCTGCGTCAGGCACGTAAGCTCGGGAGTGTGCAGGTAGGCTTTTCAGGTGGCGAACCTTTGTTGCGTCCAGACCTTGAGGAACTCGTTGCTGAAGCGAGAAATCTCGGTTATTACACGAATCTTTTGACCTCTGGTGTCGGTCTTAAAAAACCTCGTGCTAAAGCACTCAAAGAAGCAGGGCTTGATCATATACAACTTTCTTTTCAGGACTCAACACGAGAATTAAACGATTTTTTGTCAAACACTCGCACTTTTGATCTTAAAAAAGATGTCGCCTCAATGATCAAAGACAATGACTGGCCAATGGTGATGAATTGCGTGATCCATCGGCTTAACATTGATTATATAGATAAGATCATTGATCTCGCGCTGGAACTGGGTGCAGAGACACTGGAACTTGCCAATACTCAGTACTACTCATGGGCCAGACTCAATCGTGAACAGCTGCTGCCATCTCGTGCACAGGTTAGAAAGGCTGAAGAAGTAACTAATCGTTACCGTGACAGATACGGGGATAAAATTCGAATCATTTTTGTTGTACCCGACTACTACGAATCGCGCCCAAAAAAATGTATGAATGGATGGGGCAATGTGTTTTTAACTATTGTTCCCGACGGCACGGCCCTGCCCTGTCACACTGCTCGCATGTTACCTGGTCTGGAATTCCCGAACGTGAAAGATCACAGCATCAAACACATTTGGTATGAATCTGAGGGATTTAATCATTTTAGAGGCAATGGTTGGATGAAAGAGCCCTGCCGGTCATGCCCCGAACAGGAAAATGACCTCGGTGGCTGCCGGTGTCAGGCGTATATGCTCAGCGGCGATATGTACGCGGCAGATCCGGTCTGTGATAAATCGCCGCACCGTGACGCGGTAGATTCTGCGGTTGCTCTTGCACAACAAACCACTGAAGACCAGGTCCGGCAGGGCTCCGAAAAACCGCTGGTATTCCGTGATCCAAAGTCGTCGCAACAACTAAGTCGCGGTCTCGACGGGGCTGATCTGCTGCTGCCTGAAAATTTATGATTAACCATGGTTAGACCTGCTACCTACCAATGCTGACGACGAAACCTGCGACAGAATGATAGGCTTTGTGTTATCTCCACTGTTCTTTGCCTCTTCAGCACTATATCCTCTTTGGCGAATTCCGGATTCAAGTGTTGTATTGATCGTTACGTTGATTTTCTTTAGCGCAGCGGTTTCTGTCTACATTCCATCACGAGGGCTTTTTGCACGCAAAGGTATTCAATGTAGTTCAACGTAGCTGGCAATTGGACTCTGGTTCATCGATACCGAGGGTATCAACGTAATGTTTGGGGTGCAAAAACTTCGGCATTGGAGCTACTGCCACAACTGCATCTGAGGTAGCCATTAAAATTGGCTGTCGAAGTTGATGGTTCCATTGTCGAATAGAGCCTCGCGTACCTTTGTACAGATCTACTTGTGATGCAGGATCGCTAAGTACAGTTAACAATTCCAGGTTAGCCCCGTTCTGGCGCGAATTGATACTGTTAGTAATTAATTTCACAGCACTCCAGGCAGCGAACTCTGCATCTGTCATAGCGACCTGGGAACCCAATGGCTCGTTTTCTTTGAATAGTCGGTAGCGTTCGTTTAATTGCGGTGCACCGTAGCGCTCAAGGGCGAAGTGCCAGCTGGTTGGAGTGAGCCCAACATCACCTACCACAGGTCTTGCACTTCGAGTGCTGTATTGCAGGTAGCGTCCATAATCTTTTTGAGTGTCGATAACGGCGACTACGTCGTACGATACACCTCCAGTGAGAAACCCGGGCCTGTTTTTGTCTCTGTCGTCAGGATGATGCGACAAAGAAAACGTCCGTTGGTCGACAATACTGGCACCAAATTTTTTAAGACTCTCTACCAGAGACTGTGCTCGCTCGTTATCTCTATGAGTGGGCCCCTGCACTACCAGCACCTTACGCCAGCCCCTGAACACTAAAAACTGTCCCAGTGCATCGAAGTACATACGATCTGAGGGTATTGTATGGAATACATGTTCAAGACACAGAGAGTCTCTAAGTCGAGAGTCGCTGTGTCGAACGTTAAAGGTAACCAGTTTTAACTGATTAGCCAGCCTGGCAACAGGCTCTATGATATCGAGAGGCAAATCAAGAATAACAAGGCTTGATGGCGGAATAGATTCCAGTTGTATTTGGAAATCGTCATCCTGCAATAGCTCGAGCTGGTGGATTTCTGCTTGAAGTCCCAGTGTTTCAAATAAGGTTGATGACTCGAACAACGCCAGTTCAACTGCTCGTAACACAGGTCTTTGTGGTTTAACTGTGATACCTGCAAAACTCTTCCCGCCAGACAGTCTGTTTTCGGAATTTGAGGTAACAATGGTAACGTCGAGTGAACTGGCCAGCACGGAGCTTGAGAATAGTGTGAGTAGAAGCATAAAGTAATGGAGCATTAAGGAAGAATCTCCACTGAGTGAGGTACCAGTCCGGTCCGACTCGTTCGAACGGGTCGTTTTGCCGCTACGTCAATTATAGTTACGTCGTCTGAAAGGCCGTTAAGTACAAAAAGTCGTTTACCGTCTGGTGAGAGTGCCAGTCCCCAGGGGCGTTTACCGACTAGTATATATTTTATAATTTTTCGCTCTATAGCATCGACCATAGCAACATGGTTGGCTGAACCCAGTGCAACGAATCCTGTTGACTGATCGTGGTCAAAAAGAATATCAACTGGCGTTAATTGTTCACTTCGAAATCCACGAGGGGCGAACACGATTTCATCAGTCTTTTCCAGACTTGTGGTGCTGAATATTTCTACGCGGCTGCCCATTTCGGATGATACCCATAGCTCATCGTTTCTAACTGCTAAGCGTCTGGGGCGCAAATTGGTAATTAAATTTTTAACCAGCTCGTAGCTTGTGCCGTCAAATACATGAATTAGCCCGGCATTTTCCGAGGCAACAAAAATCTTACTACCGTCGGTTGTTTGTGTTACTCCGTCAGGTTCAAGACCTGTTGATAATGTCGCCAATACTTCTCCGGATGCAAGGTTCAGTACACTTGCCTGTGAGGCACCTTCATTGGAGACAACCAGTCGATTGGACGACTCGTGAATGGAGAGCGACATTGCACCGGGGAGGTTCGAAAAAACCCTGTTGATTTGTTTCCTGGTGATGTCGAATTCAATCACCTGGCCGTCATCTGAGCAGGCTATGTATAAAGTACTGTCCGACTTATGCTGCACCATACCCCTTGGTCGGCTACATATTGTAATTACATCTGTGGTCTCTCCGTCTTCATTCATAAGCACCAGATCACCGGAACGCTCATTACTAATCACAACCGTTCCGGCGTGTGCTGTCAGGCCCATTGTGATTAAGAATAGTACGCAGAACAATATCGCAGTGCCATGCCATCCTTGTCTGCACGATCCTGATGGGTAGGTATTAGTGTTTGAGTTCATGGATACTAACGTAGCCCGAATTCATCATGGAGATGCACCATAAGAGCGTCAACAAATAGTGACGGGGCAAGTAAGGATTGTTGAATGTGCGAGAGGATCAGAACACCGAGGGGGACTGCAAGTTAACGATGGAAGAATGCAGTTGTGATCAGATAGCATCAAGGCGTATTCGACTTTACAGCTCGGGCTCTTTGACGGTAACCTCGAATGCTGAATACCAGGCAGCGAGATCTTTTATATCCGCCAGAGACAGTGTTTTAGCGATGATACTCATGCGCCGATCCTCACGTAACCCCTTTTGGTAATCAACCATTGCTTTTTCAAGATAAAACGCGCTCTGGCCCGCCAGATTTGGTGATTCCGGATCTTTCGAGATTCCATCCTTGCCATGGCAGACAGAGCACTGTTTAGAAAGCGATTTGCCTGACGACAGATCTCCTGCGTACGCGGACACAGTTAGCAGGATAAGTCCTGTACCGATAAAGATTCTCTTCACAATATTTTTTCCGAAAGAACCCCGGCGGCAAACCGGGGTTATCTAATCGGCTAGTTATGAGTCTTCATACGAGATGCGGTAGATCGCTCCCGCATAGTCATCCGACACCAGGATAGAGCCATCTTTCATCTGTGTCACAGACATTGGACGGCCATCATACTCACCATTCTCATTCAACCAACCTTCTGCAAAAGGCTCCATGGTTGTAGTTCCTTCTGAGTCTGTTGACGCGAACATTACTCGAGCACCGCAAGGTTCAGTCCGGTTCCACGACCCGTGCTGTGCAACGAAGATACCGTTCTTATACTTTGACGGAAATTGCTTGCCGGTGTAGAACGCCATACCCAGGTCGGCGCAGTGTGCAGTGGTTTCAACTACCGGGTGAACTATACCGTCAGGTACTTCTTGTTTGTCGTAACCGAAATCACTCACACGGACTGTGCCGCCACCGAACCATGGATGGCCGAAATGTTGACCAGCCTCTGTCTGATGATTTAACTCACCGGGTGGAATATCATCACCCATACCGTCAACCTGATTGTCGGTCCACCATAAATCGCCGGTCACGGGATGGAAGTCCTGGCCAACGGAGTTACGAACGCCGTATGTGTACACTTCACGATTTGAGCCGTCACGATCCATTCGGATGATCCCGCCTATACCGGTCTCTTTGTACAGTTCAGCCTTTTCAGGAGGTGCTACGTTGAAAGGCTGGCCAAGTGAAATGTATAGCTTGTTGTCGGGACCGACATCTATTACACGTGCCGTATGGTTATAACTTTCTTCCTCAACTGGAATGAGTTCGCCTTTAGGCACAATATCTACTGCGACAACGTCGGGACCCTCGTAAAAGAATTCTGCAGCAGGAAACATACGTACGTGATTGCGCTCAGCGATAAACAGAAAGCCATCTTTGCTGAATTGAACACCATTTGGAACATCAAAGGATAATGATGGTGCGAAATCTTTAACTTCATCTGCCACGCCGTCCCGATCACGATCCGACACTACCCAGACTTTGTCTTTGCGGGTTCCAACAAACAAAACCGTGCCTTGTGGTGCCATTGCCATATCGCGAGCGTCGGGAACGATGGCATACAGTTCAATTTTGAATCCGTCCGGCAGTTGGATATTTTGCAGAATTTTGTTTAGATTTTCGGCTTTTTTCCCACCTTGCTCAATGAAGGTGTGGTCCCCCATTGTTTTGCCTGATGTCGCAAATACACCTATATCGGCCGATACGATTGTAGACATCGCCAATCCTGCAACGCAGGCTGCGACTTTAGTTAGCTTCATTTTCACTATTGTATTCCCCCAGTTTGTACAGTTAGTCTAAGTAATTGTTAACTCAAGTACAATCTTACTAATACATATGCACTACTACAAAACTACTTCGATTTATTCGCATTTACAAGGTATTTTTCAATATTTTCTTCGAAGATATTTTAGTAGTAATAGTCAACCTGATTGGGCGTTGCTTATACATGGGTAGAAACCGCAAATTTCGAGTAACCAGTACAGTAAAAGCCGATAAGTACTCGGTGCCGCTGGCTACTTTATTAGAGTCGTAACTTGATTTTTTGTAGATGCGATTGCCGAAATCTGCTGACTGTGTGAGTATCATTTACTGACAGTTTATTACTCAAAATGGAGCTTACTATCTTCACCAAAATTTTTGGCAAATTTGTGGCTATCATTGGAATGGTGCTTGTTTGGGCGCGTAGTTCTGCCGAGCGTGCTAATGCACCGGCATTGGGTGCAACCCCTGTGATACCTGAAGCCAAAGCGCAAGGACTCCCGACACTCAAAATGCCGACGGCACAAGGATGGGGTGATGACCATGTACCAACGGCAGCACCCGGGCTATCGGTAAACGCGTTTGCAAGCAATCTCGAGCACCCGCGCTGGATATATGTACTGCCCAACAATGATGTGCTGGTGGCTGAAACAAAAGAAAAACCATGGGATATAAAAACACCGTTTCAATTTGCTATGCACAGCACTATGCAGCGTGCACGCGCTGTCGGTCCATCTGCTAATCGTATTTCTCTTTATCGCGATAATGACGGTGATGGCGTTGCAGAGATTCACGAATTTTTTACCGAGAACCAAAGTCACCCGTTTGGTATGGCGCTGGTTAATGATACTTTTTATATCGGTAATACTGATGGAATTGTGGCCTACCCCTACGAAACAGGTGCGACAAAACTCAACGGTAATGGCAAAACCCTGTTGGAATTTAAACCATACGGTCACTGGACCCGAAGCCTTTTAGCAAGCCCCGACGGAAGCAAACTTTACGCAGGTGTCGGTTCGCTAAGCAACATTGCAGAACAGGGCATGGAAGCTGAAGAAGGCCGCGCTGCGATCTATGAGCTTGATCTTGAATCAGGTCAGTCGCGAATTTTTGCGTCGGGGCTACGTAACCCGGTAGGCATGGCCTGGGAGCCTGCCACCGGTGATTTATGGACTGTAGTCAACGAACGCGATGGACTGGGAGATGAAGTACCACCTGATTACCTGACTTCAGTTAAGGATGGTGGTTTCTACGGTTGGCCTTATTGTTACTGGGGTCAGACTGTAGATGACCGAGTAGAGCAGGATCCTGCCAAGGTTGCGCAAATGATTGACCCTGACTATGCACTGGGTGGGCACACTGCATCATTGGGCTTGTGTTTTATGCCTGCTGGCACGCTACCGGGATTTGATCAGGACGGTATGGTCATCGGTCAGCACGGTTCGTGGAATCGCAGCACACTTAGTGGGTACAAAGTTATCTTTGTGCCTTTCGCCAATGGCAAGCCTTCCGGTCCGCCTCGGGACATTCTCACGGATTTTCTGGCGCCTGATGAAAAAGTGTCATACGGCAGGCCTGTGGGTGTCACAGTGGGGCCGCACAATTCGTTACTTGTGGCAGATGATGTGGGAGACGTGATTTGGCGCGTCACAGGAGCGGATACATAAGTCAGGAAAATAAACGAATCCCGGTTCAGGATTCACTGTTGATGTGTGCAATTCAAACTGATTTTAAACGTTACATTATGTAGTCTGGTTGCGTCGCTGTTTTTTGAAACAAACCCAATAACTGGTTATCGTCAAGATCCTGTTGGGCACCGGATCTCACCAAAACAGTACCACAACGCACTGTCGATGATTGCACGGATAGCAGACAGCATGGCGGTTAGGCGACACGGTGAAGTATTAGCCTTTGGCATAACTGGTGCGGTGATGACACTACCAATTCACCCGTATAAAGAATTGTTATCGAAATCCGTTCCCGACATGCGTACTGATGGTTCGACCTTCTACATAAATAAACCGAACCATTTAGCAAATCTGACGGTGGCGGCAGAATTTCCGAAGCCAATCAATTAGAGGTCGCCTAATGAATTTGTTGTGTTGGGAAGGATACGAAGCTGACTCTGTTCTCGGTGAGTTTGCGCGCAAACGCAACATTAAAACTAACGCCCAAACTTTATTAAGCGACACCACTACTGCGCATGACTTACTGAATGGCGGCCTTAGTCAATGGGATGTATTAAACATCAACAATCCCTGGGTTCGGGATTTTTTATGTCATCACCAAATGATCAGAACACTGGACGAACAGCGCTTTGGGGACACGCTAACCAATCTTCTTCCGGAATTTGACCGTTTGTCGCATTGGGCGCGAGACGACAACGGAAATATCATTGGAGTTTGTCAACGGTTTGGGGCGTTTAACTTTGTCGTCAATACTCGTCGAATCGATTGTACCTCGGCTGAAGATCAGGGATTTAATCTCGCCAATGATCGTACTCATCGCTTCGGTATTCTTACTTACGACGATTTTAATTTGTTCCATATTTGTCTTGGAGCAGGCATTAATCCATTCCGTAAACTTGATGATGACGCCCTGCGGTTGTTTTCTACCACCGCCAATGACTGGTTTGATCGCGCTGCACTCATCAGTGATGACCACCTGACGTTAAATCGATCACTCGTCAGTGGAGAAATTGACTTTTATATCAGCGGAGGGGTTTA
>CAZYRP010000165.1:0-12101 GCA_964649465.1 uncultured Granulosicoccaceae bacterium | reverse complement strand
CGTGGCGAGCAGGGGTGGCGGGCTTGCTTGAATACAAACCCGCCGGTTACTACTTTATGCCTACAACTTGCCTTCGTCTTCGAAGACTTCAGTCCAGTCTTCTACCAACTTATCGAGGGCTTCTTTCGCAGTGCCCTGATCGGCAACTACGTAGTCGTGAACACGCTTCTGCATAGCCAGCAGCAGTTCTGCATAGGCAGGCTCCTGCCAGAAATCCTGAACACCACCCATAGCTTCGAGAAAGTCACCTGCGAAAGGTGCGCTTTCTGTAAAGCTTGAATCGTTCAGTACAGAGTTATGCGCGGAATAACCGCCCAGTGACCACCATTTTGCCTGTACGTCCGGGTTGGCGAACCATTTGATGTATTCAAGTGCAGCATCCTGTTTTTCAGAATAGGCTACTACCGAAATTCCCTGGCCACCAAGCGTTGATCCTTCCTGATTTTGCTTCGGGTTAACGAAAAAGTCGATCTTGTCTCCACCAGTTGCAGGATCTGCGTAGAGTCCCGGAAAGAATGCAAACCAGTTCATTGCCATGGCTACCTGGCCAGATTTAAACGCATCCAATGACTCACCCATATAAGCGTTTGTGTAACCCGGTGGTGTGGCTGTTTTGTAGAACTCTTTATAGAACTCCAGTGCTTCAACAGCCTCTGCTGAGTTTACAGCACCTTCCATGTCATATGAGCCCGGCTCGTTCTCATATTTGAAGCCCCATGGATACAAAGCAGATGTGACACCCATTGTGATGCCTTCTGAGCCACGCTCGGTAAAGATCGCAGCACCGTAGACTTTCTGGCCGTCGATCTCACGCTCCTGAAAAAACTGGGCAATTTGCAACAGCTCTTTTTGTGTTTTCGGCTCACCTAATTCACTCCCGGTCGCCTCTTTGTAAGCTGCCTTAATATCATCGCGCTCAAACCAGTCTTTGCGATAAAACCAGCCGTTTGCATCACCCATAGCGGGCAGCGCATAGTAGTTTGGAGTGCCTTTTGGCCAGGTGGAATAGGCATAAACAGTGGCTGGTGCAAAATCGTCCATGCTAATGCTTTCCTTATCAAAGAAATCATTCAGCTTGATGTAGTGACCATTTTCAGCACCACCACCGATCCACTGGCTGTCGCCGATTAGAAGATCGCAAAGTTTGCCGCCTGAGTTCAGCTCATTGAGCATGCGGTCGGCAAAATTAGGCCATGGGATGAATTCAAAATTCATCGAGTGGCCGGATTGTGATTCAAATTCTTTAGATAGTTCAACCAGCGCATTGGCTGGGTCCCAGGCGGCCCAGCAAAGGGTTAGATCATCGGCTTCTGCGGTGGTTGGTATCGTGAATGCTGCACATAGTGCAGCACTAAGTGCTGTAGTTCGCTTAATCAATGGTTTCTCCTCCAGGAAATTGTTACTTCGGATGCAACTAAAGTGATACTAAATGAGGGACGTACATCAAGTCAACATTCTCAATGGCATGTAGAGTTCTTGGTTAAGGGTTATGTCAGGTCTCAACGTTTCTCTCTTGTTAATGGTTGGTCCTCAAGATCCTCCCGGTAAACGCGCTTTGTTTAAATTGTTAGACTATTAAAGTAAAAACACCTTGAGATCGCAATTGAACTCGTTTGAACCAACAACTACTAACATCGATTCCAAAATTCCCGGGCTTCGAGAGTTGGATCCTGTGGATCGTCTTGCTGAGGTTTGCCGCGCAGCAAATTTGAGTGAGAACGAGCAGAAAGCTCTTACCGGGGAAAGTGCACTTCCAGTTTCCTTAGCGAATGGCATGATAGAAAATGTCGTTGGCAAGTTTGAATTGCCTTTAGGTGTAGCCACAAATTTTAAGATTAATGATAAGGACTATCTAATTCCAATGGCGGTTGAGGAACCTTCGATAGTCGCTGCTGCTTCATATATGGCGAAGATTGCCAGACGTTGTAATGGATTCACGACATCGTCTACTTCTCCGATCATGCGTGCGCAAATTCAACTGGTAAGAGTGACTGACCCGTTTGGCGTAAAACATAAATTATTGCAGGCTGAAGAAGAAATAATTGCACTCGCAAACTCTAAAGACCAGGTGCTGCTAGACCTCGGCGGTGGCTGCAAGGATATTGAGGTACATGTTTTTGAACAAAGCCCTGTAGGTGCGATGGTTGTTTTACATTTATTGGTCGATGTTCGAGATGCAATGGGCGCTAATACGGTCAACACAATGGCTGAAATGGTTGCACCGCTAATAGAAAAAATTTCAGGATCCAATGTTCGGCTCCGAATATTATCAAATCTGGCTGATCGCAGGCTCGTAAGAGCACATGTTGAATTGACCGCTGATGCGTTAACTACAGAGCAGCTTAACGGGTTAGATGTTGCTCACGGAATTGTCGAAGCGTGTGCGTTGGCAATTATAGACCCCTACCGAGCTGCTACCCACAATAAGGGCATTATGAATGGCATCGATCCGGTGCTTGTAGCCACTGGTAATGACTGGCGTGCTGTTGAAGCAGGAGCGCATGCCTATGCAGCCCGGAACGGACAATATGCATCTCTCTCACGGTGGGAATTAAATTCAAAAGAACATTTGGTTGGAACACTTGAACTGCCTTTGGCTGTGGGGCTGGTTGGTGGAGCCACTAAAACTCACCCGGCGGCTCAAGCTGCTTTGAAACTAATGAATGTTCATTCTGCATCTGAATTGGCCGAAATCATAGCCGCAGTTGGCCTTGCACAAAACCTGGCAGCGTTGCGAGCACTCGCAACTGAGGGCATTCAGAAGGGGCACATGGCATTGCATGCCAGGAATATAGCGATTGTAGCCGGAGCTACTGGAGCTGAAGTTGATCGCATCGCTTCGGAAATTGTCAGTATTGGTGATGTTACTGTTGATAGAGCAGTACAGCTTCTAAGCAGAGATTGAAAGATTCGGCCGCTATAAGAATTCACGACGTACCGACTATAACTATTCATTACCAATAACCGGTAGAGTCAAGTTTTCCCGTAAATCGGTAACAGAGTTTTTCCAGTCGCTGCAAAGAGCTGAAGTAAGTTCGACCGGGCTTATGCAAATCTCCCACCGTACATGGGTTGACCTGTCATGGGTTCCAATGATAAACCATGACTATACCTACCCGGTTTTTCACACGGTTTTGTTCAATAGAGTAAGCCAAACATTGCGCAGAAGACCTGCCTGATGTAAAAAACATACTCGCGTCAGCACCTGAATTGTTGTTATTGTTAGTGCTGTATTAATGGAAAGCTTATACGTATCTGTATCTTGGAATGCAGAAAAAACCAGAGACTAAGACATCGAAGGATGAAAAAAGGCACTCGCTTTAAGGCAGGTGCCTAATAAAACAGGAATGAAACAGCCGTAAATTAATTGGAGGAATTAAAATGGCTTCACATGCTGCAGCAGTAGTTAACCCAGCCACAGAGCGCTTAAACAACTGGCTGGAACAGTTTTCAAATGCAATAGTAAAAGGCGACTCGGGGGCTGCCGCTGCCATGTTTGATCCCAACGGATTCTGGAGAGATTTTGTGTCGTTCACATGGAATCTCAAAACCATGGAGGGGCCTGACGAAATAGCTGCCATGCTTGACGCCACACTTGCGCAGACCAGGCCAGTCAATTGGCAGCTGGTTGGCGAGGGAAGTGAAGCCGACGGCATAACTGAAGGATGGATAACCTTCGAAACAGATGTTGCTCATGGTGAAGGTCATATCAGACTTAATGATGCTGGCTGCTGGACTCTGCTAACAACTATGAAGTCACTCAAAGGCCACGAGGAAAGAGCGGGCCGTACCCGCGAAACAGGTGTTGCACATGGAGCAGACAAATCGCGTAAAAACTGGCTTGACAGACGCAACGAGGAAGAAGCCTCACTGGGTTATGACACCCAGCCATACTGTGTGATTGTTGGCGGAGGCCAGGGTGGTATTGGTTTGGGCGCGCGATTGAAGCGGCTGGGTGTTCCTACCATTATCATCGAAAAGAATCCCAGAGCAGGTGATAGCTGGCGTAATCGCTATAAATCGTTGTGCCTGCATGATCCTGTTTGGTATGACCACTTGCCGTACATGAAATTTCCAGAGCACTGGCCTGTGTTTGCACCCAAAGACAAAATCGGTGACTGGTTAGAGATGTACACCAAAATCATGGAGTTGAATTACTGGTCTTCTACCAGCTGTGACGATGCATGCTATGACGAAGCAACCGGCACTTGGACTGTTAACGTAACAAGGGAAGGCAAGAAAGTTCAACTTAAGCCAAAGCAACTTATTTTGGCAACTGGTATGTCGGCAGTGCCGAACATTCCCGAGTTTGAAGGCCGTGAGAAGTTCAAAGGAGATATACACCATTCAAGCAAACACCCCGGTGGGGAAGTTTATAAAGGTAAAAAATGTGTAGTAATTGGTGCAAACAATTCCTCACATGATATCTGTGCTGATCTGTGGGAGAACGGTGCCGACGTCACAATGGTACAACGCAGTTCTACTCATATTGCTAAATCGGATACTTTGATGGAGTTGGCCCTTGGTGGTCTTTACAGTGAAGATGCATTGGCCAATGGGGTCACGACCGAAATGGCAGATATGATATTCGCATCCCTGCCGTATCGTGTACTGCCGTCGTTGCAGGTCCCTGTGTATGCGGAAATGAAGGAGCGTGACAAAGATTTGTATGACCGCCTCGAGAAGGCGGGTTTTATGCTTGATTTTGGTGAAGATGATTCTGGCTTGTTTTGTAAGTACCTGCGTCGCGGTTCAGGTTACTACATAGATGTTGGTGCTTCGGAGCTTGTTGCCAACGGCGATATCAAGCTCAAATCAGGTGTGGAAGTTAAGTGCCTTACTGAAAACGGAATTGAGTTTAGTGATGGCAGCAAACTTGATGCAGACTTGATTGTTATGGCAACCGGTTACGGGTCCATGAATGGCTGGGCTGCACAGTTAATCAGTCAGGATGTGGCAGATAAGGTTGGTAAAGTATGGGGTATGGGGTCAGACACCACCAAAGACCCTGGTCCATGGGAGGGAGAACTACGCAATATGTGGAAACCGACTCAGCAGGACGGATTGTGGTTTCATGGCGGCAATCTACACCAGTCAAGGCATTACTCTCAATTTTTGAGTTTGCAGATAAAAGCGCGGATGGAGGGTATAGCTACTCCGGTTTACGCGCTGCAGGAGTCGCATCACAAGAGTTGAGTGCACCAAGTAATTTCACGAGACAAAGACCGCTATCGAACGCATGCAACAGGCACTCTATTAACAAATGGGTGCGATGTGGCAAATGCCTTGCACCCGGTACAAAATAAAAATACCGCGAGGATCAAGCTGGTAGGGTATAAGTAACTGGAAAAGCTTACCTGACTCTACTTAAGAGTCAGCCAGATTGTCCGGAACCGGACTGTTCCCGGAATTTGCTCTGCCGCATTAATCAGCAGCTCACCGTCGTCGACCATCTGACAAAATTATGCACTGAAGATATCATCAGTTGGAAACGCTAAATGGCTGATCTCAGTGGTGTCCAATTGGCCGGTGTCGCAGACTAGCGTGGCGACAGATTTATCAATCATAAGTAGTGTTTAAACAGAGTACGTTATGGGACTTCTTCAAGACGGTAAATGGGTTGATCAGTGGTATGACACAGAATCAACCGGCGGGAGATTTGTTCGTAAGCTGCCGCAGTTTCGCAGCTGGATAACAGCGGACGGTTCAGCCGGTCCCGGTGGTGATGCAGGTTTCAAAGCCGAGGCTGACCGCTATCACCTGTACGTATCGCTTGCCTGTCCGTGGGCCCACCGCACGTTGATTTTTCGCAGCCTTAAAGGGCTCGAAGATATGATTCCGGTATCGGTGGTTCACTGGTACATGGCGGATAAAGGCTGGACCTTTCAATCTGGCGACGGTGTTATAGCAGACCCGCTGCATGGTGCTGAGTTCATGCATCAAATATACACTGCTGCTATGCCCGATTATTCCGGCCGTGTCACTGTGCCAGTACTTTGGGATAAGCAGAAAAATACCATTGTATCGAATGAATCCCCCGAAATTATTCGCATGTTTAACTCGGCGTTCGATCAAGTGGGAGCACTTCCCGGAGACTACTATCCTAAAGATAAGCATGCCGAAATAGATGATCTCAACGAGCGGATATATGAATCCGTGAATAATGGAGTTTATAAATGTGGGTTTGCAACAACACAGGAGGCTTATGAAGAAGCGCTTAGCCCGCTATTTGATACGCTCGACTGGCTCGACAATCGGCTGTCAACACAACGTTACCTGACAGGCAACACCATTACCGAGGCAGACTGGAGGCTATTTACTACGCTGATAAGATTTGATCCGGTGTACGTTGGTCATTTCAAATGCAACATCAGACGAATTGTGGATTACCCTAATCTGTCAGAGTATGTGCGTGATCTGTATCAGCAGCCGGGTATTGCGGCAACCGTGAATATGCAACATATAAAGGATCACTATTATGCGAGTCACGATTCGATAAACCCGTCGAGAGTTATACCTGTGGGTCCTGAAATTGATTTTACTGCCCCACATAACCGTGCCCGATTTAGCTAGCTGTTAGCAATGGCCGGTAGAAAGCACAGAATTAAATGGAAACCCGAACAGAAGAACTGCCTGTAGAAGTAAAAATACTACTAGACGAGCTTGCAGATTTCCAGCCTTTGAAATATTCCTCTAAGAGAAAAATTTGACTATGGAGAACAATGTTGTTCGGCGCTTGCAAGTTGTGAAACTGTCGCTGTTATCTATTTTAGTTTGCTTATATGCCTGTGGTCCTGGATTACAGGCTCAGACAGCACCAACATCAATTGAGGCGTCACAATACGATGGGCTTCATCTGGCAGCGTATCGTGGTGATATTGATACCGCAAAGAAACTTATAGAGAAGAAGGCTGATCTGGAGGCCCGTGACAGTGCCGGCAGAACTCCACTTATTGTCGCGGCGTTTGCTTCACACGAAAATATGGTCAGAGTTTTGAAAGGAGCTGGAGCGGATATCAATGCGCTGGAGCATAGGGCCTACGATGTGGTGACTATTGCCGCTGTAGATAACGATCTGCCGATGCTGGATCTGGTTCTCAATTTGGGTGCTAATTCCGGCAACATCACCAGTCCATACGAAGGCACAGCGCTTATAGCCGCAGCGCATCTGGGGCATCATCAGGTAGTAGCACGACTGATAAAAGCAAAAGCACCGCTGGATCATATCAATAATCTGCAATGGACCGCACTGATGGAGGCTGTCGTACTTGGCGACGGTGGCCCGGATCACAGAGAAACCGTCAGTTTGTTATTAAAAGCAGGAGCAGATAGAACAATTACTGATTCTCAGGGAATAACTTCTTTAGAGCATGCTCAGTCCCGAGGTTACACCGAAATGGTAAAGTTGTTTGAGTTAATCAGGGAATAGAAAAACGTTGTATATCCAATCACCAAAGAAGACCATTTGGGCTTGATAGCATTCGAACACCATACTCTGTGAATATATCTGAGGTTCGTAACTACAAGGGGAAATTAATTCGATCGCATGTAGTCGATTAGAGCCTGCATGTCTCTATCATTGGGCTCCTGCGATACAGGGGGCACAGCTTAGTAAAATCACTCGTCTGCTATCTCAAATCCCTACAAACTTTCTTCAATAGTTCAGTTTTGTTACAACCCACCCGCAGTTTTCGCACAGATAAGCAAATACATAAAATGTGAGCGCTCTTAAATTGAGCTTTTCATCGTTCTGTCTAATGCCCGTTCATTACTGATATCAATGCACGGTGAACCAATGGTAGATTCCTCTATTACAACGTGAATCTCACCACTCTGTTTTATTAACCCTAGTGCCTGATATTATAATTCCTGGAGTTGGAGTATTTGTTTCAAATGAGAGTCACTGTGTTTTGTTTGGTAGCGTTTTAAAAGATTCAATAGTTAATTTTATAGCATCATAGTTTAAATCATCACCGTTAGTTATATTGGAGTAAGAAGTCATGAAAAAATTAGTACCGTTGATAGCTGTCTGTTTGCTAAGTTTCCAAAAGGCCGGTTCTGCACAAACAGAATTGGACTCGCCAATTATTCCTGAGCTTTCGCTATCGGCGCAGTGGAATGAGCTTGCATTGGCAAGTGTACGTGACACCGGTGCCAGACCAACTGTCACTACGTGGCAATTGTTCATGGTCAGTGCCGCTATGTACGATGCGTTAACAATGTACACAGAACTTTCAACGCCATACGCTCTGGCAGATAGTTTTCGAAGGCCTGTAGATGAACACACTCAGCCCAATCGCGAGGCCGCGGTCAGCCAGGCTGCCTACCAGGTCCTTAGCCGTCTTTATCCGGATTTTGAAGTCAGCAATGGCTACTTTGGAACTTACCTCAACCAACTGGGGTATGAGTCGCTTAATGAGGCAAATGAATCACCTGCAGGTATTGGTTTTAGAGCTGCTGAGGCTGTGTTTGCAAAACGAAATGATGATGGTTCCAACTTCCAGAACGACTTTGCGCCCGTTACGTCAACCAAATTTCCGGAACCGTATGTTCCGGTCAACAGTCCGGATCCGATATCAGAAATAGGTATCTTTGGAGATGACTTTGATCCGAACCGCTGGCAGCCATTGCGCGTACCAAACGGTACGGTACTCGATGAAGATGAGCTCGCTGTTGTAGATGATTTAAATCTGGATTCTTTTGGAGACCAGCGGTTTCTTACACCTCACTGGGGGGCTGTAACACCTTTTGCCCTCGACGACAGCGCACAGTTTCGACCGTCGCCACCTCCAATGGTTGGTTCGTTTGAGTTATACGAAGATGCCAATGGTGTCGTTACTACCAATGATGCGGCTTATCGCGCTCAAGTTGCGGAAGTACTTGATTTCAGCGCTAACCTTACTGATCGCGGAAAGGTCATTGCTGAATTCTGGGCAGATGGTCCACGTACTGAATCACCTCCGGGACATTGGAACCAGCTTGCACATGGAGTGATTGAGCGGGATGAAATGAATCTCACAGATTCCGTTAATATGTTTTTTACACTCAATGGGGCGTTGCTTGATGCGGGTATTGCCACCTGGGAAGCCAAGCGCTTTTACGACTACATCAGACCTGCGTCGGCAATTAGATGGTTGTTCCAGGGAACTGAAGTTCTTGCGTGGGGTGGGCCAAACCGAGATACGCAACTAATACCTGCAGAAACCTGGCAGCCTTATCAATCTATTACCTTTGTTACCCCGCCTTTTCCAGAGTACGTGTCAGGTCACAGTACCTTTAGCCGCGCAGCAGCAGAGGTACTCACTGCCATCACGGATTCTGAAGTTTTCTATGATGGTGTCACCACAACTATCCAGGATGTTAACTCGGATGGCGTCAGGGATGTTTTTGGCGAGCATATTGCGCCAGCGGGATCCTTTTTTATAGAGAATGGACCAGTAAATGACGTTGTATTGCAGTGGCCTACATTCAGAGATGCGGCAGACGAAGCTGGTATCTCGAGACTATTCGGGGGTATACATATTCAGGATGGCGATCTGCGCGGGCGTGTACTTGGAGAGCAGATAGGCAACAACGCGTTTAACCGTGCGCAGGGGTTGATTGATGGTACGGTTGCACCCGACAGTACCGATGTTGAGGGTGAAAACCCAGATACAAATCCAGAAGATGTAATTCCTACAGTCGGAAGTCAGCAATACACTTGCATTGATTCTGACGGAGACGGCTGGGGCTGGAACGGATTTGAAACCTGCACCCCTCCAACACCGGAAGGTGAGGTGCGTGAAACGATTTGCATTGACACTGATAATGACGGCTGGGGATGGACCGGAACCGCATCTTGCATCATCAATGATGCTGGAGAAATCACCGTTCTTTAAGCGTGTTACATCTCAACAAAGGATTGTTATATCAAGCCAAAGGGGAATCATTCGATTCCCCTTGATTATTGCGTTGAATCGAATGTAAATGTGAAGCGTCGAGACCAAATTTATTGGTCGTAGAGGACGGACAATGTAATGCGTTTAAACAACGGGCACGGGGCATTGGGATTATCAGTTAATGTGGTGCAAAATCAGTCCGTCAGATGCTTGTGTGGCGCATATGATGCGCGGGCGTTAAATATTCTTTAGAGATCCGAACATGAAACAATTACTTTCGATAATCCTGCTTATGTTCTCCTGTAACGCAATGGCAGAGTGGATTGAATATTCCACCAGATCAAACGGCGATATATATTTCTACGACGCCGCGCGCATAGAAAAAAATGGCAGTCAAATTAGCGTTTGGACCAGAGTGAGATATAAAACATCGGTCATGGCAGCCTCCAGCTATCAGAGTTTTTTAAGATTAGACTGCTCTGAAAAATCAGAAGTTATAGTACAAAGTACATTTTTCTCTGATAAAGAATGGAGTAAACCTGCGATGGCAACCAACACTACTGCAAAGCCAAAAAAGGCTATAAAGGAAAAATCGGCTACTTCGCAGTTAGTTAATATTCTGTGTAATGACTAAATTCACAGTATTTTTTGACTGACAAAAAAAACTCGCGCTACTTTTAAAGTAGCGCGAGCAACAGTACTTTCTATTTTTTTATATTTAAAGCGAGCGTTTATTTCCCTAGTTCTGAGGGGTTGCGCTAATTTTGTAGATAATGCCGTCATCTACTGTGGCATACAACGCATTCTCCGGTCCCATAACCAGACCACGATATCTGGTTGTGATGCCGGTTGGCATGATGATAGCGCCCTTGACCGACAGTCCATCATCAGCAAGATCGTATACGTCAATGCGCGATCCCGGTGGAGTAGCACCGAAACCAATACCCATGATGCCTGCGGCCAGACGTCCTTCATAGATACCCCAGTTTTCGCCAGTCAGGAACGCCGCAGAGCTGGTGCCTTGTGAAAAACCATGATTATTCCATGATGGCGGCATCAGGTCTTCAAAGCGAGTATCACTCATAGGAGTGTAAGAGGCGCGAATGGCAGGATCCATGGCATCCATTTGATTGGGCTCATAACCGCAGTATTCGTCAGGGCATTCGCCGCGTCCGCCTACATTTTGAGCAGGGTCCCAACCGGCATTGCCGCCATTAACCAATGCGGTAATTTCATCACTGTGCCATGGCCCGTGTTCTGCGGTGAACGCTCTGCCATCACTCGGACGAAAATCTATACCCTGAACATTTCTATGTCCATAGGTGTAGATGCGGTTGTCAAAACCCTCAGGTGGGCTGTTGTCGGGATGTCCGTTACCGTCTCCATCAATTCTTAGTACTTTACCGCAAAGTAACTGGCCGTCCTGAGGACAAGTGCCTCTGTGACGATCACCACCAGTTACCCAAAGGTATCCTTCCGGCCCAACGCGTAATCTGCCACCATTATGAGCACCGGGCCCACCAAATGGTTGATCCGACTCAAACGGTTTATACTGGATGTCTGTGACAATATCTGTGCGATCAGAAACACTCTTAAGGTCATCACTGACCGTAAATTTCATCACAATATTACCGTCACACTTTTCGAAGTTGGTTTTACAGCCATCTCCATGGTACTTGGTAGAAGAAGAATAGACGTATAGCGAGCGATTATTTTCAAAGTCCGCATCTGCAACCACGCCCAATATACCGGCCTGGCCATCACAGAACAGATCATCTCCGGAATCGCCGTAGCCGCTGGAACCTTTTATTCCATAAAGTGCGGTTACATCGCCGGAGCTTGATCGAACCGAAAGCCCTTTGCACTTTTCGGTGTAGAACATTGTCCCGTCAGGCAGGAAAGCCATATCCCAGGGATTTTCCAGCCCGGTCATAAACTCGGTTGTTTTAATAATCGGAACATTCATTCCCCCGTGACCATCGGCATGAGCATTAGAAGCTAGTCCGATCACAACTACAGCAGATGCCGCAATCGCAGATATAGTCTTGCTATATTTGAACATTGATTTCCTCCAGGTGTTTTAAGGTGTTACTTCAAGGTGATGCATCCTTTAAGTATGCCGCCAAATTTGCGATTTCTTCATCTGTTAAAGGCTTTGCCATCATGATCATCAAAGACGAATTGGGCCCGATCTTCGTACCCTCCCTGTAGGTTTCCAACTTG
>CAZYRP010000164.1:0-12124 GCA_964649465.1 uncultured Granulosicoccaceae bacterium | reverse complement strand
ACCCCGTCAGGCCCGGAAGGGAGCAGCGGCAGCGGTGGAATCGGGTGCCGGGATGCGGCTGGTGTAAGGTGCCACCCAACGTGCAATCGCCTGCACAAACGACCTGTATATCCTCTCTCAGAATACAGGTCGCCTGCGGGCTCTTTCCAGATGCGTGCCTCCAAATGCGCGCTTATTGAAGCCCGGATTATCTTGCTGACTGTGCAATATCTGTTGAAAAAACCGACGACTTTTCAGACTTGGTTTTGCGGTGCACATAATTCGCGCGTTGCCAATTACGTCGCTTCATTGAAATGAGCTACGAAGCACTGGCGCGCCGCTGGCGGCCGAGACGTTTTGAAGACATGCTCGGTCAGGAGCATGTGCTGCGAGCGCTGACTAATGCGCTTGATCAGGATCGGCTGCACCATGCCTATCTTTTTACCGGCACTCGCGGTGTCGGTAAAACCACTATAGCTCGAATTTTTGCTAAAAGCCTCAATTGCGAGAAAGGTGTCAGCTCAACGCCGTGTGGTGAATGTTCTGCATGCACGCAGGTAGATGAAGGTCGATTTCTCGACCTGATTGAAGTTGATGCAGCGTCACGAACCGGAGTTGATGACACCCGTGAACTGCTCGATAACGTCGCCTATGCACCGGGCAGTGGTCGCTATAAGGTTTATCTGATTGACGAAGTGCACATGTTTTCAAAGAGCAGTTTTAATGCGTTGCTGAAAACACTGGAAGAACCACCGCAGCATGTAAAGTTCCTGTTGGCCACCACTGATCCGCAAAAGCTGCCAATCACGGTGTTGTCCAGATGTTTACAGTTTAATCTAAAAGAAATGCCGGATCAGTTGTTGAGGCCGTATCTGTCTAAACTGCTGGATAATGAAAAAGTTAAATATGAAGAACTGGCGATAGCCCATGTGGCACAGGCGGCTGACGGGAGTGTGCGTGACGCATTGAGTCTGCTGGACCAGGCGATTGCCTATGGGCAAGGCAGTATTTCATCCGACGAAGTTGAGTCCATGCTGGGCCGTTTTTCTCCCTCGCGCCTCTACGATGTGCTTGATGCGGTAGCGTTGGATAAACCCGAACAGGTGTTTAAGCAAGTAGAGGAGTTAGCCGCCTATGTGCCAGACTACAGTCATGTGCTGGGTGAATTGCTTGCACTGTTACATCAGATAGCAACAATCCAGACCATTGGCAGCCTGCAACAGGGGAATGTACATGACGAAAAGCGTCTGCAGGAGTTTGCCAGACGTATATCTCCTCAAGATGTCCAGCTCTGGTATCAGATTGGTCTGACTGGCCGTCGGGATATGCCTTATGCACCGAATCAACGTCAGGCGCTGGAAATGACTTTGATACGAATGTTAGCTTTTAAACCGTTTGTTGCAGGTGCTGAATCTTCCGGCGCTGCTGGTAATTCGGTTCAAGTTGATTCACAGCGGGTTGATTCACAGCCCGGTAATTTAGAGCATAGCCCTAAACGGCCTGGAAACGCAGGATCGACTGCTGAACGGTCGCGGCAAGTGGAACAACCTGCTGCCTCTGCAAGTTCGGCTCCCGAAGCGCCAGCAGAAAAAGTGTCCGCAGTAAAAGCACCGGCAAAAGCACCGGCAAGATCAAAAGCCACTCAGCAGAAATCTGGAGTGCAGGAAAAGCCGGATGCAGAAGAGCAAAGCAAACCTGATTTGCCACCGGCGAATGTAGAGTGGAAGCCGGCTGACTGGAATAAAATTGTTACCGAGATTCCTGTTACTGGTATGCCGTTGCAGCTTGCGAGAAATTGCATATTGCATGCTGCTGCAAAAGACGAGGTGCATTTGCACCTTGATCCCGAGTACGAAACGCTGGCCGCGCCGCGTTGGAAGGAGAGACTGCGCGAGAAGATGTCTGTGCTGCTTGAGGGAGAACTGCAGCTTAAAGTATCCATTGCATCTGAGACACCGGATGGCACACCGGCGCAGATTGAAAAACAGGCAGAAGAAAACAAGCTGGAAGAAGCGCGTAACGCTATTGCAGATGATCCGGTTGTTGCCGAAATTGTTGCTAAATTTGGTGCGGAAGTCAGCGCCGGCAGCATTAAGCCGTTAGACGACGGCGACCCGAAAGACTCCTGATGTTATTCGCACGCTATAATCGTTGTGTGTTTTTTTAATTAACCAGTTACTCTTTGCAACAGCAAAGAACAACCAATAAGGTTCAGTTATGAAAGGTGGTTTGGGCGCCATGATGAAACAGGCGCAACAGATGCAGGAAAAAATGCAGAAGGCGCAGGAAGATGTTGCAAGCCTCGAAATTGAGGGGCAGTCCGGCGGTGGTCTGGTGAAAGTTATCATGACTGGCAGACACGAATTACGCAAAGTCGACATCGATTCAAGTTTGCTGGGTGATGACAAAGAAATGCTCGAAGACCTGGTTGCTGCAGCCGTCAATGATGCCTCGCAGAAGCTTGAAGGAAAAACCAAAGAGATGATGGAAGGTGCAACAGCGGGCATGCAGCTGCCACCCGGTATGAAGCTGCCGTTTTAGCAGTAACCCCCGGGGTTTATCCCGAGGTAAGACTGAATAGAGGCAAAATAAGTAGAGGGTAAAACTAAATAATGGCAGAACCACTTCTTAATCAGCTCGTTGATTCGTTGCGTTGCCTGCCAGGTGTCGGGCCTAAGTCGGCACAGCGTATGGCGTTTCATCTGTTGCAACGCAATCGTGAAGGCGGTTTGCGCATGGCCGAGCTATTGAAATTGTCGATGGACCGCATTAGCCATTGCACGGTTTGTCGTGATTTTACCGAGGTTGAAGTATGCCGTATTTGCTCTGATGCTACCCGTGAGCATGAGAAACTTTGTATTGTTGAATCACCATCAGACCTTGCGGCTTTAGAAAAAGCCACCGACTATCGCGGGCTGTACTTTGTTCTGCACGGCAAGTTGTCACCACTGGATGGTATTGGCCCGGAGATGTTGGGGCTTGAAGAACTTACTGACAGATTTGAATCGGGCACTGTTCGTGAAGTTATTCTGGCCACCAATTCAACTGTTGAAGGTGAAGCAACTGCCCACTATGTGGGAGAGATGGCGCGCGCAAGGCAACTGTCAGTAATGCGTATTGCCCATGGTGTGCCGCTGGGTGGTGAACTTGAATATGTTGATGGCGGTACCTTATCGCACGCCTTTGCGGGTCGCACTCCAATCTGATTGAGTCCTCAGCAGGTTACACCTTAATTTTTGCGGGTGTGTGGCTGCATTAATAACCCTGTAATTGAAGTTCATGCTTCTACCTGTTTTTCATCGGGTGCGCAGTGCCGCAATAGATTTCAATTTTCGTTGTTGCGACGCAGGCAAACTCTGTTGCACGGCCTTGAGGCTTTCATCACTGTCATGATGCACGCAGTACTGTCTTCAGGGATTAGAATTACGCACGTAGTTGACTGATTTACAAAGTTTGACCGATGGCAAACTGTGATTCGTGGATTGTAAAATTTTCATAAGCTGTGTCCTGTCTGTCAATTTTTGTGATCAGGTCGAGTGTGATTTCGATTCGCGCGCTACACTCTGTTCAGGGTGGAGCTCGGTTGTTGTGCTACCGATCAATTCGCAGGGTCAATCCGCAGGGTTAATCTGTAGTTGGTAACAAGAGGGTGATTTTTTATATTTAGTTTTATCAAGGGAATGAAGAACGCACTGGAGAATTAATATCGTGATTAAGAAACTGGGTTTGGTATCGGCTGTCTTGCTTGCACCTTTGGTAATTGCACCAGTAGTCCATTCCGAAAATATTAATAAAGAAGTTGCCAGGGCATACAACGAAGGTGTTGTGCGTTGCGCAAACCCGGAGTGTGCGAAGTACCTATATGCGTGTTTCCGTAGCTACGCCGCCACCACAATTGATGAGTTTCTGGTTTGCGGCACGCAGGCATCCAGACTAAATGATGACCAACCAGTGGTTGTAGTGCCTGCTGGTTAAATCCGAAGCTATAGTTCGCCTGGTGTTCGCCCGAAGGTTTTATCCCCGAAAATCGAATCAGGCGGTCTTCGTTACGCTGTAAACCTACCGAATTGATTCGCTTTGCTCTAGACTTGTTGTTTTGCCATTTTGAAGATGGAAGATGCCAAAGCCCAAGCAGCAATACGACTTTAACAAGCTCGCCAAGCGTTTGCGCCGTAATACGGCTGAGGCAATCGTCGACTTTAATATGATCGGGGATGGCGACCGGGTGATGGTATGCCTGTCAGGAGGGAAAGACTCCTACACCATGCTCGATATGTTGCTCAGCCTGCAGCGCAAAGCGCCGGTCAGCTTCACGCTCCGGGCCGTGAACCTTGACCAGAAGCAACCAAATTTTCCGGAGCATATACTTCCTGAATATTTACAGTCTGTCGGTGTTGAGTACGATGTTATCGAACGCGATACCTACTCTGTAGTAAAGCGCGTCATTCCGGAAGGTAAAACTACCTGTGGTCTTTGTTCAAGGCTGCGTTGCGGAACACTCTATGGATACGCCGAGGAACATGGCTTTAATCGTATCGCTCTGGGTCATCATCGGGACGATATAATAGAGACGTTGTTTTTAAATATGTTCCATGGTGGTAGTTTGCAATCTATGCCACCAAAGCTGCGTAGCAACGATGGCAAAA
The DNA here is from genome assembly GCA_964649465.1 of uncultured Granulosicoccaceae bacterium. Classification (GTDB taxonomy): domain Bacteria; phylum Pseudomonadota; class Gammaproteobacteria; order Granulosicoccales; family Granulosicoccaceae. The sequence continues at coordinate 7,499 of CAZYRP010000164.1, read as the reverse complement.
ATGTAGTGATACGACCGCTCGCTTACTGCAAAGAAAAAGATATCGAAAACTATGCACTGCAAAAACAGTTTCCTATCATTCCCTGTGACTTGTGTGGATCACAACCTAACTTGCAGCGCCAGAATATCAAGCAGATGCTACAACAGTGGGATAAAACTAACCCGGGCCGGGTTGAATCTATTTTCACTGCACTGACTAACGTAAAGCCTTCGCAACTTGCAGATCGCAATTTATTTGATTTTGCATCACTTCAGGTTGATCGCGGTCAGGCAGTTCCTGGTGGCGATACTGGTGAGGAGATTTTGATGAATGAATCACGCGGTAAGGAGTTTTTGCAGCCAGGCAAGGTTGACACGGAAGAGCGTGTACTCAACTGGGTACCCTCTGTTTCCGCGTCTGTCGACTCATTGGTCTGAAGGTCATAACGGCAAATAAAAGCTAATGGAACCCACCTCGTTAAAGCAACAGATGGCAAAGATGTTGTCGACCCATGATATACCTCTGCATGAAGAGGGTGAATGGGTGATTCCTTATGGTGAGCTGCCAGCTATAAGGGCCAGCTGGTTTGCAGGTGAGAAGAGTGGACGGCTTGATATTGAAGTACTGTTACCTGATAACCGCGTCATCGATGAGTGTTTTGCAGGTATGGGTGGACAGCTGGAAGGAGTGAATGATGCGTTGCATAACTTTTCTGTCAGCTCTTTTCCCGTTCTTCTTGCGGCTTTCTGGAAAATTAATGACCCGAACCTGGTAACAACTCATGAATGGGTTATTGGTGGTAAACCGTATATCGCCTATGTTGGAAACTTTGGAACACGTGCAAGCGTTGAAGCTGATGCTTCTATTCCTGAGGGACTCCTGGAGGCAATCAAGACTGCAGTGTTGAACGAGAATTCTGCAACGGGTACCCAGTGGTATCGATGTTTCTTTTGCAATATTGCGGAGGAATTTAGTTTTGAAGCACTGGCCAGTAATGAGCCGTGGGAATCAGGCGTTACGGCCTTGCAGAATCTGGCCTGGGAAAAATCTGCCGGCTACTACAGCGTGCGCAATTTTCTCATATTGCGTGAAAAGGTTTAGTTTAACCTGACACGAAATAGTACTGCGAGCCCTGCGTTTTATCCGGTCCGCGGGTTTACCCTGCAGTCAGTGGTGCCATCAATACCACCTTGTCGGTGGCAGCGAGCGTTGTTGACGGAAACTCTTCCTTTTGTATTAACTCGCCATTAACAGTAACAAGGCAGCGACCGTCTGGAATGGCTAATTGATCAAGCAGTGCTGTTACATTGCTGCTGTCTGGCAGTTCAACATCTCCAAGGTTTCTGGCGCTGCCTGGTGGAAGGTATTTGCCCAGCAGGCCGGTGGTTTTAACGCTTAGAATCACGAATTGGTGATCTGCTATAAGCCGAGGCGATTGATAGTGGCATCAGTTGGCTCGCCCTGGCTGTTCCAGCCGCGCAGGTTATAGTACTCATCAAGCATAGTGGTGAGTTCACATACCCGGCCTTTGGCCGTGCCACTGGGAGCCGGATCATTCAGGAGTCTTGGTGGCAGCGTATCATCTGCCCGTGTTAAGCCTGCTGCAAGATTGAATTGTCGCTCGAGGTTCCAGATGCGCTCACCGGTTTCCTGAAGCCTTTCTTTATTCCAGCTGCCTTCACATGCAGCATCTATTTGATCTGCATAGTCTGAAAGATCCCATGAGCCGGATGTGAACAGACATAGTCCGGTTGAATCAATAGTGGCGATCGCATCCTGCGAAGTTTTGCATGGCTCGGCTTTGCCCGCAGCACTTTGATCTGACATATCTTCCGCAAAGACGTCATGTTTAAGATGGCAGGCGCCGCGATTACTTGTTGCATAGCCTAGCCCCATACCCGGTAGTGCGCGTGAATCGTAGCCGGCAAATTCCTGTCCTTTAACTGCCATTGAAATTTCGGGGTGACCATACTTTTCACACATGCGTCGAGAGCCGAGTGCCAGCACCTGACCAAAACCTTCATATTTGCCGGTTTTTTCCGCCATGATTGTCAACGCTTCAGCGTTGCCAAAGTTAAGCGGTATGCCATCTGTATCTTTGGTGGTAAGAATTCCCATCTCAAATAATTCCATCGCAGCTGCCAGGGTTGCGCCGAATGAGATCGGGTCCATGCCGTGTTCGTTCATCATATAACCTGCGAACGTCAGTGCATCTATGTCATCGACGCCAACTACCGGGCCAAATGCATAGGCTGTTTCATATTCCAGTCCACCTGATGCATGCCAGTACTCTTTTCTGTTCACAATAGAGAAGTGTGTTTGATCTATGTGGGCAATTCGACCACACGCGATGGTGCACCCAAAGCACGCCTTGTTGGTAATGAGATTGGTGTGGCCGCGGCTGTTCGGTGTAGCCATTGCTTCAGGATTTATTTTGTCTGTGCCTTTGAACTGTACTTCCTGAAAGTTATTGGTTGGCAAGCCACCAAATTCCTGCATGGTATCGATCATGGCATTGGTGCCAAGTTCGGTCAGTTGCTCGCGACCGGGATCCTGCTCGAGTTTCTTCCAGGTTTTTTTCACTGTATCCATGAAGCGCGGCATGTCTTTTACAGTGACACCTCTGGTTCCGTGCGCTGCAATTGCCTTGAGGTTTTTTGCTCCCATCACAGCACCCACGCCACTGCGGCCTGCGGCTCTGTGCAGGTCGTTAACGATGCAGGCGTAGCGCACGCCTTTTTCACCTGCGACACCAATGGATGCTACCTTCAACTGCGGGTCACTGTGTTTTTCTTTGATGGTTTCTTCGGTATGCCATACGGTTGTGCCCCACAGATCATCGGCGCTGTGCAGAGTGACTTCTTCGTCGACAATGTGAAGGTAGACAGGTTTCGGAGATCGACCCTCAAGGATCAACATGTCGTAGCCTGCGAATTTTAATGACGCGCCGAACTTGCCACCTGAGTTGGAACAGGCAATTGCATTGGTTAGTGGCCCCTTGGTCACTACCGCAAAACGACCACTGGTAGAAGACATGGTGCCGGTCAATGGCCCGGTTGCAAAGATCAGCATGTTTTCGGGGCTCATGGCATCGGCACGCGGGTCCATACCTTCCATCAGATATTTGGTAGCGAGCCCACGCTCGCCAAGGTATTCCTGTGCCCACTGCATATTAAGTGGTTCTACCGATATGCTGCCTTCGGTGAGGTTTACTCTAAGAACTCTGTTTTGCCAGCCCATGACTGATCTCCTGTGATTCTGTGTCGCGTGTTTTCAGTGCCCGCCAGTAATAAAAATCACTAGCGATATACAATGGCATCTGTCGGACAAACTTCAGCGCACTTGGGGTCACCGCCGCATAAGTCGCACTTAATGACTTTACCTGTACTGGTATTGTAGTTAACCGTGCCGTAGGGGCAGGCCATCGTGCAGACTTTGCAGCCAACGCATTTGTCATCGATGACCTCTTTTGCACCGGTCGCCTCGTTAATGACAATGGCGTTGGTCGGGCAGGCATGCAGGCACCAGGCCTCCTCGCATTGGGTGCACGTATACGGAACAGAGGTTTTGCCGTGTTCGAATTCGAACACCTTGATTCTTGATTTGGCCGGGTTAAACAGGCCCTCATTTTCAAGTGAGCAAGCCATTTCGCACATGAGGCAGCTGGTGCACTTATCCGGGAACATATGCAGTGCTTTAGTCATGGTGTCGTCGCCTTGTGTCGTCGCCATCTAAGCGTGATTGATTAAACCATGGAGGGTAACATAACACCCGATTTTGCAATATTCTGAACAGGACAGACTGTAAGGTCTCCCTGATTACTACAGGAGCAACAAAGTTTGGCTAAAGGCCTTTCAAATACGGCTGAGCTGATTAGGCAGTGGGTTGAGCAGTGCGTAATCGGGTTGTCTCTGTGCCCGTTTGCAGGTTTGCCGTATCGCGCTGGTCATGTGCGTATTGCGGTATGCAACAGTGACTCTGAAGCCGACTTTCTTGCACTGATAGAAAGCGAGCTTATAAAACTTGCAGATGACCCCGGGCTGGCTGAGACAACGTTGGTTGTGGCAAGTAATACGCTTGCTGACTTTCTCGACTTTAACGATTTTTTAGCCAATGTTGAAGCGCTATTGCTGGTAGATGATCGCGAACTGGATTTTCAAATAGCGAGCTTTCACCCGCATTACCGGTTTGCAGGTGTTGATGCCGAGGATATTGGCAACTATACCAACAGATCTCCGTACCCTGTAGTTCAGTGGTTGCGCGCTGATTCGATCGCGAAGGCTGCTGCTGTTACCGATACGCTGGCTATCCCTGACGCAAACATCAAGCGGCTTAATGAGATGGGTAAGGCCGAGTGCCTGAAGCGATTTCCCTGGTCTAAATAGACCAATGGGCTAAATAGAGTTAGTGGGTTGTGTGTGTCAATGTGCTGGTCAATTTATGGGTTAATTAATGCTGACTCTCAAGTGATCAGCTTTAAACTGATCAGCTGTTTATTTTTTTTACCACACCGGGTTTCTTCACACCGTGTAGCTGCATCACGTCAAACTCGTCAGCTATGCTGACGATTGGGCTGTTTGCCGCCTCAGGGGTTGAGACGGTAATGTCAAATTGGCTGTAAAGGCTATGTAGTGCAGCTGTGAAATCTTTGCCAGGTACAGACACAACAGTGAACTCGAGCTTTGAGCTGTGAATCACTGCTTTTTCTATGAGATCTCTCAGAGTTTCAGTGAAGCTATAGTCGCTCAGTGTTTCAGCATGAACGCGTATCTTCAGTGATCTTCCGTCACTAAATTTTGCGAGGTTCTCGTTATCGCAAAGAGTTTTGTAACCGTGTGCGGATTCCACAAGGCAGTGATTATCCAGTGTTGCTTTGAATCTTGCAGGCGCGTTTGTGCCTTTCGTTTTATCCCACAGAGCTGCAACTTCGTATAGAGGTGTGGGTAGTACGGTACGCAACGGTTCTGGCTTGTCTTTAATATTTACCAGGGTCAGGCCGTCAAACTCGGCAACGGACTGCTTAACCTGATTGCAGAATAATTCGTGGCGTCTGTTTGTAATTGTCGGGCTGCTCAGCTGGTATTTTCTATGTAGAGCATCCAGCACCGACGGCTCAAGAGTAGTCTCTACAGTTGAATTGTTATTGGCATTTAAAAATACTTTATAGACAGACGTAAGTGCATCTGCGATGTAGTCGCCTATCAAAGTTTTGTCGACTTCTGAATTTACTACCACCAGCAAATGGTCATGCTCGGTATACAATGGGATTACGCAGTAGGAAAAATTTGGCTCTTCCGTGAAAACGTTGATGTCTGGCGGACACAGCGGCGCTGTGCAATTCCAAAGATCACAGACCATTGAGGTAAGGGCTGCGTGGAGCTCAGTAGTATCTTCACACTCTTGCTGTGCGCTGATTGAAGAAGATGTTGCAACAGTTGTCAGTGAAGTGCGGTTGCAGAGATACGCGGTATCGGCGTTCAGTGCGTAGCGAATGTGGCGGCAAAATCGCGTCGATCGGTCTGCAGCCGTGAGACTGCCGGTTGTTGAATCTATTTCGTGCGCAGCTGGCAGGCAGAGTGTTTTTATCAGATTATCGTAGCGATCGGTGAGGCCCTGACCCTGCGACAGATCGGAGATTTTGAGTTCACCGGGTTTTGCAGCATCGGAATTTTCCACACTGCGGGCCGGACGTAAGGAATGCTGTGCCATTTTTGCTCTGCGATTGCACGAGCACGATACTGTTCAATTTTTACGCCAGCTGCACTGTGTTGTATGGCGATTACGAAAAAATCCAGGTAAATCAGCTCTCTGTTCGTTCGATAAGGCGGAACAAAAAAGTGATCATCAGGTAGATGATCGTTGCCAGTACGGCCCAGACAGCGCCAATTGCGAAGAATATATCCGGCGCTTTCATGAGTGTTGTCATCAATGAGTCCTGATAGTAAAAAAACCATTGATGGTCTTCCGGGAAAACAAATTCGTGCAACGCGGTGAAAACGTCGTGTGGCCCGACCGCGACAATAACCACCGTCAGCAGCAGGGCGATAACAAGCAGGGTCAGCAATGAGACTTTCAGACCGGGCAGTGAAATTTTGCTGACCATTCCAAGCACCACCAGCAAAACCAGCAGTGCGGTTGCAGCCCAGCCTATCGGCTCAAGGAAATCAATGAGTTTTGCTACGTCTTCGAGATGAGTCGCTTCCGGGTCGGTGAGAAAAATAATCGGTTTTGAGTCTGGGTACGGCTGGTATTCCAGTGTTCTAAGTCCGTCGCCACTATTGTTAATGGCATGTCCGATAGAGCGGAAGAGCTCGGTCCGATCATCCCTGGTGGTATTTTCAAAGCCGTTTTTATTTAACCTGTTTTGAGGTGCAAACTTGGCTATGTGTTGTTCGATGTTCAGTTGCGAATACCAGAACTCATAGTTGTAGTTTGCAACGTATAGCAGTTTCCAGGCGAACAGCAGTGCAGCTGCGAAGCAGCAGAGTATTGTTAATGTCCGGTGCAGCGTCTTCAATTCAAATTCTCAGCTTTTCAGTACGTGCAAAACTCGACCACGATTTTACGATATCGCGTAAACTGCACCCCGGGCAAGGACGGATGCCTAACAGGATGGCCGACTGCCATTGTATGACGGAACTGCTCGTAAAGCATGCTTGCCACAGGAATAAATGACAGTAATAAAAGGCAGTAAGAAATGAATGAGCAGTGGCAATGCCAATATGGCCAGAGAATCGATCGACGCTAATGCAACATAAAGATAGCCGACACCGTTTTATTCTTGAAAAAGCGCAGGTTCGTGGGGTGTTGGTGCGCCTCAATGCCACCTGGCAGGAAGTTCTGGCAAGAGCCGAGTACCCTCCAAACGTGCAGCAGTTGTTGGGTCATGCCATGGCAGCAATGCCGTTGCTGACCTCTATGATAAAGTTCACCGGCAAGTTGACTCTTCAGGCCCGTGGCTCGGGACCAGTGACTTTGCTGGTGGTTCAGGGAAATGCCGATGGTGGGCAACGCGGTCTTGCGCGCTGGAACGCAGAGCCGCCTGCGACGCCGCTTCAAAAAGTGTTTGGTGATGCAACACTGACCATTCAGATTGAAAGCAGTGAGGCAGGCGATGTGTATCAGGGCGTGGTGCAGGTAAGTGGAGAATTGCTGCAGGATGCACTGGCCGGTTACTTTGAAAATTCAGAGCAGCTACCGACACGTCTGTGGCTTGCCTGTACGGAGCATGAAGCTGCAGGGTTTATGCTGCAGCAACTTCCGGCGGACGACTCAAAGGGTATGCATCAGCAGGAGCCAGAGCGTGAAGATGACTGGCATCGGGTTAGTTTGCTTGCTGACACCATAGAGCAGAAAGAGTTGTTGGAAAAAAATCCTGAGCTGCTCTTAAGTCAGGTTTTTGCTGAAGATGATGTCCGGGTATTTGAATCAGAGCCGCTGCGTTTTGAGTGTGGGTGCTCACGCGTCAGAACTGCAGGTCTAATTGCAGGCATCGGTTACGAAGAGGCGATAGATATATT
>CAZYRP010000163.1:0-12159 GCA_964649465.1 uncultured Granulosicoccaceae bacterium | reverse complement strand
ATTGCATCAGGGCCCTTCAGCTCCCCCGTTGGCAGGCCATCATCACCTAACGGTATTCCAGGATGCTCAACTCCGGGTTTAAGTAATCCTGCAAGCTCCAGCGCTTTGCTGTTTACATTGAGTATATGCCCTGACGCATGTAGTACTCCTACTGCGCGAACATCAGAGACACGATCAAGGTCTTTGCGACCGACACTTGTGTTACCCATATAGATCGGATCAAACTGCCAGCCGGATACCGGTGCAGTATCATCGTTAAGCTTCTTTGCCGCATCACTGAGCCGCTCTATCACTGCATCAAGTGATTTTAGCCCCTGCCAAACAACGCCGTGTGGATCTGTGCGATCAAACCATCCGCAGTAAACCTTTGCCCACAGCGAGCCTTCCATTGTGTGGGCATGCCCCTCGACAAACCCGGGTAGCAGGATCTTATCTGCAAACCTTTCATCGAGCAGGTGATCGCCCCAGCCGCTGCACTCATCAAAGCTGCCGACAGCCAGAATTCGACCATCCCGTACCGCAACGTGCGTTGCAGTCGGTCTGCCCGGATTCATCGTCACGATTTTATTTGCACGATATATAGTGATGGTCAATTTTGCGCTTCCCATGCCTGGTCTATCTGAATTGAAACAGTTACAGCATATGTGAACAGTAAAAACTGCGACATCAAGTAGCTAAAGGGCAGTAGCTCGCCCGTTAACTGCAAACCGGTAGCAAAATTGGGTTGCATTATGACGCAAAGACAGAGAACCTTGGATCAGGTAAACCATTTAACCTACAGCAGGGACTCAACATGAAAAATATGATGAAGGGGCTCATTGCCTCAGTCGTTCTGGTTACAGGGCTTACGAGTACACACACAATCGCAGAGCCGGTGCGCGGTGGCACACTGGTAACAGTACTCGGCACCAATGTTCGAAATCTCAATTCCGCCGTTCAGTCCGGAATTGTTACAGGCTATCCGGGCGCACAGCTTTTTGCATCACCGTTGCGATATGACGAAGACTGGACGCCGCAGCCCTACCTCGCAAAGAGCTGGGAAGTATCAGATGACGGTTTGTCGGTGACGTTAAATCTGGTCGACAATGCCGTGTTTCATGACGGTACACCACTCACTTCTAAAGATGTGGCCTTCTCCGTTGACGTTATCAAAGAAAACCATCCATTCAAATCTATGTTTGCGCCGGTCGAATCAGTTGAAACACCGGATGATCACACGGCTATTCTCAAACTTTCCAAACCGCATCCGGCCCTGATGCTTGCTATGTCGGGGCAATTGATGTCAATCATCCCGCAACATATCTATGGCGATGTACCGATTAACGAAGTAAAAACCCACCCGCGTAACAATGAAAACGTGGTCGGTTCCGGGCCCTTTAAGCTGGTTGAATATAAATCAGGAGAACATGTAATTCTGGAACGTTTCGATGATTTCTTTATCGACGGACGACCGTATCTCGATAAAGTGGTTATGCGGATTATCTCCGACCCTGCTGCAAGAGCTATTGCCTATGAAAATGGAGAAGTGCAGATGGGCGCGTTTGAACAACTCCCGCGCATAATCAACCGACTTAAGAAGGTTGAAGGTCTTACGGTTACCAATGAAGGTTATGGCGGTATCGGGCCTCTGGACTGGCTGGCCATCAACACACAGCGCGGACCGCTTAAAGATGTAAGAGTCAGAAAAGCTATAGCCTATACGGTGGATAAAAATTTCATATTGAATGCCCTGATGCAGGGGACGGCTTCTGACTCACGAACCGGCATTCATCCTGACAGCCCGTTTTATAACGGCGATGTTGAAGCCTACGATGTTGATCTTGACAAGGCTAACGCATTGCTGGATGAAGCAGGCTTCCCAGTTAAAGACGGCAAAAGATTTGACCTGACCATTGACTTCGGCTGGCCCGATGTAAAACCCCAGGTTGAATATGTAAAGGCAGCGCTAAAAAAAGTGGGAGTCGATGTAGAGGTCCGTGCCAGTGCAGACTTCCCTACGTGGGCCAAACGTATGGGTGATATGGATTACGATTTAAGCTGGGATACCGTTTTCAACTGGGGTGATCCCGTCATTGGTGTGCACAGAACCTACGACAGTACCAATATAGGCAAGGGAGTCTGGTCAAACACCCAGGGCTATGCCAACGCTCGCATCGACGAGCTGATTGCACTGGCAGCGGTTGAGACAGATAGTGATAAACGCAAATCTTTGTATGATGAGTTCCAGTCCATCATTGCAGATGAGGTACCGGTGTACCACGCCAATACCCTTCCCTACCACACAGTTTATAGCGATAAGATTGGTAACCCGCCGCTCGGTATATGGGGTACTTCAACTCCCATCGATATGACCTATCTTAAACCATAGTCTCCTGAAGCCCGGCAGCGGTATTTGTACCGCTGCCACCTCCTGACCCTTGCAAATACTCCGGACAACACTGGTCAGACTGTTTTATGCAGTCGCGCTGCTGGTCGCTGTACTGATATTAAATTTTTCTTTAATGCATCTCGCCCCGGGAGATGTAGCCGACACCATCAGCCAGTCGATGGGAGGTGCCGACAAAGAACTACTCGATCAAATTCGCAGGGACTACGGTCTTGATCAGCCCTTTGTGGTACAGCTGGGTCGCTATGTTAGCGGCGTGCTGAGGCTCGATCTCGGATTTTCATTTTTCTATAACAAGCCCGTGACCGAACTGATCCTTGAACGCCTGCCTGCAACTCTGCTGCTGGTAATTACTGCTCAGCTGGTGGCTCTGATCGTTGGCGTTCTGCTTGGCGTTATCTCGGCACGCAAACCCAATGGAGTCGCCAGTCATTTTGTTACCTTTTTAGCGTTGTTCGGTTATTCGGCACCGGTATTCTGGACAGGTATTTTACTGTTGATTGGATTTTCGCTGCACATACAATGGTTTCCGGTGGCAGGCATGCGCGATGTAACAATCACCGGTGGATTTTGGACGCACTTTATTGATGTCGCGAGGCATCTTGTACTGCCTGCGGTGACTCTGTCCTCTATTTTTCTGGCGTTGTACTCACGTTTATCACGTGCAACGATGATGGAGGTACTCGGTTCCGATTATGTTCGTACAGCCAAAGCCAAAGGACTCAGTCAACGCAAGGTAGTGTATAAGCATGCGTTAAGAAACTCATTGTCACCCGTTATCACTCTGGCAGGCCTTCAATTCAGCGCCGTGGTTTCAGGTGCAGTGCTGGTAGAAACTGTTTTTTCCTGGCCCGGGCTTGGTACCCTCGCGTTCCAGTCTATCATTGCGCGTGATACACCCACCATACTAGGTATTTTGTTTTTTTCTGCATTGGTTGTTATTGCAGGCAACCTGTTAACTGATCTGGTGCTGCGCTGGGTCGACCCCAGGCTAAGAGGTCGCCAGTGAGTCAGACACCAATAAAACAGATACAGGAACCTGTACCTGAAAATCCAGTAATCACTGATGCCACGGTTTACAAAGCCCGCTCGCCTATGGCTGACGCCTGGAGCATGTTTTTACGTAACCATGCGGCTGTGGCAGCACTGATAGTTCTGTTATTTATTGTTATTGCCGCGATCATCGGACCTTTAATTTATCCGATAGATCCATTTGAAATGGTATGGGCACCGTTCAGCCCACCCGGTGAAGAAGGCTTTATCCTCGGCACAGACTACCTGGGGCGCGACTTACTGGCGATGATTGTTCATGGTGCCAGGGTTTCACTGCTGATCGGATTGTGTGCAGCACTTGTATCCATTCTGATTGGAGTTTCGGTCGGTGCCCTGGCTGGCTTCTACCGCGGTTGGGTAGAAGAAGTGCTAATGCGTATCACCGAATTTTTTCAAGTGCTGCCAACGCTTTTGTTTTCAATGGTGCTGGTAGCACTCTTTGGCGCATCATTGCCGATGATTACCTTTGCCATTGGTGTAGTTAGCTGGACTGCCGTAGCCAGAATCACACGTTCAGAGTTTCTAAGAATTAGAGAACTGGAATATGTTACTGCATCGCGTGCCTCCGGCGCTTCCAACAGAACGCTGATGTTTTCTGTGATGCTACCCAACGCCCTACCGCCAATCATTGTGCAATCAGCACTAATGGTAGGTTCTGCAATTTTGTTCGAAGCGGGCTTATCATTCCTCGGACTGACAGACCCCAATGTAGTCAGCTGGGGCCAGATCATCGGTTCCAACCGACAATACATTCTGGACGCGGGTTATACAGTCACTATCCCGGGTGTCGCAATTTTCATAACCGTACTGGCAATCTCGCTGGTAGGTGACGGATTAAACGACGCGTTAAACCCGAAGCTCAGGGCCCGTTAATATGTCGCTGCTAGAGGTTGAACAGTTACGTATAGAACTGACCACCCGTGACGGCGTGGCCCCGGTCATCGATGATCTCTCGTTTAACATTGAAGCGGGTGAAACTCTGAGTTTTGTTGGTGAAAGCGGCTGCGGGAAATCTATGACCGCACTTGCGCTGATGGGCTTGTTACCAGAAGGCATAGGTCGCATCGCTGGCGGTCAAATTACTTTCAACGGTGAAGAGCTGGCTAATGCAAGTGACGAACGCCTGAGGGAAGTTCGCGGCAACGAAATTTCAATGATATTTCAAGAACCGATGACATCGCTTAACCCGGTTTTTACCATTGGAGAACAGATTGCCGAAGTCCTCCGTACCCATCAGAAACTCTCACAACGCGCCGCCTGGAGCAGATCGATTGAACTACTTGATGCAGTGCGAATACCCAACCCTGCGAGCCGCGCAAATGACTACCCGTTTCAGATGTCGGGAGGTCAGCGACAACGTGCAATGATTGCGATGGCGCTTGCCTGCGAACCCAGACTTTTAATCGCGGACGAACCCACAACTGCACTCGACGTGACTGTACAGGCACAAATCTTTGAGTTACTGAAGGACTTAAGAAAAAACACTGGTACAGCCATTATACTGATCACCCATGATATGGGTGCGGTAGCGGAAATGGCAGAACGCATGATTGTGATGTACGCCGGTCGCAAAGCCGAAGTGGGACCGGTAGATCAAATCATTGAGCACCCTCGCCACCCGTACACCCAGGGTCTGATTGCCTGCGTGCCACATGTTCACCCGGATATGCAAAACGAACCGGCGGACCTGACAGAAATACCCGGTATCGTACCGTCATTGGCAGAGTTCGGTCGAAACCAGTGCCTGTTTGCGTCCCGTTGCCAGCACAGAACGGATCAGTGCACAACAGCGAGACCACAGGAACAGCATTTTGCCAATGGGCAAACGGCAGACTGCTGGCATGCGGCATCACTATAATGACCAGACTGCTTGAGGTAAAAAATTTATCTGTACGTTTCCCTGTCAGTAGCGAGCTTTTCAAAAAGAACTATCTGCAGGCAGTAGACGATGTTTCTTTTGCGATCGACCGCGGCAAGACGCTTGCGATTGTTGGCGAGAGCGGCTCCGGCAAATCCACCACTGCACTCGCTGTTGCTAAACTTGTGGAGGCACACGGTGGTCAGGTATTACTTGATGGTGAGAACGTTCTGCAAAAAGACGGTGACGCATTGCGAAACGTGCGTCGCAAGGTACAGTTTATTTTTCAGGATCCATACAGCAGCCTGAACCCGCGCAAACGTGCGCAGGATATAGTCACCGAACCGCTAAGCAGTTTGACCCGCAAAAGCCGCGCTGAGAAAAAAGTCATTGTCGATGAACTGTTCGAAGCCGTAGGCTTACGACCTGAGCAAAAGCGATTATTTCCACACCAGTTCTCCGGTGGTCAACGTCAACGAATCGGTATTGCCCGCGCACTTGCAACAAAACCCGAGCTAATCATTTGTGATGAACCGGTTTCAGCGCTCGATGTTGCAGTACAGGCACAAATATTAAACTTGCTGCGCAAACTTCAACGTGAATTTGGACTAACCTATTTATTTATTAGTCACGATCTTGGCGTGGTGCAGCACATGTGCAACCACGTTGCAGTTATGTACGCAGGAAAAATTGTAGAGCATGGATCGCGAGCCGCGTTATTCAATGCCCCGGCACACCCATACACAGAAGCTCTGCTATCCGCCGTACCAAATGTTGATAAAAAACAGCGTATTGCACAAAAGAGAATCCTGCTGCCAGGTGATCCGCCTAACCCGGTAGATCTGCCACCCGGGTGTCGATTTGCAAACCGATGTCCCGTGTCTATGGACAAGTGTTTCGTTGAGTCGCCCGTTCTGGAAGATAAGGGTGACAATCATCGATCAGCTTGTTTCTTATGATACAAACACAATCCCCTGCGTATCATGATTTGTTTTCATCACCTGAACTTTTCAGCAGTTTTGCGGCCAAAACTCAACGGGTTTGAAACCTTGTTTCTGTAAAATTAATTTGAAGATGATGCCGCTTAAAAACACTGAGCAACCGTCTTCCGCACAACGGTTATTAGCAATCTGCCATTTCCTACCACTAACCGAATCATGCACTGAATGCTGAGAGTCATCGGCTTCATAGTGGTTTTCTACCTGTTACCAGCAGGCTGCATGTTCGCCAGGCACAACGTAACCGACGGCAACAAAGCCTGGTGGGAGTTGCGCCGTGACAGTAGCGAACAGGCACCGCCCGCTGCATCAACCGATCAAGCGATAATACAGGTCTATGCCGCCAGAGCAGCACGCTGGCGCGGCACACTTGGGGTACATACATGGATCGCGACAAAACGCAGATCTGAAAAAACCTATACCCGAATGGAAGTTTTAGGCTACGCCGTTCGACGCGGCCGTGATGCTGTACGGATACGGGCCGGCTCGCCGGATAATTACTGGTTTGGCAACCGTCCAGAACTTCTACGGGATATCCGTGGTGCTGAAAAGGTAGAAGCGCTAATAGACCGTCTGCACGAGGCCGCCAACTCCTATCCCTATAACGATGTCTATTCCGTTTGGCCCGGACCTAACAGCAATACGTTTACTGCGTACCTCGCGCGTACTGTGCCAGACCTTCGACTCGATCTGCCATCAACTGCAATTGGTAAAGACTATGTACCCTGGAGCAAACTGATATCAAAGAGCCCCTCCGGAACTGGTGTGCAACTTTCTTTGAAGGGTTACGCCGGTCTGCTGGTTGGTCTGGAGGAAGGTGTAGAAATTAACGTACTCGGATTTACAGCCGGAGTCGATCTGTATCCACCCGCGTTAAAACTTCCCGCCGCAGGTCGTATCGGTTTCTCCGATTATAAACGCTTTGATGAATCTGACCTGGTAGCACATTGATTCGCCGCATCAACAATACCCAAAGCTGTCGCATGGATTTTAAGTATTTTTAGCGCATTCTCAAACGGAAGCGCGCCATATTGACCGTTTGATGCACTCTTGCGATATGCAGCTTATAGTGACTCAGCAATACTGCTATCGAGCGAGCACCGACTTTGAATAACGACAGTTGACATTCGAGGAATCAGACCGTGGATGCCCCCTCAACGCTCCATTGCACAACCGGCTCTATTCAGTCCTAAGCAATAACCTGCTGGAATATCTTTCCAGGTTTGCTATACGCCGTTCGCAAGTTACCCGAATACCATTAAGCACAACGTAGGTGTACGATAAATCACGAAGCGACAACAAGCTCCCAGACAAGCAGTACAATGAAAGCGATCAGGCAAGCTGTGAATAGGAGGCCTCGAACATTCCCGTTGTCTCCATCATTAGGGTCCATATCAAAGTTACTCATTTGCGATCTCCTGCGCTGACCCCTGGTCCCACCGTTGATAACCATGCCCTCGGCACGAGCCCAGAGGACTGAGGAGGAGGACTGAAACTTTACGGCTGGTCTAGCAAATAGTATTGCTAACATACTGAGCTATCCCCAGCAGCCTCAACAGAGGAAAACCATACAGGCTCTGCAGGATGTTATTTCCTGCAATCTAGCACAGATTGCTATCACCTTGGAACGTCCTATTAAACTTGTAATCCCTAATAGTGCTGTTCGCTGAGTATCCAGAAATTTCCATATACCCGGGAGGGTGTATTTCTAAACTCGAATCACTAATTACAGGACCTTCGATAGTGGCGATATTAAGTAGAACACAAATGCCGTATCTGTCCCTGATCTACACTGTGAACGTAAGATTGACTCAGCTCAGACGGGTATCTGTAGTACGACAAAGTCGCCGGGCAGTTAGCTCTCAAATTGCACCGGGTCAAACGCTTCCACAGTTTTTAAGATAGATTTATCTGATGGCGTCGTGACGCAGACAGCCTCATCTACTTTTTCTTAAGAACCAACACAAAATTCTCACAAAACTGCTTTCCAAATATGTACTTGGCAAGCAAAGTCCAAACCCTCCACAATGCGTAAAGTGGAAAAAAGAAAGAAAAGTAGCTGCTCTTCCAATGTGTGCTTATAGACTGAACCTCCATGCCGTTATCTTGCGCCAACTGTATCAGTTCGTCCGGTGTACATTTATCGTAGAATGCTTCAAAACCATCATGCCCGTGACCTTTTTCTTCATAAAGAGCACCTAACAACCATTGCTTAAATCTTTCTGGCAAAATCAGGTTTAATCTTGCAAAGATAGCATTTCTGCAAGGAACAAAAATCACAGCGATTGCGCCTGACTGCATAGCAGATGAAATCGCCCTTATTGCTCCAGTGGTATCTCTGACGTGTTCCAGCGTTGCCTGACAGATGACCAGATCACCATCTTCTTCGCCGTAAAATTTGGACAAGTCTTCCGCAATCGTGCGATCGTAACTGCCCTCCGGGGCTTGATTCAACTCATCCATGTCTATGTCTAAACCAACAACTTTCAATCGTCTGGATTGCTTATCTGACACACTGATATAAGGCTGGCTGCCCCCACCCAAATCATATACCGTTAAATCATCACGCAAAACGCTGGGGATGACGACCTCTCTGTAATATTTGGCACCACCAACGGACATTGATGCTGGTAACACGGCATCAATCCAGCCACTTACAACTCTATTTATTCGAACAATAAACTTAAGCATCTTGATATTCTTCCATAAATTCCTGACAGATATATTCTGTCAAATTTAACAGGTTTAGCGTAAATAGCATGAGAACTAAATTGCAATTTACTATAGTCGCCGGAATTCTTATTAAACCGCCACTAACTCCACTGGTTATGTACTTTTCTGGCTCAATGGCGCATACGTTTCGTAAGTCGACTCACACTTTATTTTCTCTCATACCCCAGATTCTCCAGCAAATCCCCACATTCCACATCAATCGTGTGTAATGACTCTTCACTTAACAGCTGTTTCCAGTCAGTAGTCTTTCCGGCACGCACGAATCCGGTTTTGACTGATCTGTGTTTCTTCCCCAGCATTTTCGAATCTATCCCCTCGCTTTCCAGTTTTTTCATTCTTTCAAATGAACTTAACTGTACTATTTGCTCAATTTCAGCAGCGGACTTTCCCAGCTGCAGGTAATCTGAAATTCTTGCCAGCTCGCTTTCACAGTCATCTTTTAAGTTCTCGTATTTTACTAACAGGAATCGATCTGCAGATTCAGCACGCACACTAGTCCAACTCAACACATTCTCACGCCAGGAGCCATAGTTGTTTGTTGTACCGGACAGGAATTTTAAAACAAATTCATCAATATTCTGATCTTCAGGCAATTGTTTTAGCATCTGCAAGTGATGGTACAAAGAGACTACTACGCTGCGCACATCCCTTACGACATATATTACCCGCGGGTATCTCGGGTCAAAATACTCATGACTTTTCAAGCACCGAGGTGACGCGACACCCAATAATTTGTGATCCGTAAGTGTGTATATATCTGGTACACGTTGGTTAATATTGAAGAAGTTGGTGCTTCCATCGGAATAGAGCATATTGGCAATTAAGAAACGGACCCACGTATTGCCTGATTTAGGATAACTTGTGATAAAAATGTCACTGTCTTTTACACTAACCCTGCGTCCTGCCGGCGCATTGATAAGGTATTTGCGGGCAGTTTTCAATAATATTTTTTTCATAATAACAACCAAAAAACCATGATAAGACAACTGCTGGAAACGCAACAACACTTTCTATTTCCCAACGAAATTCCAATATAAATACTATTCATTAACATCAGATTTCATCTAAATCCTGGTTAACATATCCTGTAAACCCCCTCTTCCTGGGGTTTGACAGAACGTTATCTCTATACTCATTAACCTTAACGTACTGATATCGCAATTCCGATTGCTCTTTTAAATGGCTGTCGATATTTGAATTTGTAAGAGCAACCCCAAAATCACTGGACTCTCCGGAAATCTGGTCCATGACTTTGTCACCAAGTACAGATTTATAATGCGTAAACTCCCAGTGATACCGCATCAATTCATTGCGCCCATCCGGTATAGCTTCCGCCGTGAACTCATTGTACACAGAGAAATCATAAACCGGATAAGCCTGCATATTATAATCTTCTGCAGCTTTTGTGGTTATATTGACAACACTGCGCTTCCAGTTATTCCATTTATCCATCCCGATATAGTAATCAAGTGACTCCCACTGAAGAACATGATTTGGTCCAAAAACAACCACCAGGTCAATATTGTTTTCGTAGCAGAGTTTCAATATTTCAAGGTAGTCATCAAATGAATTTCTGCCGCTATCACGATACTGATTATTGTTATCGTACCCACTAAAGTAGTTGGTCATGGACTTGAGCTTACGATTCAGTCCGCCGAATCTCTGAATATTACCCACATTGTGGTCTTGTTCTCTTTGTCCGTTTTCCCGGTATAGGGTATACCTTTTCTGGTTTGCTCCTAAAAGCGTGTAAAACGAACTTCGCGTTGTTTTATAGCTATACAAAAATCTATTTAGATTTTTCTCACCAAAATACGTTTCCAGATCAACCACTCGTTTCTGCAAATTACTATTGAACATTATGTAATCAGCAACTAGAAGCACTCGCTCTAAATTACCCATCCGGATTGCATGCTCAAGGTACAGCCGAGTTTCATAAACCGAGCTACCTCCGACAGATAAGTTATACGAAGGCTTAGTCATATACGAATGATCAGGGTCGAAGCCAAACTCCGCGCGCGAAGTACCTAGAATCACACTTTTAGGTTTAATTTTCTCCAGTGAGATAACTTTCGACAGGCGAATTTGATCCGCCTGTCGTGTTTTCGGCATGTCTAGCAGTTTGCTGTCGTAGAACGAATATGGATCCACAATGTAATTAAGAACAACTACCAAGGTTAATATACAAAGAATAAAACTAATCGATAGAATTGAATAATTTTTAGAAGTCATTCCCTTCACTCTAAAAGTTAAAATACAGAAACTCAGACACCTGTCCTAACATCAATATCGACAAACAGGAGAATGAAGTCGTAAGTATCAGGTACGGATATCCAGGCTTAAATTTTTCTTTCAATTCGATCGAATTTTTTAGGAATAATACAGCCAATAATCCAAGAAACACCCATAGAAGTGTATTCCAGTTTCCATTGATATTTATGACCGAGTTTCCAAACTCAAAACCATAGTTTTTTAACACTGGTAGTTTCTGTTCGAAAATAGCTGGCAGTCTAACTCCATTCAGTCCAGCCATGCCAGACAGAACCTTTGTCGCATCGGATAATTCTTCAGCCCGGAAAAAAACCCAGGCTACAACTACATACGAGAATGTTATCGCCCAGCCAACCACGGACCAACAAACAAATCCCAGTGATCGCCACATTCGATGTATGCATAAGCCGACTCCATGCATCAGCCCCCAGAAAACAAACGTCCACCCTGCGCCGTGCCACAAACCACCCAGTAAAAAAGTAACAAGTAAATTTGTGTAGGTTTGAATTTCTCCATTCTTGTTTCCACCCAGTGGAATATATACATAGTCTCTAAGGAATCGACTTAAAGTTATGTGCCATCGTCTCCAAAAGTCCTGAAGATTAGTGGCTTTATATGGGCTGTTAAAATTCTGCGGCAATTTAATATTGAACAAAAGTGCAATACCCAATGCCATATCGGTATATCCACTAAAATCAAAATATAGTTGGAACGTATACGAAAGAGCTCGGATCCTCCTCGACGTCGTCAACTTGTCAAAAAATTCGCAGGAAGGAAAGAAGCTTGCTCAAATGAGTTGATTTGAAAACCATTTCAATTAATGGCTGGCCTTTCGACAATTTCAGGATTTGAATGGCTTG
>CAZYRP010000162.1:0-12201 GCA_964649465.1 uncultured Granulosicoccaceae bacterium | reverse complement strand
CAAAGAAAAAGCGTTCTAAGAAGAAAGCTTCAAAGAAAAAGCGTTCTAAAAAGAAGGCTTCCAAGAAGAAGCGTTCTAAGAAGAAGCGGTAGCTGATTGATTTAATAAGCCTTTGATTATCAAAGGCTTAGCGTGATTGTCAACGTGGGTATATTGTACCTGCCAGACGTTTCGCATATCAGTTGCGGTACCCAAAACAAAGGTGGCTACGGCCACCTTTGTTGTATCTGGAGATAAGAAAACTTACTGTGTTTAAGTAACTCCGATTAATTTTTTAAATAACGTTGTTACTAAAGGTAACGGCTCAGACACTATTAAACAGTATATTTCTGTTAGAGTTTGAGTGAGGTTTTCAGTGAACTTTCCAGTGAACTTCGAAGGGAAAATAAAGGGTTTTATGAACCAGTAATTGCTTACAAGGTTTAAATTACAAACCATCGAGTGAGCTAAAAAGTATTATTCCTACCTTTTCGTTAATGTCTGCGCCACACGCAAACTGATCCAGACAGATAAAGCAGTTTGCTTTGCTCATAGAACTCAATACATGAGAATCCTGAAGTCCGGTTGCTGAAACTTCAATTTGACCTTTTTCGTTTATTGACGCGATTCCACGCTGAAATTCAAACCTTCCGGGCTCTTTAGAGAGTTTGTCGAGGCAGTTTGCGCGTAATACAAGAGGTGAATTGTATTTCAATCCCGAAAATGCGCGCATTGCGGGTATGACGAACTGAATGCAGGTGAC
Organism: uncultured Granulosicoccaceae bacterium; assembly: GCA_964649465.1. Taxonomy (GTDB): domain Bacteria; phylum Pseudomonadota; class Gammaproteobacteria; order Granulosicoccales; family Granulosicoccaceae. The sequence continues at coordinate 11,459 of CAZYRP010000162.1, read as the reverse complement.
CATGCTCGAAACCGGATTCCCGGGAAGCCCGAAGTACCAGGCACCACTATTCAACTTACCGGTAACGAGCGGTTTGCCGGGCTTCATCGCCACTTTCCAGAATAAAAGCTCTCCGTTTGCCTCCAAAACCTCTTTTATATGGTCGGCTTCGCCCACTGAGACACCACCGCTGGAGAGTACAAAATCAAGATCGGTTGTTGATTTCATCAGGCTTTCGAGTGCTTGCGGGTCATCTTTGCAAATGCCCAGATCGATTGAATCGATACCGGCGTTCTGAAGAATTGAGCGAATAGTTGCCCGGTTGCTGTCGAAAATATCTCCGTGGTTCAGCGCCTCTGACGGGATACACAGCTCATCACCGGTAGAAAAAACACCGACTTTCGGCAGGGCGAATACATCGATATGGCTGATTCCCTGTGCTGCAAGTAAGCCGATATGTGCTGCTGTTAACTTTGTATTTGCAGCGATGAGCTTTTGTCCGTGCTTAATGTCATCACCGGGATTGCGTATGTATTGGTTACGTCTTAGTGCGGCACTTGTTGTGAAAGTATTATCTTTAACCGTAGCAAGTTCCTGAATAACGATTGCATCTGCACCTTCGGGTAGCGCAGCACCTGTGGTAATACGCACCGCTTCACCTGCGGCAACGGTACCGTTAAAAGGGTGGCCGGCAAGTGATTTACCGATAATTTTGAAACGTTGTTCGGAAGCTGTGTCCTTGTTCCCGCGTGTGTTGTTACCCCTGTTTTCATGCTCCAGGTCTTCATGACCTACAGCTTCATAGCCCATATCTTCATAGCGAATAGCAAAGCCATCCATTGCAGAGTTTGTAAAGGGTGGGATTGCGGTTGTGGCATGAACATCAACAGCGATCGTACGTCCGTTGGCGTCGGTAATCGCAACGTTATTTGTGATCCGGGTGGCAGAGATCAAAGCAAGTATTGCGTCACGTGCTTCGTCTACAGAAAGTGCAGCAGAACTTCCCGGTTGCTTATTTTGTTGTTGATCTCTTGTTGGCATTGCCGGTTCACAAGGTGTTGGTTGAAAATACCGAATATAACGCTGTGTGGAAGTCGTGCAATGGTATTGCACCCGCTCTTAAAGGATTATACGCAGTGTGGGTACTCTAATCGGCAAATCGAACGAAAATCTGGCTTCTGAATCTGCGCAAACCGAATCGCTTGCAAAGCGCAATCTCGATTTGATGGAACGATTCAGACACTATTTATGGCTTGAGCGCGGTTTGAGTGAAAACACCCTGGACTCTTACTCAAGTGATATTAAATTGTTTGCGGTTTGGCTGACATCGGAAAATCAGGTTCTCGATACTGCCGGCACAGAACACATACTCGCCTACCTTGCCAAACGTGTTAGCGAGGGTGCCAGCACCAGAACCACAGCAAGGTTTTTATCGAGCCTCAAAAGATTTTATATGTTGCTGGCCCGCGAAGGGAAGATAGAGACAGATCCAACAGCGTTAGTTGAAGCGCCGAAGGCTGGCCGACCGTTGCCTGTTTCTTTAAGTGAAGCGCAGATTGAAAAATTGTTACAAGCTCCGGATATAGAATCCCCCGAAGGTATTCGCGATAAGGCGATGCTTGAACTGACCTACTCCAGCGGTTTGCGCGTAAGTGAGCTCATTTCACTTACTTTAACGCAAGTGAACCGCACGGCTGGTGTGCTCAAGGTGAATGGCAAGGGTAACAAAGAGCGATTACTTCCAGTCGGTGATATCGCGCTGGAATATTTGGAGCAATATTTGCGATGGGGCAGGGATGAGCTATTAAAAAAGCAAATCGGGTCTGACGCAGTATTTGTTACGCGTCGTGGTAATGGATTAACCCGCCAGGCGTTTTGGTATCGGGTTAAAAAATACGCACAGGAAGCGGGCATCAGGCAGGAGCTGTCTCCTCACACGCTGCGCCATGCCTTTGCGACACATTTAGTTAACAATGAGGCAGACCTGCGAGTGGTCCAATTGCTGCTCGGGCATAGTAGTATCTCGACAACGCAAATATATACACATGTCGCCACGGAACGCTTAAAGGAGCTTCACACCGAGCATCATCCTCGCGGCTGACGGGCGTTGGAAAAATTACACCGATTCAGCTGCGAATAGTTCTCAGAGTGCTAAAATCGCACTTTTAGAGCAGAACTTCTTACTGCCAACGGCAGTCGAAGCTTGTTGCGCTCCAACGTATTTCCCGCTGATGCAGTTTAATTTATCACCGGATCGTTATTAAGACTGATCTTATTCATCAGGACACAGAGAATGAAAATATCCCCATTTTACGGGTTCCTACTGCTGGTAGTCACCGCGGGTGTAACAATTGCCCAGACATCAACGTCTGAAACACCGGCAGTTGCGGTGTCCACTGATCAGATGGTCAAGGGTCAGGCAGCCGAAGATCAGCTGCGGGAAAGTTTGAGTCAGCTGGCACCGGACATGGTAATTGACGCTATTGCAGAATCTGTGATGCCAGGTGTCTATGAGGTTGTCAGTGGTGCGCAGATTTTTTACCTCACACCGGACGGCCGCTACATGCTCGAAGGCAGCATTATCGATCTCGAGAACCGTGTTGATATCAGTGAACAAAGACGTGGTACTTTACAGATGTCAGTGATCGAACAAATTCCTGAAGAACAAATGCTGGTATTCAATAACGATGCAGGTAATGCAGATCGATCGATCACGGTATTCACAGATTCGGATTGTGGTTACTGCCAAAAGCTGCATCGTGAAATTAATGAAATCACCGATGCCAACATTCGAGTACGTTACATATTATTCCCGCGAGCAGGTATCGATTCCCCTTCATCGGCTGAACTGCAAAGCGTCTGGTGTGCCGATAACCAGCAGGCTGCAATGACCATCGCCAAATCTGGCGGGCAAGTACCTGCTGCTACTTGTGAAAACCCGATTGAAACTCACATGGCGGTGGCACGGCAGGTTGGATTAAGAGGTACGCCGCTTATCTATCTGGACAACGGTACAAAGATTCCGGGCTACCAGCCAGCGGCCCAACTGATTCAACAGATTAAAGAAAGTGAGCCGCTTGCTGCCAAATAAACTGACCTGCGGAAATAAGTCCGGGGAGATTGATTCAGGGAAATTGATTCAGGGAAATTGATTCAGGGAAATTGATTCAGGGAAATTGATTCAGGGAAATTGGCCTTGCGAAACTGGCAAGGTCAAACAGCTTGCAGCTTAACAAGTCAGTATTCTGCAGACGGCAAGTGAGTTAGTTTTGAAACAAAGCTGCTGAGAATTAAAAATTACTCGCGTTGTCAGGCAGGAACGTCTGGCAGCACATTGCTCTTAAGTCTGACAATCGCATCTTTGAGTTGCAACTTGCGCTTTTTCAATCGGCTGAGATGCATCTGATCAGCACCTGACGAATCTGCAAACTCGGCCACCTGTTGATCGAGAGCTGCGTGCTCATTCTCAAGGCGCATAAGTATCTGTCTTTGTTCCTGACGGGCTATGTCGTCAATATTGCTCATTACAGATGCCTATAGGGTAATGCGGGATTCAACTTCTTTTTTTCCGTGTTCTATTCCGGGACTTTTCAGGCATCAGAACCGTTGCTGCGGTTGCCATTGTTGCTTCATTGGGGGACGATGCTGTTTGATTTGTCCTTCCCGAAAAGCCGTTGAATAATAACCCACCCTCAGGCGCATGTCGCGACCCGCTTCCCAAAGCAGTCTTCAAACGTGACCCGGTAGACTTCCAGGTCGACGAATATCTGGGTTTCGAGCCAGATGGTGCCGGTGAGCACCTTTGGCTGCAGATAAAAAAGACTGGCTGCAATACCCAGGATTTGGTCGATGCATTGGCTCGTGACCTGGCGGCACCTTTGAAGGACATTGGCCACTCTGGCCTGAAAGACAAGCACGCAATCACCACGCAGTGGATCAGTGTGCCCTATCCGATAATCAAGGGCTTGCCCTCTGATACGGACTTGTTTGGTGAACTGGATGGTGTCGAGGTACTGCAGGTCACCCGCAGTGGTAAAAAGCTGCGGCGAGGAGTGCATCGGGAGAATTTTTTTCGCGTCCTCCTGCACGATGTTGAATCCGATCACGACAATACCAATACTAAACTCAAAGAAATTTCTGCAACCGGCTTTCCGAACTATTTTGGTGCGCAGCGTTTTGGTATTGATGGTCGTAACGTTGAGCAGGCACGCAGTATGTTTACCCGCAAACGAAAGCTCACCAGATTTAAGCGTTCTATATATTTATCAGCGGCGCGCTCGTGGTTGTTCAATCAGGTATTATCTGCGCGTCGCGAAAACGGAAGCTGGCTTACTGTGCTATCCGGTGATGTATGTATGCTTGATGGCAGCAACAGCGTATTCAAGTGCGAAGTATCAGATACAGAGATACAGCGACGCCATGACGAACACGATTTGCATATTACCGGTCCCTTGTATGGGCGTGGGCAGACCATGACGGAAGGTGAAGTCCACAGGTTTGAAACTGAATGTCTTGCGAATGAAGAACTTCTTTGTAACGGGCTTGAGCTTGCGGGCTTAAAAGCGGAGCGGCGTGCTCTTCGAGCTGTTGCTAAAGACTTGCAGTGGTCGTGGCAGAACACAAATACACTTGAGTTATCGTTTTCGTTGCAGCGCGGTGTTTATGCGACTTCACTACTTGGTGAAATTTTTCAATTGCAGCAGGAGCGTTTGACTTGAACTGGTGGGGAAAATTACTCGGTGGTGGCTTTGGCTTTTTAATCGGTGGACCTATTGGCGCGCTGATTGGTGCGGCACTTGGACATAACTTTGACTCAGGTTTAAAGACGTTACAGCTTGAGGATGATGAGGCCCGACATGAAGAAATGCAACCGGGAGCACAGGAGCGTGTTCAGGCGGCATTCTTTACCGCGACCTTTGCCACCATGGGGTATATCTCAAAAGCCGATGGCAAAGTGACTCAAGATGAAATCGCAGTTGCAGAAAGTGTTATGTCCCAGATGCAACTGAATAATGAACAACGCAAGGTAGCGATTGATTTGTTTCAACAGGGCAAAGAGCCCGACTACGATCTCAAAGCAGTGGTTGAACAATTCCGTATTGAATGCCGTCGCCGTACTAATCTGATGAAAATGTTTGTCGAGATTCAACTGCATGCGGTTTATGCCGACGGCAAGTTGCATCCGGCGGAAGAAAAGGTGCTTGAAGAACTTTGCGAGTACCTGAAGTTTCCCAGGTTTATGCTGCGGCAAATGGAGATACTGGTGCGGGCAGGCAGAGCATCAGCAGGCAGTAGTGGCGGTAGCCAGGACCGTGGTAGTTCATCAGTAAACAGTCGCAGCAGCGACTTGTCTGTTGCAGAAGCTTATGAACTGTTAGGTGTTGAAAACTCTGCAGATAAAGCCGAAGTTAAAAGAGCTTATCGCAAATTAATGAGCCAGCATCACCCGGATAAGCTGGTGGCTAAAGGATTACCTCCGGAGATGATTAAGCTCGCCACTGAAAAGACGCAACATATCAGAGCTGCCTACGATCTGATCAAAGAGTCTCGTGGGTGGTAGCCGGATTACCTTCAAAGACAGAACTTCAAGCTCAGTTTTTATCGGGTGACGGTACTCCCTCAGTCTGGCACTTGTGCGAAGCCCGGTTCTTTATTTCTCATTCAAGCGCGGTATTAACATCACCAGATTGCACGGTCGCGTTCGGCTGTCGAGCTGTTCAGAGATCAATTTTCGCCAGGCGTCCTTGCATGCGCCTGGGGACCCTGGCATCACAAAAATGTAAGTGGTATTGGCGACACCGGCTAACGCGCGTGATTGCAGGGTCGAGGTTTTAATTGTTTCGTATGACAGTACGCGGAACATTTCGCCGAAGCCATCTATCTCTTTATCGAGTAAAGGTGCTACTGCCTCCGGCGTGCCGTCTCTTCCGGTGACTCCGGTGCCACCGGTACTGAGTATTGCGTCGACGTTTGAATCGACAATCCAGTTGCTCAGAGCCGCTCTGATCTGGTATTTATCGTCTTTGACAATAGCTTTGTGGATGCAGTGGTGGCCTGAAGCTTCAAGCTCGGAAACCAGTAGCTTGCCGGATTTATCATCCGCTTCAGTGCGACTGTCGGAGACCGTGAGCACTGCGATATTGAGCGGTTTAAACGTATCAAAGTCGGTCATAGTGATGTGGTTGATGTTCCCGTGTGGGAATTATGTTACCTGTTTGTCGACTATCTTACCCGCAGTGCGGCTAACTTTTCAGGCTGCGTGGACACAGAAGGCATTTGCTGTGAGACAATAGTCGATTGACCCCTGTACTAATGCCGAGATAGAACTGCCGAAACAGAACTATTCAGGGTCTTATCTATTACCATCCGGGTGAGCCAGCGCGAAATGTCAGAAAGATTGCAGAAATTGATGGCTCGGGCCGGCATAGATTCGCGACGCAAAATAGAAGCTGCCATAACAGCTGGTGAGATTGTTCTAAACGGTCAGGTTGCTGAGTTGGGTGCGAAAGCTGAGCCCGGTGATCGTCTGCGTTATGCAGGTAAGCGTTATCGAGTGGCTCAGGGCAGTGCGCAGGTAGCGCGGGTAATTGCCTATCACAAACCCGAAGGCAAGGTGACATCGCGCTCTGACGAACGCAATCGTCCAACAGTGTTTCAGGATCTGCCCCGGCTAAAATCATCGCGCTGGGTGGCGATCGGCCGGCTCGATTTCAATACCACCGGTTTGTTGTTGTTTACCGATAACGGCGATTTAGCCAATGGATTGATGCACCCGTCGTCAGAAGTTGAACGAGAGTACGCCTGTCGTGTACGCGGACCGGTCAGCGATGAAGACTTACGCAAACTGCACGACGGTATTGAGCTTGAAGATGGTATTGCAAAGTTTCAGCGATGTTGGTTCGATGGCGGCACAGATAATAATCAGTGGTATCGCGTAGTGTTAACTGAAGGCCGCAATCGTGAAGTCAGACGAGTATGGGCAACGCTCGGTTATCAGTTAAGTCGGCTTATCCGTGTGCGATACGGTCCGGTAGAATTACCAGGCTGGTTGCGCGCCGGCAAAATTACCGATGTAGAGGAAGGTCTGCTGACCCACCTTTATGAAGTTGCTGGCATCTCGCAAAAACACACCGATGCACCACTCAAATTGGAATATGACGCAGTCAGACGCGGCCGTAAACCAACACGCGGTCGCCGCCCGGGTAGACGCTAAGCTATCGGTTCAGGCGCCAGGCGCTGTTGATTCACTGCACCGAAAAGCTCAACAACAGTACGACATCAGTTTAGGCATTGCAGATGAATGCGATGTGTTTACAGCTTGCCTAACTCTTCATCAGTCGGAAAACGGTTCAGCGATTTTTTCGAGAACACCAGCTCGCCGTCACGGATAATCTCGAAAGCGCCACCGCTGCCTTCGATAAGTTCGACTTCATTGTTTGAATCTGCAAGCAATTGATCTCTCGCACGGAGAGCTGTTGGCTTGTAGTTTCACTGCATGCAGTATTCGATGCTAAAGCGCTTCATTTTTTAAAACCTTGGTTAGAGGGATTTTCGTTATTGTGAAAACAGTAGACCTGCAACAACAGGCCAGCGAGCAATAAGAATGTTGCGAAATTAGCCCGTCACAGCGACGGGCTCAATTTGGCGGAGAGAGAGGGATTCGAACCCTCGAAACGTTTAACCGTTTACACACTTTCCAGGCGTGCTCCTTCAGCCACTCGGACACCTCTCCGGAACTTTGCGAACCCAGTTTTTCTGAGCCGGCCTTTGTTAATTCAGCCTTCCTGGCCATTTCCCTTGGGAGTATAGATCGGAGACGGGAAAGTGGACACATTACTGCCAACATCGGCAATTTTTGGTGTGCCACGCTTCTCGACTTCATCTATTCTGATAACAGCATGCATCGGGATAATGGTCTGATTAACACCTTCGAATTCGGTTTTAAGCTTCTCCTCTGAAGGATCGACCACCACCGTGGTGTGTGCATCAAACATCAGCCCCTCAATAACCACAAAACCGTAAAGCTCGCCCTGATAGATATCGCGGGCGTAGAGTTCGTATATTTTATCCTGATTGATAAAACGGATGCGATATACGTGTTCGTTTGACATCACGGATTCCGGTCGGCGAGTATGCGGATGATAAAAGGCCAGTGGTACGGTGCACTCCTGCGCCGAACCCAGCGCGCGATAATAGCACAGAGAGCCTCAGCGGTTATAGAGAGAAACCGGAGTTTTTGGTCTCCCAACTGGTGAAAACAGTAAATTTAAATCACGCTGTTGTTTGGCTCGACGTCGAGCCGAAACACTGATTTATCAACACCGTGGGTTGGATAATATTTGCGTACCAGTGGATCGTGGCCGGGAATAATGTGGTCTTTGCTGTCCGCCAGTTCGCAAAGGCGGTTGAATCCGGACAGCATATTCTCAAGATCCACCACTATTGGAAATGGTTTGGCCTGTAAAAAATTCTCGTAGTAGTGACTGGCGTCGGATGCCAAAACCACATGGCCGCGTCGTGTTTTAACTCGCACGCATTGCAGGCCTCGCGAGTGTCCGCCTATCAGGTGTACTTCCACTCCCGGTGCAACAACACCTGCGCCATTATGAAAGACAACTCGACCAGAAAAAACCCTTCGAACCATTTCGGCAATATGTTCACCGGTATATGGCTTCTGCAATGAGTCATGGCACATACATGGACCCGTTGCATAAATCATTTCGTGTTCCTGCAGATGGAATGTTGCCTTATTGAACTCCGGCAGAGAGCCCGCATGATCGTAGTGCAAATGTGTGATGATAACGGTATCTATAGTATCCGGAGCAACACCAAACCGTTTTAAAAGTTCTGCCGGATCAACTTCAACAGGTCGACCCCGTGCGACTCCCTCAGCGGTATCGTAACCCGTGTCAACCAGAATGGTTCTGGTCGGGCTTTTCAATAACCACAGGTAGTAGTCCATCTCGTGTGGTGTGTTGTGATTGTCGTCGAGCAAAAATGAATCGTTTCGAGTTCTTGAGTTTCGCTCTGCATATTTTAGTGCATAAACTTCCCAGACATCATTCATAGACACATTCCTGCTTTGTATGAGTTCTTGCAGCCTCGTATATCAGCTCTTCCAGGTGCAGATTTTTAAGATAGTCGGCAACAGTATTATGTAGCGGCGTGTTTTGTAGCAGGTGGTCTACGATGTGTTTTTGTGTGAGGTATACACAGTCGCCACCGAAGTCATTATCTTCAAATGTGTAGGAAATGGTTTGCCACTCGGTATCGCCGCGCAGGCGCTGATAAAGATCACCGTTGCCATAGAGCGCCAAGCTACCTTTTGTTCCTTCAATTAACATTTCACCCAGGGTCAGACGAGTATTTTTTGCCGCATGGTCGAGTAGTCGATTACCGTCAAAATGTGCACAGAGTCCGCTTTTGTAATAGAAATAAAAGTGACCTGCATCCTCACCTTTAATTGCAGGGTTTACGCGTTTTAAATCTGCGCTTAAGGCTTCCGGTTCACCGAACAAAAACCGGAAGATATCAATAAAGTGAATACCGGTTTCATGAATAAGGAATCGCTCCATATCACGAAAGTATGGTTGTCTTTCAAGGTAGGCGTCTGGTCCCTGGCCATCCCCCGGACGTAACCGGTAAGTGGCCTGCAGTACGGTACCCAGTGTTCCGTTGTCTAACTCGGCTTTTATTAGTTTATACCAGGGTTGAAAACGGAAGTTTTCATGTACCACTACAGTACACTGGCTGGCGGTTATTTTTTTATGGATTTCTTTAGCGGCACTGTAGGTGCCACAAAATGGCTTTTGGCAAACAATCAACTGACAGTTAAGCTGAATTGCCTGTTCAATTAAGTCTGCATGTGAGTGTGGCGGTGTAGCGATATCTATTACAGTGACCGAATAACCTTTGCACGCTTCTGATAAAGAGTCGGTGATCACGGTATCTGCAGAGCCTGCTTTTAGTGCCAGTTGCTGGAGGTCGCTGTGTTTTGTCTTATCTTTTTCAACTATAGCTCTGAGGGTTACACCCTCCATACGTAACCATGCGTTGATATGAAAACCTGCGAAGTAGCCTGCACCGACAACAACAACATCAACTGATGTGTTCATTCAGTTATTCCAATCGGCAACTGCAATCAACAGGTCGATTTCAACAACCAGAGAAGAGCGCCAACGCCAATCTGTATTGCTGATCACTAAAGCGCATCCAGCACAGCCAGTGCTATTGACTCGGTACCTGCCTTACCACCCAGGTCACGTCCGCAACCTTCCGGCCTGGTTGCAGCGGTGGTGGCCGCGGTTCGAAGTTTAAGTCCGTCCCGGCTGGCTTCTTCACAGTTACGTGTTTCTCCCAGCCATTCCATCATCATGGCGGCAGATAAAATCATTGCCATCGGATTTGCCAGTCCCTGGCCTGCAATATCTGGTGCACTGCCGTGGCATGGCTGAAATACGGCATGATCCAGTCCCATATCAGCAGACGGCGCAAGGCCGAGGCTACCCATCAAGCCGGCACCAAGGTCGGATAAGATATCGCCGAACATATTTTCGGTCACCATGACATCGAGCTCCCATGGACTTTGTACCATCTTCATTGCCGCTGCATCGACATACATGGCAGAGGTTTCAATGTCAGGGAAGCTTGCTGCACGCTGTTCGAATATTTCGCGAAAGAACCAGAAAGAGCGGAACACATTTGCTTTGTCGACACACATTAATTGAGAGGGTCTGTCCAGCAGTTTGGCTCTTGTACGGGCGAGCCTAAAACTGAAATCGAACAGTTTCTCGGATACTTCACGGGTGATACGCAGTTGTTCGGTTGCATATTCGTTGTCTACAACCACACCTTCGTCTTTGTGTGCAAACAGACCCTCGGTGGATTCTCTTACTAATACAAAGTCGAGGTTGGCGGCACGCGGGTCGGACAATACCTGCGGCCCGTTTTCGAAAGTGAACACCGGACGCACACCGGCAAACAAATCAAGTTCCATTCGCAGATCAATCTGCGGCACCATCTCAGTACCATCGGGTTTTCGTATATGCGGTAATCCCATGGCGGAAAGCAAAATCGCATCACAATCTTTTGCTGCCGCAACCGATGCTGGCGGCAGGCATTCCCCGGTTTTCTCAAACCAGAGCGCGCCGGCTGGCAATGGCTCAAATGACAGGGAATAGCTGCCGCTTTGGGCGGCAATCTGTTTCAGCACGTCGATTGTAGGTGCCATTATTTCCGGGCCGATACCATCACCCTTGAAGACCGCAATTCTAAACTCTTGTTTTTCCACTAATAATTTCCATTTGACTCGAAAGGTGCCAGTTACATGAGCCAATTCCCGGCGATAGACGACTTTGGCGCATTTGGATATATAACTGTCCGTCAGGTAATATTTATGTTCATTTTTAGAAACAGATAAATATCGGTAGCTTTAAACATTAACGTGAGACTTTACTTTAAGTTCGCACGAAATCGCGATA
>CAZYRP010000161.1:0-12316 GCA_964649465.1 uncultured Granulosicoccaceae bacterium | reverse complement strand
CGCCTGCAGCAGCGACAGTGTCGAACAGATGCCCGAACAGGCACTAAACGAAATTGTTGACAATGAGCCGGCCATCTCCCCTCCGGCAATCACGCCAGTTGAAAATAACTCGTTGGAAATCGACACCCCCGTCCAGGCAACAGGCAATCAGAGCAACAACAATCAAACAGATGCAACACAACCGACTCTGAGCACAACAGACACAGACGATCATTCAAACTCAGAACAATTGATGGTTCGCTTCACCGATTCCAACGAAGATATCTGGCCACCACAACCAGTAAACATAACGGATATTACACCCCTGCCCTCAGTGCTTATCGTACAGGGCAACCTCAGTAAAACAGTTACAATAACTGACGCTCTGTTGGCAGAACCCGAGGTTCGCAAGTTACTGGGTGAACACTTCGAAGTACTGGCCCGCTACGAAATAAAACACAAAACTAACGCTACCGCCCGCACAGAGGCAGAAATCTACAGCTATAACACCAATCAGGTAATCACTGTAAGTTTAAACGCTGACAACAGCAAAGTAATTAGCCACAAAGCAACTGAAGCCTACAACTACCAGCCACCGGAATCGCGAACTGAGGTAAAACAAGCCATAGCGCTCGCTAAAGATGCATTAAACCAACAAGGCTTTACCGATCATCAAAAACTTAGAGGAACGGGCTTACTGGCCTATCCAAGTGCGATTGAAGCGGCCGAAACCGGTCACCCGTTTTTCAATGAAAGAAAGATCTATGTAACATTTGGCAAAGGCAATGGAGAACTGCCACAGTATCGTGCATTGGTTAATTTAAGTAGTGCCACCGTTGAGAGCAGTGGAGCAATACAATAGTGCAGCTAGCAACTCTCAAACCTGTTATTTCAAAGTACAGAGCAATCTGCAATGTATCGGGTTTCTTACTTGTACTTTGCGTAATTATCGCCGCAAATATTTCCAGCGCTTTCGCAGTAGAAGGTGACATTAACTGGAATGGCTGGAAATTCACCTACTCCACTAACAGCACGGTAGGCCTTGAGTTAAAGGACGTGACGTTTCAGGATCGAAAAATTCTTCACAAGGTAAACTTCCCTGTTATGCGAGTTGACTATGACAACGACGTCTGTGGACCGTACGCAGATATATTATGGTCTAACGCCTATGTGCCTATAGAACTCAGCCCTCCATACGATAGCTGCAATGGAGACGGTTTTTGCGCTCGAACCTACAAACAGGACGGCAACGATTATCTCGAAGTAGGCGTTAGTGCCGAACTTGGTGAATATGATATTTATCAATCCTATATCTTCAGTCCACAGGGTTACTTTGATTCGTATGTGTTCAGCCGTGGATTGCAGTGTGAAGCAGACCACCGTCATCACGCACACTGGATGTATGACTTCGACATTGATGGTCAGGACAATGATCAGGTCCTGAAAAACAGTGGTAATCTGCAAACCTCAGAATTCAACGATCGCAAGGTAAGCACCAGCTACTGGACAATAAAAGACGCCGAAACCGGAATGCGTGTCGAGATAAATCCCGGTAATTACGATGGCTTTACTGACGAATTTTCGCAATGGGATGTCGCAGTGCGTAAATGGAATCGTGGTGAAACCGACGGCTGGTTCCTGGGGGCAAGAGGTGAAATTGGCGACAACTACAACAACAGTGAAAACATAGATCGCGAAGATATTGTCTTCTGGTATGTCACACACCTGGATCATAAATCATTGGAAGGCAGCACCAAGTGGCATTCTTCCGGACCCAGAGTTCAAGTGCTGAATCTCTCACCACTACAACAACCCTAAAAGAACTGCCCTCCCGAAAAATACTAACGTCAACCTTAGCTTACTCATTTAGCTGTTCACTCCCTTGACGGATCCGTTGGATTGAATCGTAGTAATTTGGTAAAAGAAGGCATCAACCAGGGTCGCATAGCAACCAAAAAGCTGTAGCCAATACGATGCTGCAGTTCAAGCGTTCCGTCTTCGCGGTTGAGGTCCACAAACTCATTAACAAGTTTATCTATTCGTCGCGACAGCTCTTCAGCAGACTTAGACGTCAGCATTCCCGTGCGAAACACACGTGTCTCACCGGCACTACCGAAGCTCGCATTAAGAAAATCACTTTGAATATGTTGGCGGAAAAATTTCTCCAGCGGACCATGAGGTATCCATTGGAAATTCCGGTCTATCAGTAGTTTGATTCGACCATTAGCCCGCCTGCTGATTAATTTAAGTTTTTCCAATGTCATCAAGTGACGATCGCACTCCGTGTCTGATATGTCATAGCGTTCAACAATCTCAACAGGTGTCCAGTTGTTCATTATGGATACAGCCACAACTAACAAACGTTGATCGGAGACCAGTTGCATCTCCTGTTTTTCAGTTAATTCCGCTACATATTTCTGGCGTTCCTGAGTAATCAGCACCAGATCAACCAGCTCCATATCGAGTAATTCATTGCAGACAATGGACAATCGATTAATATGAAAATCGTTATTGGCAAACATTTGCTTAACACGCGCCAGGCCGAGATTTAATACTGCCGCGACATCAGCCTGATTAACGTTTCTCTCTTTGAGGAGCTGCTTTAGCGTGTCAACTATCTGATTTACTTCTGCCATATACGGTCGCCTTCAATACAAAGTATGAGAATTTCACACTATATGCCAATCCGTACAAGTCGACAGCAACCGTTGTACACAGGTTTGCAATATCGAGCTACTGAGGGCCTTATTTAGCACTCTGCTGCAGTACATTTCATGGCCCCACGTTTGCTAGGCTCCTGCTCGCTTAGGAAAAATGACGTACGGTTCACTCCATCACTCCAATAATTCGTCATTTTTCCATCCTTTTATTACGCCAGCATAACCGATAAACCATAAGCACAAAATCCCAAACATTACCCAAAATGAAAAACATCAATATCGCTATAAGTTTACTGCGATTACAGATATTACTTGCCTGCATTGCAGTCGCTGCTGCACACACTGTGGTGTAACCTGAGATAAATGCCTGATGACCACAAGCAGGATGCAGCAATTGGTCGCACCAGTAGGTCGATTACATCCGTCGTAAGCACGGGCAAGTCCACAAGGTATGTTATTCTTTATCCATGCTGTTAATTACAAATTCAGTTTCAATTCCTGAAGACGAGATCAACTTTAAGGCAATCCGTGCACAGGGTTCCGGTGGACAGAAAGTGAACAAAACTTCCTGTGCTATCCACTTGAGTTTTAATATTGCAGCCTCATCACTACCCGAATCTTATAAAACAGCACTTTTTAACGTTAACGATCAGCGCGTGAGCAGTGACGGCACCATTGTTATCAAAGCACAAAAATATCGATCACTGGAAAAGAACCGTCATGATGCACTATCACGATTAAAGAAAATTATTCTCGACGCCACCGCTGTAAAAAAAACACGCAAGCCGACTAAGCCAAGTAAAAACTCGCAACGTAAGCGCATGGATAGTAAAACAAAACATAGCAATCTAAAGCAAACCCGTAAGAAAATAGACTATTGAATAGTTCAGCCACTTTGTTTGTGCATATATTCATCGGAATGACGCTTATCCTGCTGGCAGGCTGCACCGATAACAACGGATTAAAAGTTAATCTGATCGTCAGCGGCGAAGTCACCAAAGTACATGATGGTGACTCCATACATATAACTCCTCAAGGGAAAAGGCGTACTATCGTCAGACTCGCTGCCATAGACGCGCCTGAAATTAATCAAACCCACGGTGTTGATTCCAGAAATCACCTGCGCAGTATGATATTGCAGAAACAGGTTACTGCGCATTGCAACAAAGTAGATAAGTATAAAAGGCAAATTTGCGTAGTACTAAAAGATAATCGGGACGTTAACCTCGAAATGCTAAAAACGGGAAACGCATGGTACTACGAGAAATTCAGGGAAGAACAAAACCGCAAAGATCAACGCATCTATCGAAAAGCTGAAGAAAATGCCCGAAAAAAGAGACGTGGAATTTGGATTGAAGCAACAGCTATCCCACCGTGGGAGTTCAGAGATTTAGCTCGCAACTGAGAATACACACTAATGACCGGAAACCAAAAATCGGGTTAACAATCAGGTTCAAATTTAACCCAGACCGGCTTTATGCAATAAACGCTGAGCCTGCAGCAAGTGCAATCGCTCAACCATTTCACCATTTATTGGCAATACATTTGATCGTGAATTTTCCGGCTGCGCAAAAGTGTCAATGATAAGCCTGGCACGAGTTACTTCTTCAGGCGACGGCGAGAACAGCCGTGTCGCAGGTTCCACCTGAGACGGATGGATCAGAGTTTTACCATCAAACCCCATCTGCTTGCCCTGCAGTGCTTCATTTTCAAATCCCTGCAGATCACGGTAGTTATTCCAGACACTGTCAAGCACCTGGAGCCCTGCCTGCCTGGCATGCAAAACAATCTGCATCAGCCATGGAATTAGATAGCGTCTATCGTGATCCAGAGAGACACCTGATTCACTTGCAAGATCGTTGTGTCCGACAACGAGTGTACTTAACGAACATTGTGTATCAGCTGCGCTTTCGATAATTTCACCAAGCTTCGTTATGCCACTGACTGTTTCAATCATAAACCAGCTATCGGTCTCAACAGCCAGTTCACCTGCATGCCTGGCATACAGACGAACATCATCTGCAGAACTCACTTTAGGCAACAGCACTGCATCAGGAAGACACGTGGCAATGGTTTCAATGTCCGCTGGAAAATCAATACTCGTGGCAGAGTTGCATCTGATCGCCGCCCGACTAAGACCGAACTCACGCCTTTGAAAAGCGCTTATTAAAGCCTCCCTCGCCGCGTCTTTACCCTCCACAGACACTGAATCCTCGAGATCGAAAATAACCCAGTCGGCGTTAATACTCGCCGTTTTATCAATTGCCCGTTGATTGCTCGCCGGAACATAGAGTGCGGACCGTTGGGGTGTAACTGCGCTCATAAAGATTCCATATACATTCTGGTACTTAAGTTCACACACTATAGCAAAGCGCAGTGATACGGCACTATCAGTGGAATAATTTTCATCGTACAAGTCGGTAAAGCCAAATTGAGCAGCGGTTCTCAATTTCAATCTCTATTAACAATCCAATACCGGGTATCGACCATGAATCCTCGTATCGAACGGCTAACTTTCGTAGCATGAAAAGATTCCAGCTCCGACCTGAAATTCCCATGACCTACCGTAGTTATCTGACTTTATTTTCTCTGCTTTGCCTCACCTGCACCAGCCTTCATGCCGGTCCCAATTTGCTAACCAGCCGCTGGATTTTATGTGATGACAATAGTCGCACACGCAGCGCCGGCTCTTCCGTAACAATAAACGCAGAGTGTCTCTACCAGGAAGTCACAGCAAAACCAAACGACAACTTAGATCTGGTGTGTGACGCGCGCGGCAACAATTTCACCAGTGCACAACTGTCCTATTCTAACCAAAACTTTCGGGTGCTGAGCTCAGCACTCGATACCACCAGCGGTAACAAGACCCTGCGCGCGAACGCAGGTCCTGCACCACAGAACACAAACATTGCCGTAGCTACAATTTTCGCCAATGAACGGTCAACGCTCTCCTGTACGCTTGCGGCACCTGACCCCGTGCAAAATACCACGACGCAGGCACCGACTCCGATACCAGCGCCAGCGCCAGCGCCAGCGCTAGCAAATACCACAACTCAATCGGTAGCAACCGCGCCCGCTGTTACCGCCAGCACCTGCATAGACAGTGACGGGGATGGTTTTGGCTGGAACGGTATAGCGACCTGTACACCGAATAACCCACAAGTGGTCGCACAGGCAAACACTCCTGCACCAACTTCCATCCTGTCAATTACATCAGGATCTGCAGCTGCAACCGCAGGACCCTGCATCGACTCCGATAACGACGGATTCGGATGGAACGGGATTGAAACCTGCCTTGTAGACCCCGCACAGAATAGCCAGAGCACAGCGAGCGACACGGGAGCGAATCCCACCACCACTACGACTACCAGTCCGGGTGGCAGCAGCACTCCAATCCAGTCGACGACACCCGGCATTAGCGAATTGACAGATCTCATTCTGGTTACCGGCCAATCAAATGCACAGGGTGCTGCAACCGATGTCAGCCTTGCGGTTCTGGACGCACCAAATAACCGGGTCTTTGCTTTCACAGACGAAGATGGGTGGCAGGTAGCAGATTTGCGTCAGCATTGGGACGGTCCAAATCAAATACGTCACCCGGGTAACAACGCGCTGATATTTGCCAACAACACTCCTCACAATAACTTTGCACTTCATTTCGGTAAGGCATTAGTAGCGCTCGATTCCCGGCGCGTTGTCGGCTTTGTACTTGCCACCGCGCCCGGGGCGGGAATCAGGCAATGGCGCAAAGGCAGTAGCTTCTATAATTCACTGAGCAACAAGGCAATGACTGCCCTTAACGCAAGCAACAAAACTTCTTTCGATGGCATTCTGTGGCATCAGGGAGAAACGGATTTTCTCTACGAGGGCACTGCTGATGTCACTGCAACGGCAGCTGAGAGAGTGGCCCCAAACTACTACCCCGACCAACTCTATACGCTTATTAACAACCTGCGACAGGAACCTTGGTTTAGCACTACCACGCCTGTGTTTATTTGCGGCGAGACCCAAAAAACCAGTGCTAACCCGGCACCGGTTAATCGCCGCCTATTGGCATTGAACAGCGATAGCGACAGGCATACGGGTTGTGTCAGTTCCGACGGTCTGCAAACCACTGATGGCATACACTTCGACGCGTCAGCGCTTCGCGAAATCGGCAAACGCTATGCGAACACATACATTGAGCTTAAACGCTGATAACTAAGGTGTGTTAGGTACACACAAGTTGGTAGAATTCAATAACGCTCAGTAACTCAACAGTGGTGGTGCAGTTTTGAACTCTACAAACACAGAAATCCTCTATAGCGTCAGCAATGGCATTGCCACCCTGACATTCAATCGGCCACAGGCTCGTAATGCACTAACCTTTGAAATGTACGATGAACTGGCAACCATCGCACAGTCTTTAAGCAACAATACCGAAATACATGCCCTGGTTATCACAGGCTCAGGTGACAAAGCCTTTGCAGCTGGCACCGATATCTCAAAATTTCGTGATTTCAGCAGCAGTGACGATGCCCTGAATTATGAAAGACGTATGGACTATGTGCTGGGACAACTGGAATCTGTACCAATACCAACAATCGCTGCTATCCACGGAGCATGCACCGGCGGTGGTGCCGCAATCGCCGCCTGCTGCGATATACGTATTGCAGACGCAAATCTAAAGTACGGATTTCCAATTGCACGAACACTGGGCAATTGTCTTTCAATCGGTAATTTGTCCAGACTGGTCTACTTATTAGGCGCGGGCAGAACACGAGAAATAATACTCACCGCACGACTTATACTTGCAGAAGAAGCAATTAACATAGGGTTAATCAGCGAGATACACCAAAAGCCGTTACAACGCGCACTGGAAATAGCCGCTACAGTGAAAAATCACGCACCATTAACCATGGCAGCAACCAAAGAAGGATTAAAGAGATTACGCGAAAAAGCAGCTGATATCGAAAACGACGATTTAATTGTTCAGTGCTATACCAGCAACGATTTTAAAGAGGGCTTATCTGCGTTCTTAGATAAACGAAAGCCCAGGTGGACCGGAACATAGAGCTGAAAGAAAATCAGAAAGAGCAGATCTGCAAAGTAACCTTAAAACAAAGCACTTAAAGCAAGGAGCCCAGTTGCCAAATAGAAGCGTGCCGACACTTCACTGTGTCAGCATACGGGTTTTTCTAACTTAATTATTTTCTGGTCCAAATCTGACTTCGGCAGATAAACGCAACACAACCAGACACTTTTAAGGTATCAGCATCTTCGACTTTAATTTTCGATTTGTACCACTTGTCTTCATCCGCTGCATAGATACGACCACCGGAGTAGTTTGCGTCGCCCTTTTTGTTCATATTTTCAATGATTGGCTTGCCGATTAGTGAAGTATTGTCTGAGTTGTGTACTTCGGTGATCTTGCCACAGATTTTTTCACCGCAATTAAAAATTTCAACCGATACCTGTTTGCCTTCATCATTTTTTTCTGACAACCAGTTTCCTGTGATATCAGCGAACGCTGGCAGCGATGTAAGGCCCAATGCAGCAACCACTGCAATTGCGGGTAACACTTTTCGGGAAGTCTGGTTCTTCATTATGTTCACCTTTGGTTCGAATCCACACAACTATGCAGAACCATAGTACAACAATACAAAGTGCCGGGGCTGTAACAGATGGGAAGCATGTCGCCAGTAGAGACATGTTTAACACAACTGCGGAAATCCGGACTTAATACTCGAGTAAATATGCCGCTTGCTGATTTCTTTATCCACTGGCAGCCAGCTTGTAGTGCCGCTGCTCTTACTAAGAGCTCTCGTTGCGTTATAAACCAGACTTTTGACGTTAGCACAATATTTGCATGCCTCACGGGCATACGACCTGTTGTCCGGTCGAAGCAACCTGAATGGATACTGTTTTGATTGCATCCTCACTTAGACTAGTTTGCTCCACCCTTCTTACTCTTATAGTATTTCACCCCGCCTGGGCAGATGACACAGAGATTTTCTTTAATGCCGCCGCGTCCGCCGGCGTGCAGCCAAATATTTTGTTTGTGTTAGACGCGTCTGACTCGATGCCGTGGTTTGATTGTGCGAACGGAGACGTCGAAAAAAAACATAGCTGCGATGACGATACAGCTGCTGGCAATAGCACCCGGCTTAGTCGAATGAATGCCGCTGTTCGGGATGTGCTTGACGCTGCAGACAACATAAATGTCGGCGTAATGAGGTTTGGCGGCGTAGAGGGCGGACGGGTAATTTACCCTGTCACTGATATCAATGCGAATGCCTGCCCCGGTTCAGTTTGCGATGAAAATACTATCTTTGAAGCGCAGGCTGCCGTGCACACTCCGGAAGATGATGCAGTTGAACGTAGTGCGGGTGACGTTGTTACTTATCAAAAAAATATAGCGCTGGCTGACAATGCAGCTGGTCATCACATTAGCGCAATGCGTTTCAGTGATCTGAATATTCCTCAGGGTGCGACAATTGAGGAGGCCAAAATTGTGTTTACTTCGAGTCACAATACCGGTGCTACCGCTAACTATACCTTCAAAGTTGAAGATGTCGCAGACGCCGAACCATTCGCACGTGACAGCACATTCACGATTAGTGAACGAAACTGGCACACCAATACCGTAGCCTGGAACGGCATAGAAGCATGGGTGAAAAATTCTATTTACCAGTCCCCTGATCTCTCAAGCTTATTGCAACCCGTTGTTAGTCGTTCCGACTGGTGTGGTGGGAATGCTGTTAGTCTGCATATTGACGGCGCTGGTTACAGAAGTATGTATGGATATGAACAACACAACCGTAGAGGTGCCATCTTACGAGTGAAATTCCGTCTAGCTGGTATTCCGGAAACCGGTGGGTGTGCGGTTAAATCAACCACCTTCGCACTTGACCGCGCTGAAGGAGACAGCGTTGAAATCTACTCCACTGGTGCCGTGGACTTAGACGGTAACAGGCTTGAGATTAGCAACAATGTCATGACTGGAGTTCAGTTCAGTGAGGTGCTTATTCCACAAGGTGTTAACGTAAGAAAAGCATTTATAGAATTCGACAGCCACGAGACAGGTGGCGGTGGCAGCCTGAGAGTAAATATTTCAATGGAGAATTCTACCGATCCGGCCAGTTTCGAAGAAGTTAATGCCAACCTGAGCTCACGGGAAAAATTAACTGGCCTCGACTGGGCAGTACCGCTCATAAACAGAAATACAGTACCGGTAAGGACTCGTGACTTGAGCCCGCTGGTAAACCCCATCGTTGCAGATCCCGACTGGGAAGAAGGCAACCGAATGTCCTTTTTCTTCGAGAAATCCGGAGGCAACGCTAACGATTATCGTAGATTCCATTCCAAGGATCAATCGGCAAAAAGAATAGCACTTCTGACCATAAGTTATGAAATCCCGGGCAGAACGGCTCTGGAGTTTGCAGGCGATACACGGTCAAAAATAAAGAGCGCACTTGCAGATATTCGCACGATTGTTGGCACCCCGACCGTTGGTTCGTTAGAAGAGGCGCATCGTTACTTTGCAGGGTTGCCAGTCAAACATGGCAGGCACAGGTATGTCCACGATTTTAATACTCTTGACGATAATGTAACAAGATTGTCGCATCCGGATACTTATACAGGCGGTACACAGGAAAGACCGATTCACTGTATTGATTCAAGACTTAGCACTCCTGAATGTGATGCCGAAATTGTTAGCGGAGACCCGGTCTACGATTCTCCGGCGGAGTTCGAATGTCAGTCAAATTATATGGTGTTGTTGACTGATGGGGCACCCTGGGTTGGTAAAAGAAACAGTACGCCTCCGGACTGGGACAACACGATAGCTGATATCGAGACACTTCACGGGGCTAGTTGTGTAAATACACTAAACAATGCCGGACTATGCGGTCCGGAACTTACCAAGTATATGTTCGAGAACGACTTGTCTGATGATGTGCCCGGTCTGCAAAATGTTATAACTCACGCCGTCGGATTCAATATTTCAAGTGACTGGATAAAGGAAGTAGCCGAAGACGGAGGGGGTGAGTACTACGAAGCTGAGACATCCGCAGAACTACTCGATGCGCTGGCTGATGTCGTAACAAACGTAGTAGAGGGTGGAAGTACATTTGTTGCACCCGCGATCACACTGGATCAATCCTCAAGGCTGTCACACAGAGATGATGTTTATCTTGCGCTGTTCGAGCCGACCGCCACAGATTCGTGGCACGGTAATCTGAAAAAATACAAATTCGATGGCCCGGTTCTTAAGGATCAAACTCCCGCCAACGCCGTAGATAACGATACCGGGCAATTTTTACCGACCGCCAGAAGTTTCTGGTTAGGTGATGCAGATGACGCAGATGGTGCCACGGTTACTTTAGGTGGTGCCGCACACGAGCAAGACCCGCTTGACAGAAACATTGTCACCTACATGGGAAATGCATCATTACTGGCTAACGCAAACAGAATTGTTAACAGCAACCCGTCAATTACGCCGGCATTGCTGGGTGTGGCAAACGACGATGAGGTTGAATTGCTTGTAGACTGGCTGACCGGCTTTGACGTTAAAGATGATGATAGTGACGGAAATACCGCTGAAGCACGAAACCACATCGGAGATCCATTGCATTCAACTCCTGTAGTAGTGAATTATGCGGCAGCCGATGAAGCAAGCGACCCTTCATCGGTAGTCTTCTTTGGCACAAATGAAGGCTTCCTGCATGCCATCGATACAGATGATGGCTCAGAGGACTTTGCTTTTATGCCACCCGAATTGCTGTCAAACCTGGTACCACTTTACAGAAACGGAGCTGTAAATCGTAAAGAAGGCAGACCTTACGGTATGGACGGCGATTTAACCCTTTGGACAAAAGACATCAACGGCGACGGCTACATAGATCCGAGTGATGGTGACAAAGCCTATCTGTATGCTGGTATGCGTCGCGGAGGACGAAACTACTATGCGCTGGATGTTACAGATAGAAGTGAACCTAAATACATGTGGAGCGCTAAGGGTGGTACAGGAAACTTTGGTGAGCTTGGGCAAAGCTGGTCAAAACCCGAACTTGCCACGATCCAGATTGGCACTAATGCACCACAACAAATTCTCATTTTTACCGGTGGATATGATCCTTCGCAGGATACAAAAACCCAGAGGGAGGAAGATACAGTAGGCAGGGCTCTGTACTTTGTTGATGCATTAACCGGCGCACCAATATGGACTGGTAGCATCGGCCAGACACAACCCGCAACAGGTCATCACAAAACCTTTGCAGATATGAAGTACAGCTTCCCGTCAAACATACTGGCAATATCCAGTACTGACTCAAAACTACTTTCTCAAATCTACGTCGGTGACATGGGAGGCAGGGTCTGGCGATTCGATATAAACAATGGCTCAGCAGCAGCTGACCTGGTCGACGGTGGGGTGATTGCCAATTTCGGTGAAGATGGCACCGAAGCTGGTGCACGACGCTTCTACTACGCACCGGATTTGTCTCTGGCACGAGTCGACGGAAAACGATTTGTAAACGTCGCTATAGGTTCCGGTTACAGAGCACATCCGCTGGATACAGTGATTAAAGACAGGTTTTTCCTGTTTAGATACCCGTTTAAAAAACGAATTCCGGCAGCCTACGGGCTGCAAGACCCCGACACTGGTGACATTGAACCGATCACTCTGGACGACCTTT
>CAZYRP010000160.1:0-12327 GCA_964649465.1 uncultured Granulosicoccaceae bacterium | reverse complement strand
GCCCTTTACGATATGATGCGTGCTGCAAGATCCGAAGAGTACGGCGTTACCTGATTTACCAATACTTTGGCCAGTGTTATCCGGTGCCTAATTTCATGAAAAGGCACTGGTTTATGGATTGGTGATTATCTATCGCAGGTGGATCTAGTTAATACACTTTAGTTTTTCCGCTATTTCTACTCTTCTGTGCCTATTCCTCTGTGCCTATTCTTCGGGTAACTCCTGGTATTCACCTGATGTAGTGAGATAAGTATTGCCAGCGTAGAAAGTTTCTTTTCCACTGTCGAGCAAAACTTTGAGCATGCCATCAACCACACCTCCACTGGATGCGTATTTTTCTGCGAATTGTTTGGGACCGATTGCGTCGAGCATTTCAAACGGACCTTGTGCCCAGGCAAATCCCCATCGCATTGCGCGGTCGACGTTTACTATGTCGTTGGAAATTTCCGGCACCAGCGAGCTGCTGTAGCTTAGTGTTGAGCTCATTAAGTCCCATGCAAATTGACCTTCAGCGTCATTACTGAACATCAGAGTTTTAATATTCTGGTGTTCGGTGTCCAGCGATGCCGGGGACATTGGTCTCCAGGACTGGGATGAAAGATCAAATACCTCCATTGATTTTTCGCCTGTCTCTGACTTGATCAGTTTGTAAAATCCGCCACCGGTTTTGCGTCCGAGCTGTCCATTTTTGAGCATGTTAAGTTCTGCAGCTGGCATCTTTAAAAATTCTCGACCTGCATCATTGGCCGGTAGATTTTTTTCAAGATTTTTAGCGACAAAATCCATTACATCGAGACCGATTAAATCGATGAGTCCGTATAAACCAGTTGGTGGCAACCCGATAGGTTTTGACATGAGAGCATCAGCTGTTTCCATTGACAGCCCTGAGTCTGCTGCTTTGTGCAAACCAGACAGCATCCAGTTACAGCCGATTCGATTGCCAATAAAGTTAACCGTATCTTTGGCGTAAACCACACCTTTACCAAGCGGGCCAGATAGAAATGCCGCCAGTTTAGAAATCACATCGGGATCTGTTTTACTGCCGGGTATCAGTTCAACCAGCCGCATAAGGTGGACCGGGTTGAAAAAATGAGTCACAGCGATATCTTTTTGCATCCGCTCCGGCATGTCCATGTAGATCTCTTTAAGTGGAATGCCAGAAGTGTTTGTCGTTAGCACGGAACCATCTTTTCTGACTTTTTCCAGCTTGCCGAAAAGATCGCGCTTGATTTTAAGATCTTCAACCACCGCTTCGCAGATCCAGTCGCAGTCGTTGATGGAATTCAAATCACTTTCCAGTGATCCTGCGGTGATCAGCTTTGCCTGATCTTGCGTGATTGCCGGTCGTTTCCCTGAAGTCAGCCGGTCGATTGCTTTTTGTGCTGTTTCGGTTTGTAAGTCAAGCAGAACGACGTCAACGCCGGTGGCTGCACATAAACCTGCGATACCTGCGCCCATCGTGCCTGCACCGATGACTGCGACTTTGCGGATTGCTTCAGACATTTTATTCCCGATAGTGATTCTGTCGCGGCGAGTGTAGGATAACTTGCCGTTCTGCACCAGTCGTTTGGTGCAATACATCTGATAAACTCGACCGGGAGCTTGCGCGGCAGAAGCTCTGCTACTGCGAACGCGCCACAGTCTGTTTAATTTTCGATACTTTAAATATAGTCGATAATTTAGTACGGCTGAACGCCGCAAATCTTTCATTACTCAGGATCACATCATGCCGCGCCATATTGGATTTGATACTTTAATGTTGCACGCCGGTCAGCGTCCTGACCCGACTACCGGTTCGCGTGCCACACCGCTATACCAAAGCACGTCGTTCGTATTCCAGGACAGTGAACATGCGGCGTCACTTTTTAACGTTGGTCGTGCGGGGCATGTTTATTCGCGAATTTCCAACCCGACAGTTGCGGTACTTGAGGAGCGCATGGCAGCTCTTGAAGGAGGTGTGGGGGCGGTTTGTACGGCGAGTGGTATGGCGGCCATCCATTTGGCGATCACTACGTTGACTGGTGCTGGATCGCATATTGTTGCGTCGCGCGCGCTGTATGGTGGAACTCACAATCTGCTCGCGTATACGCTGCCACGTTTTGGTATTGAAACTACCTTTGTCGATCCGCAGGATCCGCAGCAATGGCAGGATGCAATACGTGACAATACAAAGCTGTTGTTCGGAGAAATTGTCGCTAATCCCGGTTGCGAAGTACTCGATATTGAAAAGATATCAAAGATAGCTGATAGCGCCAGCGTACCTTTGGTCCTTGACTCAACCCTGACACCTCCGTGTCTGATAAGACCGATGTCGCATGGTGCAGATATCGTTGTGCACTCACTCACCAAGTTTGTTGGTGGCCACGGTGTGGCGGTAGGCGGGTGTGTGATTGATTCTGGTCGATTTGATTGGGCCAGGTCCGGTAAGTTTACGCAACTGTCTGAGCCGTACGATGGTTTTCATGGAATGAACTTCGTTGAAGAGTTTGGTCCAAGTGCATTCGCTATGCGGGCAAGAAAGGAAGGGCTGCGTGATTTCGGTGCCAGTATGAGCCCGGCCAATGCGTTTTATTTGTTGCAGGGTTGTGAGACGCTATCCATGCGTATGGAGCGCCACATTGAAAATGCCCGTGCAGTGGTAGAGTTTCTGGCGTCGCATGAAGCGGTTGCGAGTGTTGCCTATCCTGAGTTGCCTGATCATCCAGACAGAGAGCTTGCAGCAAAGTTACTTCCGAATGGATCCACTGCAGTATTCAGCTTTGAGTTGAAGGGTGGACGTGATGCAGGCAGGCGTTTTATTGAAAAGCTTAGCTTGTTTTCACATCTTGCCAATGTTGGTGACGCTAAGTCGCTCGTTATTCACCCGGCCAGTACGACCCACAGCAGAATGGACGCAGCATCATTGCAGGAGGCCGGTATTTCAGAGGGGCTGGTGAGGTTGTCTATCGGTCTTGAAGATCAACGCGATCTTATCAGTGACTTGTCGGCTGCCTTGAAAGCGTCGCAAAGAAAGCAATCATCGCAAAAGAAGGCCGCAAAAAAAGAGCCTCAGCTATGAAGATACAATGTGCAGGGCAAGAGGTTTATGTTTATACCGGTGGTGAATTGCATCAATCCGGACGCGACAGCATTGTATTCATTCATGGTTCAGGCATGAATCACACCGTCTGGACGCTGATGGCGAGGTATTGGGCTAAGGCAGGTTATAACGTTGTCGCGCTGGATCTTCCCGGCCACGGACTTTCCGGTGGACAAGCTCTGGCGAGCATTGAACAGAATGCCGAATTTGTTAGCGAAGTTGTATCGCAACTGGATCTTGCAGACTCGGTAAATGTTGTTGGCCATAGCATGGGGTCTTTGGTTGCTCTGGAAGCGGCATTGCTGCTACCGAACGTTAAACGACTAGCGATGCTGGGTACTGCAGTGCCGATGGTTGTGGGTGACCCCCTGCTTGATGCTGCGCGCGCAAATGATCAATCCGCTATCGATATGATTTCTTTGTTTGGTCATAGTTTCGGTTCGCAGATTGGCAGCAACCCGGTTGCCGGTATTTCAGCGCAGCTGTTGGCTGAACGCATACTTGAAAGTGCAAATGACGGTGTTTTGTTTACGGGGCTCAATGCTTGTAACGAGTACAAGGTGGGTCTTGATACTGCGGCTAAAATTTCTTGTCCTGTTGGTTTGATACTTGGAGAGCAGGATCAGATGACACCAAGGAGAAACACGATCGAGCTGCTGGCTGCTTTTCCAAATGCCCGCGAAATATGTTTGCCGGATTGTGGCCATATGATGATGTCCGAAAAACCGGAGGCAACTCATCACGCATTGCGGGAAGTAATTGAAGGTTAGGGGCCTGCGCGGCAGGACCTCTGCTTTGATACTAAGAGCACGCCACGACGGATCATTGTTTTCTATTATCTCAAATGATCGTATCTGAACTCATAATCCATGGGTCCCCGCCATGGCACGTTCTCGCTACTCAGACTTCTACCGTGACGGACCAGCTGTGACTATAGAAAGGTTTAATAAAATTAAGGCATGTCTCGAGAAGAGACAGCCAGATCTTGCTGTAATTACTGATCACATGCACAAACCTCACAACGTTTCTGCTGTTATGCGAACGTGTGATGCTGCGGGTGTGTTCAGTTTGCATGCAGTGATGCGCGAGAATGAAGATTTTAGAGCGCGTAGTGGTATTGCGATGGGCAGTGATAAATGGCTGGATGTCAGCGTGCACAGCCATATCAATACCGCGATGGAACTGGTTAAGAATGAAGGCTTCCGAATTGTCGCAGTGCATAAGAGCGATCGATCCGGTAACTTCCGGGATATTGATTATTGTAAGAAAACTGCAGTGCTCTTTGGTGCTGAATTGTTTGGCGTTAGTGAGGAAGCAGCATCGCTTGCAGATGACCATGTGAGTATCCCTATGCAGGGTATGGTCGAATCCTACAATGTCTCGGTAGCGGCAGCGATAGTTTTGACTGAGGCACAAAGGCAACGCGATGCTGAAGGTTTCTACTCTGCACGCCGCCTCGATCCAGCCACTTATAACAGGACGCTATTCAAATGGTATCGCCGTCGCGAGGCTGAATTTTGTGATGAGCACGGACTGGAGTACCCGGAAATTGACCTGGAAACCGGTGAACTGCTGGATTCCGAGGCGTTTGCGCGCATGAGAGCGTTATAAAACTGAATCAAGTTGAAATTAATTTGATACGAGGTGACAAGCTGGTAAGATTTGAGACATAATGCAAATAACAGCATCGCAACATTAGAATTGTGAACTACACAGCGCCGAAAACAACCATTAAGAGATTGTTGATATGTCTTCCAAGTTTCATAAGATAGGTACTTCCCTCGCATTCGCACTTTTTGCCACAGGTGTCGCTGAGTCTCAGGATGTCAGCAATGGCGACCTCAGCCTTTACCCGCCTGACGCAAAACCGGGCGAATGCTACGCAAAGGTGCTGGTTCCTGCCAAGTACGACACCATTAGCGAAAAGGTCGTAAAGCGCGAGGCCAGTGAGAAGGTCACCATTGTTCCTGCCAAATTTGAATGGGTTGAAGAACGCATTTTGTCGAAAGAAGCATCTGAGACGCTAACGGTTGTGCCTGCAGTATATCGTTGGGTTGAAGAGCGGGTGATGGTTGAACCTGCGAGCACACGGCTGGTGCCGGTGCCTGCCGTATACGATACCGTTACAGAACGTGTGCTTGACCGACCTGAGCAGACGGTCTGGAAAAAAGGCCGTGGTCCAATTGAAAAAATCGACAATACAACCGGTGAAATCCTGTGTCTGGTGGTAGAGCCTGCGACCTACAAAACTATCTCCCGCACCATCGTGAAAACTCCAGCATCAACCCAGTCTGTCGATGTGCCGGCGGTTTTCAAGACAGTGCGCAAGCAGGTGGTTGATAAGCCAGCCGAAGTAAAAAAATCAACGCAACCTGCAACATTCAGCACGATCAGAGTTCGCAAGATGGTCGAGCCTGCACGTGAGCAGCGTGTGAGCTTACCGGTCGAGTTTCAAACGGTAACCAAGCGCGTTAAAGTTGGTTCAGAGAGGCTCAGCTGGCAACCGATTTTGTGCGAAACAAACGTCAACCAGGACATCATCGCCAGCTTGCAGCAAGCGCTGAAGGCAAAAGGTTTTAACCCTGGAGATATAGATGGTGTGCTGGGTAGTTCAACACTGAGTGCCGTGGAGGGTTATCAGAGATCAGCTGGTTTGGCGCGTGGTGGTGTGACAATGGAAACACTGGATTCACTAGACGTGAAATTGCGTTAAATTCAAACTGGCAAAACGGTATTGCCAGCCAAATTGATATAACAGTAAAGATAAGAAGGGGCCTTTAATGGCCCCTTCTTATTGGTTTCTTATGAGGTTATTTACGAAACAGCGTCGTTAATATCTTCTAATAACGCTAGTATTGAATCGCGGATATCCTCGACCTTGCCTACGCCCTTGAGCGATATAAACTCAGGTGCAGCATCGCCGTGTTTCTCACTCAGGTTTTTGTAGAAACTGATCAGTGGTTCGGTCTGTTTCCTATAGACGGCAAGGCGATGTCTGACCGTTTCCTCTGAGTCATCCTCGCGTTGAATCAATGGTTCGCCGGTGACATCATCGACGCCTTCTTTTTCCGGTTTATTGAATTCAATATGATAAGTACGGCCTGACTCCGGGTGTACTCTTCGACCACTGATGCGATTGACTATTTCGTCGTCGTTGACGCCAATTTCAATAACTGCATCAATACTGATACCGCCCTGCATTAAGGCCTCTGCCTGACCAATAGTTCTGGGGAAGCCATCGAGCAGGAACCCGGGTTTGCAGTCCGGATGGGCTATTCGGTCTTTAACGAGCCCGATAATCATGTCGTCCGGTACGAGCTCGCCCTTATCCATCAGAACTTTAGCCTGGTGGCCAATCTCGGTTTTGGCTCTGATGGCAGCTCGCAGCATATCTCCGGTAGAGATCTTTGGAATTGAGTATTTCTCGGCGATGAAAGCGGATTGAGTCCCCTTTCCGGCCCCTGGGCCGCCGAGTAAAATTAACCGCATGAGTAAAGTCCACTAGTATTGAATTTTGTCATTGCTGTACCGGCCGAAAGTATCCGTACACATGCTACCTGTCAGGCTTTTCCCTGTGCCCGATTGCTATCCGCCTGATAGGCAGGCCAATTGGTATCACCGGTAGGTGAGCCAATTGGTTTACGCCCGGTAGGTGGGATTAGGGTAGCTCCGCTTTGTTTGAGGTTCGGCCCCAGCTGCTGCGATAATTATGCAATAGTTCACCGAGATATTGTAATGATTCCACTGCCAACACCTGCCGAGTTGGAGAAGTATAGGCGCGATATCGTGTTCTCGGAAACACTTCGTCAACAGTTGCTTACTTTTCATACAACCTGGGGGCTATTTTCGCCCAGAGAAATAGATCTGGGGAGTCGCTTGTTGCTCGACCATCTGACAATTGCGGACGACAGCCGGTGTCTGGATGTCGGCTGCGGCTACGGTGCCCTGGGGCTGACCCTCGCATCTTTGTGCCCTGACGGCTCTGTGACGATGATAGATAAAGACTATGTCGCGATCGAGTATTGCCGGAAGAACGCATCGATTAACAACCTATCCAATACAGACATATTTCTTAGTAACGGTCTAAATCAGGTGGAGGAGCAGGACTTTGATCTGATTGTCACGAATCTGCCTGCTAAGTCTGGTAAAGAGTTGTACACGCTGATGTTTAACGACATCCATGCAAAACTCAAATCCGGAGGATGTTGCTATATCGTGACTATCAACGGGCTCAGGCAATTCGTTAAACGGAATTTCACAGAATTTTTTGGCAATTACAAAAAGCTTAAGCAGGGGCCGGTCTATACCGTCGCTATGGCGTCGAAAGAGTAGCGCTCAGTGACGGGAGGTGGTGCTATCTCATGTAATTGCTGGCATGTAATTGCTGGCGTGTTATTGCTGGAGAGCGAAGAACCTGATTGCATTCTCGGTGCTGGCGCGTGCCAGCTGTTCGACGGATTCTGTCCTTGCTGATGCAATGGCTTCCAGCACCACTGGCAGGTTGCAGGGCTCGTTGCGACGTGTTTTGGGTTTTGGCCTCAAGTTGCGCGGCATCAGGTAGGGTGCGTCTGTTTCAATCATTAGCCGGTTTAACGGAATGGAGTTAACGCAATCGAGAAGGTGAGCACCTCTGCGTTCATCGCAAATCCATCCGGTAATGCCGATATAGCAATCCAGCTCCAGGTAGTCCTGCAATGCTTCAGCAGTATCAGTAAAGCAATGTACGACCACTTCTCCAACTGAATCGCGTTGTTCTTTCAGGATTCCAAGGAAAGTGTCATGTGCCTGACGCTGATGCAGGAACAGGGGTTTGTTGAATTTTTCTGCAAGTGTCAGGTGCGCCAGAAAACTCTCTATTTGCTGATCGCGCGGTGAGATATCACGAAAGAAATCGAGGCCGGTTTCACCGACTGCTTTGACTATATCAAATTGCAATAAACGTTCTAATTCCTGATGAGTGCTGGTTGAATATTGATCGGCGTGATGTGGATGGATGCCTGCAGTAGCTGAGAATAATTCGGTATTTGCTGTCGCAAGTTCTATCGCTTTTGTGCTGTCTTTGGTGTCTGATCCGGTAATGATCAGGTGGCTGATGTTTGCTTGTCGGGCACGTTCAGTAACTGCTTCAAAGTCATCGTTGAAAGACTCATGTGTGAGGTTTGCGCCAATGTCGATTATCGGATTTTCTGAACGGGTTATAGAGAACACAAATTTTCCAATGCTGTTAGACTGTCACGCGCTGCAGATTTAGCAAATACAAAAAATCATTATAAACAAATCCTGACTGGACTAATCTAAATGTCTTGGTGTTTGTTTTATCAATCTTTTTTTCATGATTTTTAGTATGCGTTGCATGTGTTGATAATGGTGTAACTTAAAGGTTTTATATTGCCTTAATCAACCCGCGCATTGGTTAGCCAGTGCCTTAATCAACAATCATTTTTTGTTAAGCTCTTTCTCGAACCTTGGCGTAAGCTGTATAGGCAAGGCTTGTCAGCTAAAATTCGTTACAAGTAGACCAGATGCCCGCTCGACTGATTAAATTTATAACTCTTGTTGTATTGATGAGTCCACTCCACCTGGTTCAGGCTGACGGAAGTTCCATTCTGGAGCGCCACCGCATACAGCGGGAAATATTTCTCGAACTTACACAGTTGCTTCAATCCGGCGAGATTGAAAATGTCGCTGCACGCAGTGAAGAACTTAAAGGCTATCCGCTGAAAGAGTACTTCGACTATCTTTTACTCAGAAAGACGATTGACTCAGCATCAGTTCCTGCTGATTTTCTGAGTCAGGTGGCGGGGTTCCAACAGGATCAACGGCTGCATCGGCGCTTGCTGGGTGCGATAAAAAATCGGAGTGTCGAGTTATCTCGCTGGCAGGATTACCACAAAGCATCTGCAGGCGAAAATGTGCCTGTTCACCCGTGTGATGATCTCTTGTCCGGATTTAAAAATGGTTCGCCCAAACGCTTCACCAAGTCCAGTCGTGATCTCTGGGTTGATGTCGGTCGGCATACAAAAAATTGTGATCAAGCTTTTTCAACACTGCTCTCGGCGGTACCTGATGTCCCGACTGGTGCGCTTTGGCGTCGAACTGTCGCGTTAATCAAACGCGGCGAGCTGAAATCAGCGCAGCAGATGTTGAAATACTTCAATCGGCGTGATGGTCGTATTGTGCAAGCCTGGATCGATGGTGCTGATCAGCCGGAAGAGTTGCTGCGATCTAAAGTAATGCGCGGCGAAAGCATTCACCATCGGGAAATAGCGACAATGTTGATGCGACGCTGGGCGCAAAAAGATTTGCTCGCTGCCAGTGAGTTCTGGCGTACCGGCGCTAAACGATTTGGGTTCAGCGATGCGAGTATTCAAAAAACACTCGCCAGATACGCGGTGTTGGCGGCAAAACGCAGTATGCCAGAAGCAGGGGCTTTATTGGCCGGTGTTGTTGCCGATCGGGATGTTCGTTATTGGCGCATCCGACTTGCATTACAAGACGGCGACTGGAAGCAGTGCATCGCACAGCTGGATAAGCTCACAAATGAAGAGCAAGCTCAGACACGATGGCAATACTGGCGGGCACGTTGCACTGAAGCGCAGGGATTTAGAGCAGCAGCTGCCAGAATGTATAAAAGCATTGCCGGTGAGTTTGAATACTACGGTTTTCTTGCCGCAGACAAATTACAGCAAGACTACTCTATAAAAACTTCGTCACCGTTGGTGAACGAAGCGGAATTGCAAAAGCTGAAAAAATCACCTGCAATCACAAAAGCCGTTGAGTATTTTTTGGTCGATCTGCCATGGGAGGGTCGGCGCGAATGGAATCGTGCGCTGAAGTCATCCCCAAAAGCCAGGTTTCTGGCAGCGGCTTACCTCGCTGAATCTGTCGGTTGGTATGACCGTGCGCTTGATGCAGCGAATACAGCTGGAGAGTCGGGTGCGCTGGCGCTGATGTTTCCAGCGGCGCACGGGCAAGTTGTTCGCAGGATGGCGGATCGTTTCAATGTGCCGCGTGAATTTGTCTATGGGGTGATGCGTCAGGAAAGCCGCTTTATTTCAGATATAAAATCATCAGCCGGAGCTATAGGTCTGATGCAGTTAATGCCCGCCACTGCCAGGCAAGTGGGTGAAACACTTGGTGTAAAAGCGCCCAGCTGGAAATTGACTGAGAGTGAGTTAAACATTCAGCTGGGAACTAAGTATCTTAATTATGTCCTGGGTCGGTTTGATGGCAATATCGCACTTGCGGCCGCCGCATACAATGCTGGCCCATCAAGGGTTAAACGGTGGATTGAAGACAGACCTTTAGCAATTGACCTGTGGGTAGAAACTATCCCTTTCGATGAAACTCGTAACTACGTTCAATCAGTTATATTCAATACCGTAGTGTCTGAATGGTTGTTGCGAGACGGATCCGTCTCGCGGATAAATGAACGCATGAAAGAACCGCCTGTTTTGCAGCTTGGTCTTCAAGAGAAGGGTTAGTCCGCTAGCTCTTGGCTGCTGACCCGCCTCGGCACGCTGGTGAAGGTGTTGCTGATTCACCTCTTTCAGTCCACTCTTCTGCTGTAAAGGTATGCATTGCAAGCGCGTGGACGCCGCCGCTGAGTTCCTCAGCCAGCAACTTGTTTATAGTTCGATGTCGTGCCAGGAGGTTTTTGCCGGCAAATTCTTCGCTGACGATAACGAGACGGTAGTGGGACTCGGCTGCCGGCCCGCTATGCATATGGCTTTCGTTTTCAACCTCAAGTACAGAGGGTTGCAATGCTGTTTCTATTTTTGCCTTAATCAGATTCTGAACACTCATTGTGGTTTTTCCATATTTATTGAGGATAATTTTTGTTCGACTGTAATGGCGAGCTGTGCGTTGGGCTATTTGCTGATACCAGAGCCGGGGGTATATCTGTTACGCTAGCGATCTCTCTAGCTTACCAGCACACCGTATGTCCCAACTTCAACTTAGCGGAAAAATTGTTAACGATGTCAGAAATGTGCTTTCAGAGCACGATCCGGCGGCGCAGGATCCGGGGGTCGCTTCCCAATACTTAAGTGCCATTGTGGGCTTTTTACTTGGTCAGGAAGAGATGTCCGAACCGCAAAAGCAAGAAGTGCTGGAAGAGTTGATGGCGTTTGCCGGTCAGGTTGCCGCGGATGTGACGCGTCAAAAGTCCGAGCAAATGCAGTCTGCATCAGGTGTATGGAAGCCTGGAATGTCGTAAATCTTAGGTGTTCCCGTCCTCGTTACTGGCTTGTTGAATTTTCGGCAGGCCCAAAGATCAGGATCCGGCAGTATTTAAGTATTTAGTAGTTAATCTATTCACTCAACAAAAGTTATTAAGGTGATAATTCATGTCGCAAGCAACTGCAAGGCACATCCTCGTCGATTCAGAAGACAAATGTCTGGATTTAAAAAAGCAAATTACTGATGGCGGTGATTTTGCTGCTCTGGCAGCTGAACATTCGTCTTGCCCCTCAGGTAAGCAAGGCGGAGATCTTGGTTCGTTTGGTCCAGGTATGATGGTGCCTGAGTTTGATAAGGTTGTATTCAATGAGGCTGTTGGTGAGGTTCATGGTCCGGTGAAAACACAGTTTGGTTATCATCTGCTCGAAGTGACTTCTCGAACCTAGAAAACAAAGACGTCTGTCGGTCCTGGTGCCGGCAGATGTCATATATGCGCCTGATTCACTGCAGGCCGTACTGCGTCGACTTAATGTTAAGTATGCTCTCAGAATACCGTTCAATTTCCAGCGCGCAATACTCTGCGCCACGATGTAAATTCCTTTCAGTTTCCCACCGTTAAATAAATACTCGCTACTAATCGTCTGCTCGGCAACATCTCCTTTATCAGTTCAGGAATAGTTTCGTTGTTGTGTTGTGCGCAGAATTGATAGTCATAGCTTTTCTGAACGGCGCGCAGGATGACAGCTTTGCGGTTCGTATTTTATGGCCCGGCGTAGTCTATTTCTGTGATTTATCAATACAAAATGTGTCATTTATGTTACACAGTGGTTATTTACACCTCTGCGTAAAAATGAATAAATCAATTAACCTATTGTATTTAATGAATTTATTTATATTTCTGATGGGTGTTGCATTAAACAAACAAAATGGATAATAAATGATACAAGTGTTGTATTTTTCTCAATTCGAAACTACAGTGGGAACCGTGATGAGGCGAATGAGTCTCATCACGCAGGAACAAGTGCAGTAGTTAGGAGAAATAAAAAGAGGGATCAAAGAATAGAGGC
>CAZYRP010000159.1:0-12359 GCA_964649465.1 uncultured Granulosicoccaceae bacterium | reverse complement strand
CAGCCAGATACTTTGTGTATTAAATCTTCTTTATCCTTTAACAGGATTTCTGCATAACGATAGGTGTCGTTAAGGTCGTTTTGCCGGATATGGTAGAACGTCGACATCATTCCGATTCGTCTGCTCCACAGATGCTTCGCTCTCACCAGTTTATCGACCGTTGAGCGATCTCTGTTGTGATGCCATGCGCCGATGATTTGATAAGCAGAAGAATCAACCAGATCCCAATTGTTTATATAGCGCTTATTTTTCAGATAGGATGAGACTGTGCGCTTTTGATTTTTTTCATCGGCTCGCTGGTAGAAATCTACCATCGCGATAAGTGCGAACAATCGTACTTCGTGCCAATCGCTGTGCAGTATTTCTATAATTTCTTCGAGCGTCAGTTTGTCGCGATATTTCCTGGCTGTCTCTCTAAGTATCGGTACACGCAAACCGATAAATTTATCGCCTTCACCGTACTCACCCTGGCCGGTTTTAAAGAAAGTCTTTGCGTGCTCGGCAATTTTCGCGTTGCCCTTTGCAATTAGCGATTTTTCTATTGCGCTTATAGTCGAAGTCATTAGCTGACGTAACGGTCAGAGCCCCAGAATTTCAGAGTAGGTGCTTTCTGAAAACCCGACCAGTGATTCTTTGCCGTTAGCCAGTACCGGTCGCTTGATCATTGCGGGGTGTTGTGCCAGCAGATCAGCTACATTGCTTTCATTGGTTGATGCTTTGGTTTTGTCGTCCAGCTGACGCCAGGTAGTACCGCGCTTGTTCAGCACAGTCTCCCAGCCGTGCTTCTTAACCCAGGCAGAGATTAGCTTTTTGTCGGTGCCGTCAACACGGTAGTCGTGAAACGTATACTCCACTTTATGTTGTTCCAGAAACCGGCGCGCTTTCTTTATGGTGTCACAGTTTTTGATGCCGTAGAGTATGGTAGCCATGGTTCTGCCTGGGTTTATTCCCTGGGTTAATTTACTTGGGTGTATTTGATTGTGCTGCTTAGTCGACGGTTCGAAGCAGTTCGTTAATACCGACTTTGCTTCGAGTTTTTTCATCCACTCTTTTAACGATCACTGCACAATACAAACTGTATTTGCCGTTTTCAGCAGGCAGGTTACCTGACACCACAACTGAACCCGCGGGTACTCGGCCATAAATTATTTCGTCGTTTTCGCGATCATAGATACGTGTGCTCTGGCCTATATAGACACCCATAGAGATTACCGCACCTTCCTCGACTATCACGCCTTCAACCACTTCAGAGCGTGCACCGACGAAGCAGTTATCTTCAATGATGGTGGGGGACGCCTGCAGTGGTTCCAGTACGCCACCAATGCCCACACCGCCGGACAGATGAACGTTCTTACCTATCTGTGCGCAAGAGCCCACTGTGGCCCAGGTATCAACCATTGTACCGCTGTCGACGTATGCACCGATGTTTACGTAAGAAGGCATCAGTACCGTGTCACTTGCGATGAATGATCCTTTGCGGGCGACGGCGGGTGGTACCACTCGCACACCTGAGTCTGCGAATTGTTGAGCCGAGTAATGAGTAAACTTGCTGTCTACTTTATCGTAAAACTGGGTGAAGCCACCGGCAGGCATTGGTTCGTTGTCTCGAATTCGGAACGACAGCAATACGGCTTTTTTAAGCCATTCGTTAACCTTCCAGTCACCGACTCCACGCTGTTCGGCGACTCTTTCTTTGCCATTGTCGATTAGCTCAATTGCTTGCTCTACCGCTTTTTTGGTCTCCGCATCAACGCTTGCGGGCGAGATATCAGCACGCCGTTCAAATGCTTCGTTAATGATATTTTCTAAGTCAGACATTCTTTGTCTCCGATGGACAAGTAGTTGTTAAAATTAATTTTTCGTGCAGCTGCTCAGCTGCCGCGATAGGTCGTGTAGCCGAAGGGCGAGAGTAACAACGGTACATGATAGTGCTGATCAGTATGACCGATGCCAAACCGGATCACTACAACATCCAGAAACGGAACCGTCGAATCATCGCTGCTATTGGCATTGTGAGCGGCTCCGGAATGGTTTGCGCGAAAATAGTCTCCGGCATGAAATCTTAGTTCGTAGGCTCCGGTTTTTAACTGGCCGGCTGCAATCAGCGGCTCATCGGTGCGTCCGTCTGAATTAGTAATACAGGTGCACACAGGTGCCGACTGATCGCCCATGAATAATTCAATTTTCACGTTGTCGGCGGGCTTGCCTGCGCTTGTATCCAGAATATGGGTTGAGAGGCCTGCCATGCTTTCCCCGGTAAATTAGTCACTAAACGCGTGGCAGTATAAACCGATGCGTTAGCTGATTCAGGGGTTTTAACGGAGGATTGTTGATTCACTGCGACGACAGTGCAAGGTTGGGCAGGGCAGAGAGGAAAATAGTATTTTACAGGCCCTGCCCCGGGCTGGTGGTACCCGGATGGGTAATAAACGGTTCTGCGGTTTGTCAGCTGGAGTGCCTGACAGTCAGCGCCGGGAAATCCTCAATTGGAGGGCATTCTAAACTAGAAGAGTTAACTTTGATGACTGAACCGGGGCGGGCACCGCCAGTTCTGGCGGTGGGTTCATCTGCCGTTAAATTGTTTACGCGTTGCAGCGCTAAAAGCCACGATCGCATTTGTACTCTGGCGCGATACCCTTACGAGTACATCCTAAGACTCATTACTGGCATATCTGCCGATCTGGCTCAACACCTCTGTTTCTCTTTTTGCCTGCCGCGGTCGCTGGTACTGGTACTTTTGGATCGCATGGGTATCGTGATTGTAGATATCTTTTCTGAAGTTGAGCTTGCCCGATTCGTCTACCCAGCTGGTCTGATAGGTCATGTGTACTGGCAACGCTGAGTGCAGGTTGATTGTTTTGGTCTTGCCAGATTCCAGAATAGAGTCAATGTTGTCAGCGTTGTGTCCATCATACGCCAATATTGTTTTGGCGAGCTGGTGTGGGTCTTCGACTCTTACACATCCGTGGCTGTAGGCACGACTTGTCTTTTCGAACAGGCTTTTTGCATTGGTATCGTGAAGGTAAATGCTGTATTGGTTCGGCAGCATGAACTTAACGCTGCCGAGGGCATTTGATTTTCCGGGCAACTGCTGTAAACGATACTTTGAAATGAAGCTAGAAGTCTCCAGATCACTCGCAGATAAGTTCGCAATTGCTGTCGAGCTTTTGTCTGACAGAGAAACAGCGACGAAGTTTTTATTGTCCAGGTAGCCGCGGTTTTCTCTTTCTCTTGGTAGCAATTCGTTTTTGGTAATGCTGACCGGCACATGCCATGACGGATTGAATACCAAATGCTCCATCTGGTCAGAAAAAATTGGAGTTCGGTGTTCAGGCTTACCAACCACCACGTTCATGCTTAGTGCGCTATAACCACCCAGTACAACATCCATCTCAAAGCCTGCGGTATTGACAGTCAGGTGGCTTTCACCAAGGTCGCTCGGTAACCAGCGCCAGCGGTCCAGGTTAACTTCGATTTGTGCGATCCGGTGCTCTATAGGAACATTGAGTTCTTCCAGTGTTTTACCACCGAGTAAACCGTCAGCTTCGAGACCGTGGCGTTGTTGAAACGCTTTTAATCCCTCTTCAAGTAACCAATCGTAGTGGTCTGGTGAATCCGCGTACGATGCGGTTATATCGCCGGACTGCATAAGGCGGGTGCGAAGCTGTGAAACCCTGGGATGACGCATACCGGGTTTGAGGGTTGGTCCTGATCCTACCAGCTGGAAGCCGCCATTAGCGTATATGCTGTGGTGTTCCTGCAGTGCCAGCAGCAATCCGGTGTAGCGTTGATGGTGCGGTTGCAGGCTGTCGATGGTTTCCCGGAACGATGCATCGCCACGAAAAAAATTCAACGCATAGTTGTGAACATCTGTTTTAGCTTGCTTTACAAACCAGCTTTTGTCATCGCCAGGTTTCTCATCGATCTGGCCGTTGGCCAGGTTGTCGAAGTACTCGTACAGAGCATCTGTTAAAAGCAACTCAAGCCGTATGGATGATTGTGGTTCCTGCAGATGAAGCCAGCTATTAAGGACTTGTGTATAGTAGTGAGACGGTTGCAGACCTAACAGCGATGAGTTTTCGAGTTTTCTAAGTACTGCACGACTCGTATTGGTGTATTGACCATTAACCGACCAAACGGGTATGTAGTTGCGCTCGGCGTAAATACGTTTTAATTTTTCCTTATGGCGTAAGGTTATGCCACCCAACGAGCGTTTTCCGCCTTGCAGAAACGTTTGTAGATTGTTATCAGGAGTTCGGGCTGCAAAAGCGTCCGTGCCCACGGCAAACATCGAGCTGCTTAGTGCCACAGCTACCGAATTTTTCAGGAATGTTCTTCTATCAAGGTTTGTCATGGTTCACGTTTTCACTTAGCGATTGCACTGACCGCCACAAAAAGGATGAGCGGTTATCGGCTTAACGTGGGTATCTTTAGTTACAACCTGCCTGACATTGCTGTGATAGGGCTTCAACACATGGTGGAAACGTATTGTTTTTTAAAGTGATGCCTGAGCTGCAGGCATGATAGGAGTGACTGATAAAACGATCCTACTGACACCGTTTAATGACGTAATTCGCATTTTTCGAACAGAGCGCATAACTCCGTGTGGTTGCGGTAATAAGCAATTCAAACTGACCAAAAATCTACAGGCTTTGAAGCAGCGTGGCTGTACATCTGTTTTAAGTTTTGGCGGATTGTGGTCAAACCATTTGCATGCATTGGCACTCGTATGTGAAGCACATGGTTTATCTGTTGTAGCAGCAGTGCGCGGTGAAGAAACATCAGGTAGCGCTTTACTGGACGATGCGATAAAGCACGGTATGAAAGTGCACTATGTATCTCGCGCTGAATACCGCAACCGACATAACGATGTTTATGTAAAGCAACTGATGGCACAGCTGGGTTGTGATGGATGGCTGCCTGAAGGGGGTTCGAATGTTCTCGCTGTAGAGGGATGTGAGGCAATTGTTGAGCGTATTAATATGTACGCAGATAAACTCCCTGCGCGTATTGCTTTGGCGGTAGGGACTGGGGCAACGATGGCAGGTGTTATCAATGGCTCTGCGACCGGGCAACTGATAACAGGTGTGCCGGTGGTGCAGGACGATAGATTGCGAAGCCAGATTAGTGGATGGTTATCCCCGGACTCTGATGTTGACTGGCAGTTGTTGGAAGCTGCCAGTCCACCAAGGTATGGCAAAACCGACAGCGCACTGCTTGAATTTGTGCTCACTGTACACGACACAACGGGAGTGATTCTCGATCCCGTCTACAACGCCAAGGCGCTCAGAGCTCTGATTGATTCAGAAGCTGCAGACGGTGATCTGCCGGGCATACACAGCGATCGATTCATGCAAAGGGATTCAGCAGACACAATTTTTATACATACTGGTGGCATCGGAGGTTGTCTGGGTTTCGCGGATCAACTGCGGTCAATTGACAGGCTGCTCGCGGATCGAATGCTGGATGAGGTCAGACAATTGCTTCGGATTCATGGCTAATATCGAAAACTCAGGTGTCTTATCAGTCTGGTAACTGGTTCGACAATCAGCCGGGGCGTGTTCAAAGGTCTCGCATGGTGTAAAATTGACTGGTTCGGAATTAACAGGTTTAGCAATGAAAATACGAGCTTTGATAATCGTAGTACTCGCATCGCTATTGGCTGGTTGCGCGACTGCTTATTACAATACCCTTGATAAGGCAGGAGTTCACAAGCGCGATATCCTTGTGTCCCGGGTGGAAAAAACCCGCGATTCGCAGGAAGATGCCCAGGAAGAATTCAAAGATGCGCTGGAACAGTTTGGTTCGATTGTCGCGTTGCAGGATACTGATCTGAAGCGGGCCTACGACCAGTTGAGCTCGGAGTACGAAGACAGTCAGGCGGCAGCGCAATCTGTGACAGACCGTATTAACAGTGTCGAGTCGGTGGCGTCAGCACTCTTTAAAGAGTGGGAAGGCGAAATAGATCAATACAGTAACCCGGAGTTTAAACGCAGCAGTACAGCACAGCTACGTGATACGCGTCAGCGCTACAGTGGTATGTTGTCTACTATGCGTCGGTCAGAAGAGAGCATGCAGCCGGTTCTGCGTACGTTCCGTGATAATGTCCTGTTCCTGAAACACAACCTTAATGCTCAGGCTATCGGATCCCTGAAAGGGGAGTTCGCATCCCTTGAAAATGACATTGCCGTGTTAATTCGGGAAATGAACAAGTCAATTTCGGAATCAAACCAGTTTATTGAAGAGCTGCGCGGTGCTGCGGTGTAAGTTCGCTTTACCTGATCGAAAGAAATGCATTAAATGGATACAAAAGTGCATGTTGCAAAAGAAAAATGGACAGAAACACTATGTTTAGCTCAACTGCTGTGGAGACGTATGTGAAAAATTCCGTTGCCGGTGTTCACAGGAGGTGTGTGTCTAAACGGTTTACACATGCGCAGTATCTCAGAGCGCTGACCGTGCTTGGCTGTTGCGCATTTAGCAACACAGCGTCTGCGGATACTATTTTCGGGCTGCATGGCAGTGCGCATCTCTGGCAACCCGAATTGAGTGGCACTATTGGTCAAAATACGAATGCGTTCGATTTTTCATCGAGCTTTAGTGATGACGAAGGCGAAAGCATGTCACTGCTTGCTGCGATAGAGCATCCGATTCCGCTGGTACCTAATTTTCAACTGCGTACCACACCAGTGACCTGGTCAGGCTCTTCTGATTCGGCCAGCGGTACATTGCTTGGATCAATCACTATTACCGGTGAGGTGGATGCAGAATTTGATCTGACATCGCTCGACGGTACCCTTTACTACGAAGTGCTTGATAACTGGGTATCGCTTGATCTCGGCGTCACTGCGCGTCGGATCGACGGATTTGTTTCA
Organism: uncultured Granulosicoccaceae bacterium; assembly: GCA_964649465.1. Lineage (GTDB taxonomy): Bacteria > Pseudomonadota > Gammaproteobacteria > Granulosicoccales > Granulosicoccaceae. The sequence goes on along the minus strand of CAZYRP010000159.1, from coordinate 5,484 downwards.
GTTCGCCAGGGCGGTGTGGAAAACGGGCTGTCGGATCGTGTCGATATCGATCAGGTGTTGCCCATGGGTTATGCGCATGCGCGCTTTGATTTGCCTTTTACCGGGTTGTCCGTTGGTGCGCGAGGCAATGTCATAGCTTTCAGTGGCAATAACCTGACTGATGTTGAAGCCTATGTTCAACTTGAGTTCGATCTGATTCCGCTGCTGGATATTGGTATTCAGGGTGGTTTCCGCAGGCTGGGTCTTGAGGTGGAAGACATCGATGATTTTGAGTCCGATGCTGTACTTGACGGTGCGTATATCGCGGTGACCGGCCACTTCTGACCGGGGGCTACCCATTAGTTTCGAAGTGGCCTTGTCTGGTTGATGACTGGATAGGATTCGACAAGATTCCAGGAGCCTGAAGGCACATGCCTTAATTCTCAATCGTCCCTGTCAGCGTCGGTGTTGGTTTATGTGTCAGGTTGCGGCTGCGATCAATACTGTGGCTCAGAAGAATGATTGGAATCAGACCGGTTAGCACAATGCAAAGTGCACCCAATGCACTTTGACCAATCAGCTCATCTGACGCGAACTGGTATACGTGGGTTGCCAGCGTATCAAAGTTAAACGGTCGTAAAACCAGTGTCGCCGGCAGCTCCTTCATACAATCGACAAAAACCACCAGAGCGGCTGTGATAATTCCGCTGCGCATCATTGGTATATGTACTCGCCAGAGCATTTTTGCCGGTGTGTTTCCCAGTGACTTCGCTGCCATATCCATGCTTGGCGTGATCTTGCTTAAGCTGCTTTCTATAGATCCGTAGGCAACTGCCATAAAGCGCACTACATAGGCGAAAATAATGGCGGCTACTGTGCCACTCAGCAATAAGCCTGTGGAGTAGTTGAAGTGATCGCGCGCGAAACTGTCTATTGCATTGTCGAAGCGTGTGAATGGAATCATGACACCAATAGCCAGCACTGCACCGGGAAGTGCGTAACTGGTGCCTGCAAGTCTGGTGCACCAGCGGAGTACTCTGTTTGGTTTTATACGCATGCTGTAGGCGAGGAACACGCCAAGCACTACGGTGATCATGGCGGCTGTTGCTGAAAGTACTATGCTGTTGAGTGCAGTTTTTCGAAAATCTGAATTCCATGAGAGCTCGAAATTGAGTGCTGCATAATGCACAAGTACCACTGCCGGTATAACAAACCCCAGTACAAAAGGTATGGCGCAGACTAAAAAAACCAGCCAATTGCGCCATCCCGTTAAGCGGATGCGGTCTGCTGGTCGGAAACGGCTTGAGGAGGGTTGAAATTGTTGCTGCTTTTTACGGCTGCTGCGTTCAAGCCATAGTATTAGCAATACAAATAGCATAAGCAAACAGGCTATTTGAGCACCACCGCCAAGGTTGCCCATGCCCAGCCAGACATCATAGATACCCGCCGTTAGTGTTCGCACAGAAAAGTAGTCGACCGTACCAAAGTCGTTAAGTGTTTCCATTAGTGCCAGTGCTACACCGACAGCAATTGCCGGTCGCGCCAATGGCAGTGAAATGGCAAAAAAACTTTTGCTTTGTGACTGGCCCAGTGCACGCGCAGCTTCGATTAGTGATGAACTTTGTTCGGTAAAAGCAGAGCGTGCAAGTAAGTAAACGTAGGGGTAGAGCACCAGTACCATCATCACTACAGCTCCACCCAAAGACCTGACTGATGGAAAGTAATAGTCTCTGGCAGACTGCCAGCCAAACAGTGATCGCAATGCAGTTTGTACCGGCCCTGCGAACTCGAGCAAATCGGTGTACACGTATGCGATGACATAGGCAGGAACCGCAAATGGCAGTAACAGTGCCCAGATAAAGATTGATCTGCCGGTGAACTCCAGATGTGTCACACACCAGGCGGTCGCAACGCCGATAATGGATGTGCCAATAGCAACGCCAAGCATTAATAGCCCGGTAGTGGAAATGTAGTCTGGCAGTACCGTAGAGATAAGGTGAGGCCAGATATTTTCGGTCGGGGTAAGTGCCAGCCAGACCACAGCGAGAAGTGGCAGACAGATCAGTGCGCCGACCAGAACAGCCAATGTGGAACCGGCGAAATTCCCGTTACGTACTGGCCCGCTATATGCCGAAGAGGCAGCGAGTTGTCGTCCAGCTCGTGTTACAGCTCGGGTCAGGGGAATCAAGGTTGGAAGGAGCCAGCATCGCGTCGTTGGCAAATGGTATTACGAATAATTCTCATTAGCAATAATATTGGCTGTTCAGGGAAATATGATGGCTGTCCCTGTAATTTAGATGGGTGTTCTAGTAAATACCCTGTGAGGTGGGTGTCCCGGTAAATACGTGCGATGGGTGTCCTGGTAAATAAGCAAGGAAGTAAGGAGGCACGATGAGTGTCCCAGGAAACACGTCCCGGGGAAGCACGGACGATATCCGCAGTCTTTATTACACCTTGCGATGGCTGTCTGTCGTAATACCGTTCTCGTGAATACCCGTTGAAGTGGGTGTCCTGGTAAATACGTGCGATGGGTGTCCTGGTAAAGAAGCACGTGCGATGCGTGTCCTAGTAAAGAAGCAAGAAAGCACGATGGGTGTCCGAGGAAGTACGGGCGATAGCCGCAGTCACTATTGCGCTTGCGATGGCTGTCCTCGTAGGTACGCGACAATAGTGGCGGCATGTCTCGCGTTGCAGCGATTGGATAAAATCTTAAGAAGTCTATCGGCGGCGGGTGGGGCTGGTCGTGATTCCGCACCTGGTTACTGCATGTTGAGGGTGGTTGCGACTTACACCGCAAATGCGAGCGCCATCTGTCGCTCGCATTTACATTTAATATCGGTCAGATGTTGCCTTATCTGGCAAAAGTGAAGGTCTGACATGTGCTCCGTTTGCTGGCCGTATTCCTGGCTTTTTTGTCAGAGGCCTTAACGTGAAATCCGCCGTCATAAGACGCTTTTGAAGCAGGCTTTGCGGTCTTTGCCGGGGTAACTGAATTATTCGTTTTCAACGGGGTGTCGTTAATCATGACGCTTCACATCCAAACTGTTCAAATAACTGAACAGATTGTTCCATTTTTGGATCATTTATTCAGCGAAGGTCATCACATTTTGGCACTACGCTTAAAAAATGATCACTGCAGCCGCAACATCCCGGCCTTCTGCAACCAGCAGGTTATAGGTTCTGCAGGCTGCGGCAGTATCCATGATTTCAAGATTCAGCTGCGCCTGCACCAGGGAACGCCGCAGGTCCACTGACGGGAATTGCTGTTGTTGGCCCGTGCCGAGCAATACGATGTCAGGACTGCGCGTGATGATTTCCTCAAAGTGCTGTACTTCCAGATCGTCGACCGAGTTTACCGGCCAGTCTGCGTGCAGCTGGTCGGGGAATATAATAAGACTTGCGTCGTAGTCGGACTGGTTGACCTTGAGCTTGCCATCTCCGTAGTTTCCGAAAACGTAGTCTGCGGATGGATTATCGAGGGTAAATTTCATTGCTTGCGACCGGGTATATTAGTTTGTTTTTTGCCAGATCAATTTGTAAGGACTAGGGGTATAATAGCTGTTTGTTTACAAACACAACAACGCGGAGCGAGTGGCACCATTGAAACCTGTCAATATCGGATTTTTGGGTTTTGGAACCGTCGGACAGGGAGCGGCTACGGTACTGACCAGAAACACAACAGAAATCAGCCGCCGTATCGGTCAGGATATTCTTGTAAAGTCCGCCTCTGTGCGCAATACCAGCCGTCAGTTAGATCCGCTGCTCGCTGAAGTTGCACTGACGGACGATTCAGAATCAATAGTCAACGATCCTGAAATTGATGTGATCGTTGAAGTGATGGGTGGTGATGAACCTGCCCGTACGCTGTTGCTGCAGGCCATTGCCAATGGCAAGCATGTGGTAACTGCTAATAAAGCACTGGTGGCATGTCATGGGGCGGAAATATTTGAAGCTGCAAGAGAACACGGAGTCAGCGTGGCATTTGAAGCAGCCGTGGCAGGCGGTATACCGGTAATTAAGTCTATTAGAGAGGGTTTGGCCGGTAACAAGATTCAATGGGTGGCGGGAATTATCAATGGTACCTGCAACTACATACTGACCGAGATGCTTGAAAAAGGCCGTGAGTTTGAAGATGTACTTGAAGAGGCAAAAGCACTTGGGTATGCGGAAGCGGATCCAACATTCGATGTCGAAGGCATTGATGCCGCCCACAAGTTAACCATACTCGCCTCGATTGCGTTCGGTGTACCACTGCAGTTCGATGCGGTGCATATTGAAGGGATAAGCTCAATCACCAGAGAAGATACCGCTTATGCCGAGGAGCTTGGGTATCGCATCAAGCACCTTGGTCTGGCAATCGACACAGGGAGCGGTATTGAGTTACGTGTACATCCAACGCTAATTCCAGAACGTCGTCTAATTGCCAACGTCGACGGTGTAATGAATGCGGTACTGGTGCAGGCCGATGCTGTTGGCCCAACGCTTTACTACGGAGCCGGTGCCGGTGCCGAGCCAACAGGCTCGAGTGTTGTGGCAGATATCATGGACGTGGTTCGCGTGGCATCGGCAAGTGCGGATAATCGTGTACCAACGCTTGCCTTTCAGCACGATGCGTTAATCGATACTCATCCGTTGAAGGCAACTGAATTTCAAACTTCGTTCTATCTGCGTATTCTTGCGGAAGACAAGCCAGGTGTAATGGCTGATATTTCGCGTGTTCTCGCGGATGATTCAATCAGCATTGAAGCAATAGTGCAGAAGGAACCCGTCGATAGTTCCGGTAAGTTGCCGATCATCTTGCTAACCAAAAAGATTGCAGAAGGATCCATGAATAACGCAATTGGCAAGCTGGAAAGCCTGAGCTCAATTGAAGGAAAAGTAACCCGTATTCGAATGGAATCTCTGGCTGGAAGTTGATCAACCTGAGTTACAGGGGGATCTTCGTGTTTTAAGCTTGGGTCGCTGGCCGGTGGTTTTGTTTCTCAGCCATAGGTGTAACTCCATGGAATATATACGCCTCATACATAGCAATGAAAAGAAACCTGCAACGCAGCAGCAATGGGCTAAATTTTTCGAAGCGGCTAAAGAGAGCGGGCTGCTCGTTGGTGGCAGTGAAATTAGCCGTGGCGAATTGCTGGGTGCACAGAATACCGAATTGCTCTCTGAACACCTGGTAGGTCATATGCGATTTGATACAGGACCGCTCGATCTTGATCCTGTCGATGCAAAGAATATTGAGTCTGAAAAAGAAGACTTGGCTAAAAGTAAAGACTCGCTTAATGCACTCTACGAGTTGTTAAAAATCCATCCGACTGTACTGCAGGGTGGCACGGTTGAGCTATGTGCAATGCCAAAAAGTTAACCGGTGTAGATTGAGTGCATTATTAAATTGGAAGTGCCCGCAATTTCCTTATTGCTGGAGTATGAAAAAATTTTGGAAGATTTAACAAGACAAATAGTGGCGCTACAGTTGATCCGTGGCTTGCATCACTGATGCAGATGACT
>CAZYRP010000158.1:0-12368 GCA_964649465.1 uncultured Granulosicoccaceae bacterium | reverse complement strand
ATAACGTGCAGGGCATTCTCGGCTATGTCGCCCGTTGGGTCGGCCAGGGGATCGGTTGTTCCAAAGTGCCCGATATTAACAATATCGGACTTATGGAAGACTGCGCGACACTGAGAATATCCAGCCAGCATATTGCCAACTGGCTACTTCATGGTGTCCTTAGTGAACAAGACGTTATCGAATCGATGCAGAAACTCGCAGCTACTGTTGATCAACAAAATAGCAGTGATACAGCCTATGTACCGATGAGCGATGACTTCGATAACAGTGTTACGTTTCAGGCGTCATTAGATTTAGCATTAAAGGGACGTGAGCAACCCAATGGCTATACCGAATTTATTCTGTATGAAAGACGGCAGGAAGTGAAAGCAGCAATATAGCTACCTAACCGAAACGCGAGTGCTGCACGACCCGCACCAGCAAAACGCAGCATGACCAGTTTCATGCTGTTTCCTGAATTGATTTACAAAGCCCCGGAAAAGCGACACTGACTCTACATTTTTTGAGGCAGTGTTCGCTGGTGCTGCATCGAACGCATCAATTCAAGACTTAATTTTAGTGTGAACTGTGCAGGGTAGAAAAACGGCTGCAGCTCGCTGTTTTATGAGTTTCTACGCTCAGGAATTACACAATAAACTGTATAATTGACAGTGTGTAAGTTTCTTTGTGTAATTATTTGAACAACATAGTAAAGTGTGAATATGTCAAATATGGAAGTCCAGTTCATGTCAAATACATACAACACACTGATCCTTGGAGCATCTTACGGCTCCCTTCTTGGTTGCAAGCTGGCCCTGGCGGGTCACCCTGTAACGCTTGTCTGCACAGCTCCAACGGCGAAGTTAATTAACCAGCGTGGCGTTGTGGTGCGCTTTCCATTGCGAGGAAGCGACGAAGCAGCCGCTGTCTATTCAAAAAGTATAGAAACGCAGATTACCGCGGCCACACCGTCAGAAGTAGATGTCGATAAGTACGACCTTGTTGTACTTGGCATGCAGGAACCGCAATACCAGAGTGCGGAAGTGCGAGCACTGATGGCGAAAATTGCGGAGGCCAAAAAGCCATGCGTTGCCATTATGAATATGCCGCCTTTGGCTTACATGAGGAGACTGCCGGGTATCAACGCCGACTCACTCGCTGATTGTTATGCAGATACCTCTGTGTGGGACAAATTTGATCCGGGTCTTGTGACCCTCGCAAGTCCTGACCCGCAGGCTTTCCGTCCGTTAAACAAAGAGAAAAATATTCTACAAGTCAGTTTGCCAACTAACTTTAAAGTTGCACGCTTTGAATCAGAGCAGTACACATCGATGCTAAGAGAGATAGAAGCCGATATCATGGCTATCAGATTTCCACATGAAGGGGCCAATGTGGAGTTACCGGTAAAATTGAAAGTACATGACTCGCTCTATGTGCCACTGGCCAAGTGGAGCATGCTAATGACTGGTAATTTTCGATGTATTCAAAAAGACGGAATGGTCCCTATTTGCGATGCAGTTCATTCGGACATCGACAAATCCAGAGAGATATACGAATGGACAGCAGCGTTATGCATGGAGTTAGGTGCACAGGCATCAGACCTTGTCCCATTTGACAAGTATGCGGCAGCAGCAAAGGGGCTTTCACAACCGTCGTCCGCTGCTAAAGCACTTGACCGTGGAGTCATAGCGATAGAACGTGTCGACAAACTGGTAAAGTTGCTCGCAGACCAGACTGGCCTGTCACACCCGGATGTCAACGCTATTGTGGAAACTGTTGACTGGTATTTAGACAAGAACTCCCGGACTGAAAAAATTGCTTAATTGCAGTTGAGACAGAGCGTCCGCTTAAGTTAACTATCATAGAGTTACTCAAGCACTTCAGGCTTACTTATTGGCGTCGCGTTGTCGGAACCCATAAACGGAGAGTTGTGACCTTTCCTCAATATTATCCCCTTCATAACGAAGGGGATAACCACAAGCAGATCTTTGAGTTTTACACTGTTTGAAATATTGAAAGGGGTATTCTCGAGAACATCTTTTCCAAAAACCCTGCATCGAACGTTACCGAGCTTCTCGAGTGCAGCGATATCGTCATTGGTGAATGCCGAATGGATTAAACCCGCCCAGGGAAACACACCCGTTGTATTAGCTATTGGTGAATTGCAGCAAGTAGTTACCCATCGGTATGCGCCTTTCTCAGTGAGACAATTGCATTTTAAAAGATCTTTACCCCGGGTAATTTGAATCTCGTTTGGGTACGCAGGAATGATCTCAGTTCCTCCAAAGTCGTCAAATAAATCTCTGCGGTTTATTTTTTCAAGATAAGTTCGGCATGAAAGACAGTAACAGACAAGCCTGCCAGGTGAGTTCTTTGGGAATGCCAGCAACCTCGCTCTGAATTTTCCGCAATCACATGAAAGGTTCATTTATGCAGGCGTCGATAGTATTTTGGTAACTTTATTACTGAATAGGAGCCGTAGTAGTAGTTCAGCTGTAAGCCAGGTGTATTTTATTATATAGATTGTCGAGTGGCCTACCGATCTATACGTAGTATGTGGTCAACCCTATAAGTTAATGAAATGCTACCACTATGGATGTTGATAAATGCCAGAACTAAATTAGAATCTACAGTATAGCACCGCACCGAGACCGCAAAGACTGAGTACTTGTCAACGACTATGAAACAAACATCACTATTTTGGTGGATCAGTGTCCCAGGTCTTGTGCTGATTGCATCACTCGCGACTTCACTTGCTTATGCACAGACGAGCAATTTTGAGAAAATGCTCAATGAATTACTCAAAGGCAGTGTACCAATGATCAATACTGAAACACTTGAAAAAAAACTTTCAGAGCATGCAGCTCCCATTCTGCTGGACGCCCGTGAGCCCGATGAATATGCCGTAAGCCACATTAAGGGTGCCAGAAATGTGGGTTACAAAAAGTTTGATCTCAAGTCATTGTCCGGAATCGATAAAGACGCACCTATTGTGGTTTATTGCAGTGTCGGCTATCGCAGCGAGAAAATAGGTGAAGAACTGCAAAAAGCCGGTTTCAGCAATGTCGTTAATCTGCGGGGTGGCATCTTTGACTGGGCGAACCAACGGCTTCCGCTGGTTAATAAACAACAAAGCAACGTGACCTCGGTTCATCCCTACAACAGCAACTGGGGCCGATGGCTAACTCTCGAAGAGACCCCGGAACCGGTTTTAAATCACTAAGCGCGTTGTTTCAACCAGGATTGTCAGTGAATCGGGCAGCAGTTGCCCTAAAAAAACCGATATTGGAAATATTGTTGCAAGCAATTGAGCAGTGCTCACACAACTGTATTTAGATCAGTTAGTCTGTAATTTCGAGTGAAATCATCCTAGAAGATATTGGCTAATGACTGAAAATACCGATAGAGCAGAATTACTAGACAGGGTTCGTAAATTGTTCGCTATTTCGCCCGTTACCAGTTCGCTGGAAGAAGCTGCCAGCGCAGCGCGCGAGGTCAGGAAACTGATGGATGATAACGCTATCGGTTTGTCAGAATTGAAAGATATCCGCCCTTGCGATTTATATGATGAGTCTTGATTCGCGCGTTATCGCACTTAAGCACTGAGAACAAGCATTAACAATTCGGCGCATCCACGTGGATGTTTTGCGATGCGTTGTCGCTGTAACTGCAATGTCAGCGTTGGTTCAACTTCGGTCCGATACTGCCACTGAACCGAAAATTCGCTAAAAAGTACAGCCGCTAACGGTCGCTGTTCGGCGAAAAGCGGAAGTAGCTACCTTTTATACTCGACGAAATTCCACTTGAAATCGCTATCAGTTGTCATACAATACGTCATGACACCAATTATTTCGTATAAACACTGAGGTGGTACGATGAAGAAGCGGTTGGCTTTTTTACCGAGCATACTTTTGCCCCTATTTGTTCTAAGCGCTTGTGGTGGATCTTCCGTAGACGATGAGTCTACAGACACAGTCGGATCACAAACCGAGGAAACAGTTTCATCCAATGATGAAGCTTCTGGCATTGGCTCCGAACCTGTTACAGGCTTAGTGAGATTTGTCACAGAGAATTTTGACTCTGTATCTTCACTGGAGATAATTGGAAATTTCGTCCTCACTGATGAGCAGGATGTACAAGGTGCTATTGCGAGATTAAATCAGGCAGATGCCTGTCTTCTGGATCGCCGCGACGGCTCTACTATAATTTCAACAGGCGGGTTCATTGATATCCCGTTTGGTTTTACTCCTCCAACGGTTTTCGCGGGAGATGAGATAGTTATCAATGCAGATGGTAGTCTCTTCCAGAATTTAGGAATCAATTTCATCCGAGGAAACCTTTATACATTGAAACCTCCTGATGCCAATCCTATAGCCGGCCCTTTGCCCGGGAATGTCACAGTAACCATACCAGGTGGCACTATGGTTCAGAGTTTTACGAACGAGCCAGTTCCTGATGTTGAAGGCGTCGTTATATTAAATCCTGATTTTAGGGTCTTAGACAGAAATACTGGATTTCAATGGGAAGCGCCAACAATTAGTGTTGAGAACTCGAGAATGACAGTTGAAGCGGTACTAGATACTCAAGTTGATAATGAGAGTGCCTTTTCTCTTAGATGCTCGCTTGTAGATGATGGATTGTTCTTGTTTCCCGAAGAATTAGCACCCTTTATCGATCAGGTAGGAACAGATAGCATCGACTTTGTTAGAACCAATTGGCGAACTGTAAAAAATGGAAGCACTACGCTTCACTTGTTAAATGAAGAGCGGTTATCACTGTAGCTCTCCCTGCAGTGTTGTAGTATTTAGTTCAAAAACTTTGACAAAATGAAAATTTGCGAAACTTGCGTTTTGGCACTCTTGAGTTCTTCGGGGCAACGGGTAGAGTCAGCTAATTGCTGACGTCATCTGTGCGTCTCTATAGCATGGTAGGTTGGGGTGAGGAACGAACCCCAACATTCTCAACTCTCACAAAAACCCGTCCCATCGTCTATATCCCCACAAGCCCAGTCTGCACTCACCACCCCTAACTCGTTTCACGCCGATCAGCAAAATTAACAGAAAAAAAATACGTGCCACCGCAAAGATCTGCCCGCCGGTACTTCATACATATCTCCCGAACCAGTCTGCTTAGTGCAGCCAGATAATCCCGCACCACCATCTCGTTATGGGGAAGGTAGGAACCCAACATACAGCAACGAACGTTCTACGCCCATAGGTGATCGTCGTCAGAACGGTTATGGATGGTGCCGATGGGTGAGCATTGTAATTGTTGGGGTTCGCAAGCTCACCCCAACATACAGGATGTGACGCGCTATAACCGACAGCTTCGGGTCAACTCCAGTCCTTTTGACTGTCTGAAGTCGCCAACTTTAGTAGCTCAAATTGAGTTAGCCTTTTTCTTGGAGCAGCAGAAAGTTACTATCTTTTATTTACGATTATCTCCCAGTCACGCCTGAGCCAGTCGGTCTATTTGTTATCAACTTTATTGCTACCCGACATAGATCGAGTATCTTCATACTTCGACTGATAACAAATAAAAGCAATTCGGTTCTACTCGCAGCCGTTGTGTCGTTTCCACATATTCGCATCGTGCCCCTCCGGTACATTTTCGCATGGGTCAGGCGAAGATGCGTAACCACGCAATTGGTTATAGCGTTCTATCTGATCTGATGTAAGAACGTTAGGTGTCTCCAGGTGAGAGGCGAGGTGGACGTAACGCAGCTCCGCACGTATTTCACCAATCTCACCGAGAAGTTCACGCAACTCAACTTTTGAAGGCAGGGATTCACGAAAGCGATCTTCAAGCTCTTTTTCTTTCTGTATTAGTTGCGTACCCAGTGCTTTCGCTGTTGTGTTCATTTGATCGAACAGTGCGTTGATTTTCTTAATTTGATTAACTGATAAATCAATCTCGTTCTGTAACTCGAGCAAATGCTTTGGTCCTGGCACGCCGTTGAGCTCTGCCGCCTTTGCCAGGCCCCAACCGGATCCCGCTTTAAGCTCTTTTATATCATTCTCTGACAAGCTCTTTATCTCGCGATTCTCCTGCCCTGCATAGTGTGAATGATTTGGCTTTGCATCTTCAGATTGAATCGTTGCGGAATAGACGCAGAGATTAATTAAGATAGATAAGAAGAGACACGGTCTGAACATAGACGTTATTCCTTAAGGGATACAAGACTACTAAATGATCGCTTTATACTAAGTGGATATTTTATAGTTTCTGCTGAGACAGTAGCATATGAAATACAGACTACTTTGATTTTAGACCTCTGACCACATTCGAACAAGATTCATATAGGCCTGATCCACGCGTGTAGTCACTTCCGCTTTTGGTGTAGAAAGCTTCAGTGCCTGACGGGCGGTATCCAGATCAAATAATATCTCTCTCTGCTGTGCGCTCCTTACAAGGCTTTGTGCCCACAGAACGCAAGCTACTCTCTCGCCCCGTGTTACAGCAGATACCTCATGCACACTTGATGCAGGGTACACCACTGCTGAACCGGCGGGCAGTCTGGTGCTTATTGGACCGAATTCTGTGTGAATAACCAGGTCACCTCCGTCATATGTTTCAGCATCACTTAAAAAAACAGTAACGGCGACATCACTGCGGTATCTGTTATTTGCGGTGCCCATAATCGGGTCGTCAGTGTGTGCTTTATAGGCCATGCCCTCTGTGTATCTTGAAACAAACGCTGCAGACACTCGGTGCGGCAAAACTGCACTTTGAAAGTCGGGATGCTGGTACAGGCGTCCTACAACCAACTGGTTAATTTGTCGCCAGTTATCCGAACTCTGATCCATTTCAAGATTGGCTTTTTGTGAAGATGCTGTTGTACCGGCGCTTTGCTCACCGGGATTCCAATCGGCAGTATTTATCTGCTTATGTAATTCTGCCAGCTCTTCTGCGGAGAGGACGTTATGTATTTTCGTTAGCAAGGGGGGATGTCCAGCATAGATTCATAACTGAGGTTAAGTCAGGCAAAAAGCACCCAGGTTGTTGCAATGTATTTAACACCCTGTTCAAGCGTGACACCGCGATGTTCGTGAGTCCAGAAAGGTGGAAATAAAACGAGCTTTCCACACTCTGGCGTAATTTTTATATTGTGATGTTTGAACTCGGTTTCACCGCCGGGACCCGGTACATCGTTTAAATACCAGATTGCAACCAACTGCCTGTCACTAAACGAATGGCTGCCGCTGTCGACATGCCAGTGAAAATACTCCCCGGGTGATGTCCGTTGAATGGCATAACCATAGTCTTTGAACCGTCCATTGAAAAAAGGATAGTTGTTGCGCATGAACCTGATACCGACTGCGAGGGATGAAAATAAGGCCCGATCAATATCTTTCCAGTGTGGTTTACCGCTAATTACCAGATCAGTCGATTTTTTAATCTCTGTATTTTCGCTCTCCATTTGGCCAACGCGGCCCTGATATTGTTCTGCTTCAGCAGCTTCAAAGCGGTTAATAATGTTCTTGCATACATCCGTATCAAGTGCACTTTTTGCCACATAAATTTGACTGGAGGGTTGTATCTCTTGAAAAAATTCGGGGTTCACAAAGAGGACTCTACACAATTTCTGATTGATTTTTCCACATCGAACTCGATACCGTATTTGCGGTACTCTGCAATCAGGCTCTGACCAACCTGGTTCCAGCGCTTTTGATTTGAATCTATCATTGCAACCAGTGCGTTAAACCGGCTGGGGGCGTCATCCGAAAATAGCGACTCATCGGGCATAGACAAACTAAATATTATTTCGCGATATCCCTGTAAATTGGCCAGCCAGAAATCAAGATGTGCCAGAGACTCTTTAGTTGAGTTACCGTCACCAGCTATCAGTGGCCAGGTACAAAGTGAGTCAGCCAGCAGATCACGTACGGCCCTTATCTGCATTTCTCCGGGCTTACCGTGAAATGCAGCAGTCATTAGCTGATAATCCTTACCCAGTAAACCACCAGCTGCAATCTCACCCAGCTCATGCTGTATTAAAACTTTGCTCAGCTCTGTGGATGCCGCAGTGAGTGTACGATCCAGTTGCTGATCATTGGCTATGTTGTAGCGTTCCACGAGCCTCGCCATTGGCCCCGGCGCTTTGTTTATATTCCATTCATCATACATTTGCCAGATTAGCTGATTCAGACTTTCACGCCGGAGGTATATAGTTTTATTCTGGGCCATCGCGGGCAGGGTGATGATATCCCGGGCCAGCTCTTCACCACATTCCACACAGGTAAATTGTTCACTGTGGGTTGTTGTCAGTTCCTTGGCGAGTAAAAAATGTGGCTGGCCCAAACGCCCGAGCCCGGCGCTATAGTGAAGGCCACTGCCATTCAATTGGTGGTTAATTAATTCAGCATCAAACGGATCACAGGTTTCGCCGCCGATATTCAGTGGCAGATAATCGGTTTCTTCGATGTCATCCCAATAGGTTTCAGTTTCGCTTACCCAGCTGCCCAGTTTCTTCTGATCAATACTTGCACCCAGTGGAATTTTGTTTTTCCAACGGTAGAATTCCCGCAATCGCAATAGATAAATGCAGAGCGAGTACTCACGCGAGTAGCGTGCATCGGAGATGGCGCAGTTGTGCTGTACGGTCTGTTGAATTTCTTTAAGACTGGATGATTGTGCGGCAGACTTCATTTATCGAGGGTAACACGGAAAACGCTGCTACAAGAACGAACTGACGTGCTCGGACGGGTACGAAATTCAAGGTATCATAACCGGATGGTTTGTAAGTCAGGAGAACGCAATGGTCATCAGGAAGCGTATCAGAGATCGTTGGCACAATTCGACGCCGGACAATACGGTTCGAAATGTGACCACAGAAAAAACCGGACAGGATCAGGCCAGTGCACTTGGCTTCATCATCTGGGGCAAAGCGCTCAATGGTGCAATCAACCTGCACGCTGAAGATTTCCACTATGAGAATGATCAGCAGCGCATCGGTGTGATCAGTGAGTTGCTGGCATTTCAAATTCAGCACGTCGATCGCCTGGTGGCGCAATTTATAACTGATGACGAGCGCAAAGACCTGATCAGCGGTCTGTGCGAGAGAGTGAGTAGTCAAATGCAGGACAATTTGACCGACATAGCCGGCCCGGGCAACTACATACCACCGTTTGTTGCTTTACTTAATGAGCGATTCAGTGACTACTCAGATTTTGAGTACAGGGATGGCCGGCCGGGTTATCCGGCCTTTCGCTACCTGGGGCATCAGGTACTGGAAGTGATGGGTGATGATCAAACCAATCGATGGGTAATTGATCAGATAATGGAAATCGATGCACCGGATCTGATTGATCAGGTTACAAAATCCACCAACAGATTGTATGACAGAGTGTCGCGGGAATAGCGCGGCTACATAGAGACAGAACCATCTGTGACAATCAGGTTTTTATTAACCTTTGCTTTTGTTAGTACAGATTTATAGTAATCGTACTCTTGTGACTCCGCACTGAGATAAACCAATGCATTGGCCATATTTTGTGACCACTTAACGGGCAATTGATCTTCGAGCTCTGCTATAGAGCCAAGTTGCATATAGTCGAAATAATCAAAAGCATCAGACCAGCTGCGGCACAGGTTATGTAGATAATGACCAGCAGGCTGGTCGGCAACCCAAATGAGTGCACAGTCTGTCTCCTCTTCGAGTGACAGCACATGTTCTATCAGTGGTTTGATCGAGCTAAACCCTGCACCAATGGCCACAAATAACAGCGGTTTTTCCTGTTTTGACAAGTCAGTTAGTGTAAAGCGACCATGTGGTCCGCTTATCGCCACCCGATCTAATGGCTTTAACTCAGCTACCGGCAGCTGACTATCCTTTGGAATGTGAAATTCAAGATAAGATGACTCGCACGGACAATTGGCAATCGCCAATTTTCTGTGCTGACCGTTCGGAAAAGTGACTGTTGCGTATTGGCCCGGGAGATACCGAAGCGCGTTACCGCGCGTTAGCTTGAATCTGACTATCCAAAGCCCGGAGTGATTTTCCAGATTGCATATTTTTCCGCGGGATTCCTGAAATGGAATATCGTCTACAGACGATGCCTCCATCACTTCAACAACAAGATCTGACCGGGCAGCGTACGAGCAAAGCAGACAAACATTGCTCAATTTTTCAGTCGCAGTGAGAGGGTAGTCGTGAAAACCGACTTTACCGACCCGGCCTGAGAGTATTCTCGCCTTGCAGTCACCACAGCTCCCGTTGGCACAACCGTAGGGCAGTGAAATTCCGGCGGACAAGCCGGCTTCAAGAACACTGAGGTTCGATAATGTCTCAAATTGTTTGCCACTTTGTGAGAGGCGGACGGTAAAGCCGGTCGTGTTATCAGACAATTTTTATCTTTCGCATGCTGGTTTGTTCGCTTTGTATCTCGATCGGCATATGTCAAAGAGTGTTGCTGTACGTTATAGTAACGCGATGGAAAAATCACTCTACCACTCTACGTTGAAAGCAATGCACGAGGCCGGCGTGGCTGATGACTATTACCACGGCTGGGCTAGTGGCGCTCTGGGCAATACAGCACTTGAAGAGCAGCGCGTGACCGAGGGCTACACAGCCGGTTATGAAGACGGATCCAGCGGAACCACCGACGCCTATACAAAGTGGTTAAAGAAGGCCTGAGCAAAGGCGGTTCTTGTCCGTCTGCCGGGCTGATCTGCACCTGCGATCCCGATGGTCTTGTTTCCGGTCACGGTATGATGTCTCAACCTGGCTGAAGCCGGGCAATAATACTCCTGACATCTATTCCCTATTGCATATTATTTATATGCAGATTTTCGCATATAGTTACGCAAAGTGGGTTCAGTAATTATCTGGCAATCGTGACAGCACATCTGCAATATTAACTCCGGGTCACTGTGTAAGAACTGTTCATGCAAAACAACGAGCGGGTGCAATCTCGTAAAGTCGCCATTGTGACTGGCGCTGCCAGACGTATTGGAGCACGTATCGCAGGCAGGCTGCATAAAGAAGGATTTAATGTCCTGGTGCATTATCGTGCATCCAGCAAGGAAGCACTGGAGCTTGTTGACGAATTAAATAGGCTAAGCGTCAATACAGCTGCGAGTTGTCAAGCTGATTTACGTGATGACGAAAGTGCTAATCAGCTAATTGAATTGGCTATTGAAAAATGGGGGCGAGTAGATCTGCTGGTTAACAATGCATCGGAGTTTTTCCCGACACCGGTTGGAACAATCACGGCAAGCATCATTGGAAAGCTGTTTGCCACCAATGTGCAAGCACCTTTGTTGCTTGCACAGACCGCTTTCCCTCACTTGATGAAAAACAAAGGATCTATCATCAATATTGTCGATATATACAGCAGCATTGCCCACAAAGATCATTCAGTTTATTGCGCCTCCAAATCTGCCTTGAATATGCTGACGCGGTCTCTGGCAACAGATCTTGCGCCTGATGTTCGTGTAAATGGAGTTTCACCCGGAGCTATTCTCTGGCCCGAAACAGGCCAGCCTTTAGCAGAAGATAAAAAGAATGAGTTGCTTGCAAAAATTCCGCTAAATCGCAAGGGAAGTGCAGATGACATCGCCGATGCCGTTTTATATCTGGCCAATGCCGAGTACGTAACAGGTCATATAATTGCAGTAGACGGTGGAAGATCCGTATAACAAGATGAATTATCCGGGACTATTCAAATTTATCTGCTGCAGGGACAGGAATTTCTGCGGTGCTTCCTGCTTTAGCCGCAGCGATAAGTCTGAAATTTTGATCCCGGCGGCAGGATGAATAAGATTACCGGCAATATCTGCAAATGGCTGGAGCACATAAGCTTCCGTCAGAATGTCAGGGTGAGGCAAAGTTACCGTCTTTTTTCTCGATGCATTGTCTATTGTTTGGGTGCACACAAGATCACCGTACAGGAGCAGATCAAGATCAAGTGTTCGGTTACTAAATTTGTCCGACGCTCGAACTCTGCCTGCATTGCTTTCAATCTGACTCAACGTTTGCACCAAATCACTGACGGTTTTATTTGTAACGCCGCTAATCACTGCGTTAAGAAAGTCGTTACCTTTCATACCAACAGCGGGCGACTGATAAATGGGTGAAATTACCGCGGTCTCCAGTAAATCAAACAATGTCTGTCGAGCGCCACGCAGATGGTGGTGCGGATTGATGTTACTGCCAATGCTTATGAAAACGGTATGTCGCAAAATATTCTCTGTTTTAAATCCCGATCTGGATCTCACTAATGCAGGAGTGTATCCGAGTAATGGCTAAGTTATCAGCTACCAAGACTAGCAAAGATAATATTGCTCTGAATCTTTTACTTGCGACGCCGCTCGCCGGTGTTCATTTTCTTTCCTACAGGAATAGGTGTTAAACATGTTCAGCAATCCATTTGACGATCTGGCCGGCT
>CAZYRP010000157.1:0-12594 GCA_964649465.1 uncultured Granulosicoccaceae bacterium | reverse complement strand
TACATAAGCTCGGTAATAACCTTGGCTTACCGGAACCGGCACTGGCAGACACACTTGAAGGCCTTGAGGAAGATGTAGAGGAAGAAATCAACGTCGCCGTTAAATTTCCGCTGGATGTCAAAGGTGCAGACATTCTATTGGTAACACCATCAGCAGATTTTTTTGCCGAACCGCATATTGACGGACTGATTGGCTATGCCAAGGTCTTTCATCAGGCAGGTCTCAGCTGGACAATTTCCTCTCACGCTTCAGAGGCGGCCAACTTCGGCTTGTTTATTGGCAGTCAGGACAATATGCAAAAGGTTGCAATGCGTATTCGCGAAGCAGCCCTTGAGCTGGGTGTTAAGCGCATTGTGTTTGGCGAGTGCGGCCATGCTTGGCGTGTTGGTTATAGCTTCTTAAACACGCTGGCCGGGCCGTTTGATTTTCTCGATAGTGACTATCCGGTACCACAGCACATTGTTGAGGTAACCCATGATCTTATTCAGCAGGGCAGGCTAAAGCTCGACCGGGAAGCGAATGATGAAAAGCGAGTTACGTTCCATGACTCCTGCAATGTTGCGCGTGCATCGCGTATGGGGTCAAAGCCGGGTGGTCAGTTCACATTGCCACGTGAAGTAATCAAGGCCAGTTGCAACCACTTTTTTGATATGCCGGCAGACACAGTCGGCGAGGCAACGTTCTGTTGTGGAGGAGGTGGCGGTTTGTTAACAGATGATCTGGTTGAACTAAGGGTCAAAGGCGCGATGCCACGAATGCAGGCACTGAAAGACGTTAATGATCAACATCAAATTACCCATATGGCTGCAATTTGCGCCATCTGCAAAAGCCAGTTTTCCAAGGTCCTGCCGTACTACGGTTTCGAAATGGATCAAATTATAAGCGTTCATCAGTTGGTTGGTGATGCACTGGTCTTTGAGTCAGAGAGCTAGAGGAATGGGCATGCCAATGGTTTGTATATCTATTGAAGATGCAGTGTGTATGAACTTGCAAATAATCAGGAGGTTTATCGTATGACTACGCCCTGGAGTAAAACCCAAAAAACGGAAAACCACACCATACGCAAGTTTAAAGACGGTGATCAAAAGTGGAAGCAATGGACAGAGCAAATATTTGATGCAGATGAATCTCATAAATGCCCGACCTATGTGAACCGTACACCTCCGTGCCAGGGTAGTTGTCCTTCCGGTGAAGATATTCGTGGCTGGTTGCAAATTGCCAATGGGATTGAAAAGCCACCGGAGGGTGTAAGCTGGCAGGAGTATGCGTTTCAGCGCTCGACTTCTTCCAACCCGTTTCCATCCCAAATGGGACGTGTCTGCCCGGCACCGTGCGAAGCTGGCTGCAACCGAAATGAAGTAGATGATTTTGTAGGTATCAACTCGGTAGAACAATACATCGGTGATACGGCAACAGAAAACGGCTATAAGTTTGAAAGCAAACCTCTGTCTTCAGATAAAAAAATTGCCATCATCGGTGGCGGACCTGCCGGAATGGCAGCGGCATACCAGCTCAGACGCAAAGGTTATGCGAGCGTTATTTTTGACGATCACAAAGAGCTTGGTGGCATGATGCGTTACGGTATACCAGGCTACCGTACCCCCAGATCACATCTGGATGCCGAAATTAATCGCATCATCAATATGGGAGATATTGAGCTAAAACTGGGTGTCAGGGTTGGTCGGGATGTCACCATAGAAGAACTGGAGAAAAACTATGATGCGGTTCTCTGGGCTATTGGTTGTCAGTCGGGTCGAGCACTGCCGGTGGAAGGTGGCGATGCGCCTAACTGTGTTTCAGGAGTTAAGTTTCTGGAAGCCTTTAACACCGGCAGGCTGCAGGTCGCGAGCGACAATGTGGTTTGTGTCGGGGGCGGAGATACTTCTATCGATGTTGTATCGGTCGCACGCCGTCTGGGTAAGATAAACAAACGCAATGCTCAGGAGCGCCCTGAACTGGTGGTACATGGCTATGTAGCCCATGATGCTGCAATGGCTGCAAATCGGAGCGGTGCAAATGTAACCCTCACATCATTGCTGCCAAGAACTGCAATGACAGCTGCCGAACATGAAGTGCACGATGCACTGACTGAAGGTGTGACTATTCTTAATGGCGTAATGCCGGTAAGCATCAATACCGATGACTCGGGGCGGGCTACCGGTATTGTTATGGCGGAATGCACACTGGAGAAAGACGGACGACCCGTACCCGTCGAAGGTACCGAGTATGAGATTAAAGCCGACTTAATAGTTGCGGCCATCGGCCAGGGCGGCAATCTTGAAGAGCTCTCTGAATTAGACAACGGTCGGGGGCTGATCGATGCCGACCCGTATTATCAGGTAAAAGACCGACCGGGACATTTTGTTGCAGGCGATATTATTCGACCGCATCTGCTTACCACCGCGATCGGGCAGGCTTCTGTAGCAGCTTCCACAATACACAGTTATTTAACCGGCACACCTGTTAGTAAGCGCCCGAAGGTAGATGTTCATCATTTTAATTTGATGGATAAACTTAATGAGTCCGATCTGCCGGTTGCCGAATATGATCCCACCGTTTCCTGGGGTACAGACACAGCAGAATTTGCAGTGCATAACTATGAGGATCGCTCCGCCAATGAAATAGCCAGCGCTGATGAATTATTCCTCGGTCACTGGAAAGAGGAAGATCGCAATAAACGAGAAGAGCAGGTGCCTGAGGGTGAAGAGGTGCTGGGGCATTTCAAAGAGCGCATGGTATTGCTGACGGAAGAGCAGGCAAAAGCTGAAGCAGGCAGATGTATGAGCTGCGGTATGTGCTTTGAGTGCGACAACTGCGTAATTTACTGTCCGCAGGATGCTGTATTCAGAGTTAAAAAAGACAAAAGCACGACCGGACGTTATGTGGACACCGACTACTCTAAATGCATTGGTTGTCACATTTGTGCCGACGTCTGTCCATCCGGCTATATCGATATGGGCATGGGGCACTAGTGACAAACAGGCGCTTCAGTAGAGTTGCCGGATACCTGTTATCCTCGGTTTTGATGCTTACAAGCTTAAGCAGTCTATGGCTTATCTACGCTGCAACATCATCCGTAGGAATCGCTGCTGACAGCAATCAGCTGGCACCTGTCATACCACCGGCAACTAAAGGCGAGCAATGTGTTGCAGATACTGCGCTAATGCGTACTGATCATATGGATCTGCTGAATCATCAACGTGATAGAACCGTGATCGATGGTATACGCGGTGAACCATTTTCGTTAGTTGATTGTGTTAATTGTCACGCGCAGACAGAAGCCGATGGAACACCGGTAAGAATAGATGCGGAAGGTCAGTTTTGCGAAAGCTGCCATGCCTTCGCCGCTGTAAAGATTGACTGCTTTACCTGCCATGCCGCAAAACCTGAAGCGAATGAGCTTATCGGACGGCATCTCCCGATAGAACCCCAGATTGATTCCCTGAATACAAACCTGGTGGCTAATGAACAGACAAACCGTTTCAGAGAGTTAGAAGAGCGCCAGTCTTTAGATCAATATCTAAGCGCACTGGATACCTTTAAAATTTCAGCAGACGCCTATGTTGCGGAAAGCGATGAAAGAAAACGCAAAGCCAGACACTGACAAGTCGACGCTGGCGCGGCGTCGTTTCCTGCAAAAGCTCGGGTTGCTTGGTGCAGCAACCGCAGCCGGCTCCTACACATTGCTTGAGGTTCCCGCTAAAGCAAGTGCGGCAACGCAAACCGGTGTTACCTCAAATGTGCGTTGGGGCCTGTTAATAGATACCTCCAAATGCAGTTCCGGTTGTGATGCCTGTGTTCGTGGCTGTAACGAAGAGCATGGTATTGACGCCAGTGGCGATGACTCGACTCGTGCACAATGGATTCGCAAGATCGACTTAAAAGACAACCTGACTGGCAAAGAGTCATCTGCACCGGTCATGTGTCAGCACTGTGATTCTGCACCGTGTGTTGATGTGTGTCCTACCGGCGCATCTTTCAAACGTGCTGACGGCATCGTGCTGGTCAACAAACACACCTGTATTGGTTGCCGCTATTGCATGATGGCCTGTCCCTATAAAGCCAGATCATTCATTCATGAAACCCTGACCGAACAAAAACCCGCAGCCCCCAGAGGCAAAGGAACAGTAGAAAGCTGCACCCTGTGTGTGCATCGCGTTGATAAAGCCGCAGACTCACAACCTGCCTGTGCGGTTGCGTGTACGGATGAAGCGCATAGCGCAATCCTGTTTGGTGATTTGAATAACAACGACAGTCAGATTTCCAGGAAAATCCGCGAGATTGGCGCTAGTGAAGTACGTGCAGATCTTAATTTAAATACCGGCGTGCGATACCACGGCTTATGATTGAAACCAGCACGCAAATGCAAGTCGTTCACGGTTGCAAGCGAGCACCGGGACCGTGAGTATGGACGGCACGCCGTACCAGATGCTGCAGCCAACACAAAAAGCTTATTGGCTGACACTTTTAGTTCTGCTCTGTGCAGTGGTACTCGGTGGTTATTGCGCTTACACAGTGGAGCATGTTGGCCATAAAATTACTGGCATGAACAATCGTATTGTCTGGGGTTTGCCACATGTCTTTGCCATATCCCTGATTCTGACTGCATCCGGTGCTTTGAATGGAGCAACATTGTCTTCAGTGTTTAGCAATAATACCTATAAGCCCTGGGCTCGATTGTCTGTTGCGCTGGCAATTGCGCTGCTGACCGGGGGGCTGGTTGTTCTGGTGTTGGACCTCGGTCGTCCCGATCGATTGTTTATCGCAATGACTACGTATAATTTCCGCTCTATATTCTCATGGAATATATTTTTATATGTCGGGTTTATTGGTGTTGGCGCTGTTTACTTGTGGACAATGCTTGAGCGTCGATTCAACCGGCATGTAAAGGCGGTTGGATTTTTAGCATTGTTCTGGAGGCTGGTGCTGACGACAGGCACCGGCAGTATTTTTGGATTTCTGGTCGGTCGCAGCGCGCTGGATTCTGCGATTATCGCACCACTTTTTGTAGCCCTGTCTTTTGTTATGGGCAGCGCGGTTTTTACACTGGTGGTTACCTGGATAGCCAGATGGCAAGGTGCAGTTCTTTCTTCTGCACTGGTTAATGCACTTGGCAGGCTTCTGTTCTGGTGTCTGCTGGCTTTGCTGTATTTTTCTGTCGTGCATCATTTAACCAATCTGAATGCAGCAGAGCACCATGCGGATGAGAAGTTTGTTCTGGCGGGACCACACTCATGGTTGTTCTGGTTGGGTCATATCGGTTTCGGTGTACTTTTTCCACTCTGGCTCCTAAGGCGAACGACCGACAATGGTCGATCGACTGGCAATAATAATCTGTCAGATCCAAAGAAATTACTTTTAGCGTGCAGTGCCGCATTGACGGGTGGAGTTTTACTGGTATACCTCATTGTCATTGGATCGCAGAGCAAAGCACAGTTGTTGTTTCCCGGTAAAACCGTCACCTCGAGTACATTCGGGGATATCGGCAACGCAAGCTACAAGGCAAGTCCATGGGAGTGGGGCCTGGGTATAGGAGGGGTGTCACTGGCTCTGTTGTTGTTATTTCTGCTGCTTCGTATTTTGCCTCTGAGTCCCGTCCGAAACACTGACGCAGAGCTGACACCGGGCGACAAGCCGGTTTCTGCCGGTCAGTGATACGATGAAATCCCTGTGACTGGAAATCCCGGATACTTCATCTCCGCCCCGTGGCGTTCCAGTGGCAAAACGATTTTTTCTATCGGTTTGGCAAGAGCCGCTAAGCGTCGCCAGCTGGCGGTTCAAACGTTCAAGAAAGGGCCGGACTTTATCGATCCCTTATGGCTGGCATCGGCCAGCGGCTCAGGCTGCTATAACCTTGACCCGTACATACAGCGGGATAATCAGTGGCAGGATACATTCAGCAATAACGTGCAAAACTATTCCCTGGCGCTTGTAGAAGGCACCATGGGTTTGCATGACGGGTTGCAGAGCGACGGCTCTGACAGCAACGCCAATGTCGCAAAAGCACTGAATCTGCCGGTTATACTCGTTGTGGATTGTCGTGGTATGCACCGAACGGTTGCCGCACTAGTCAACGGTATACTGAAGTTTGATACCAAAGTTCGCTTCGCTGGTGTGGTTCTCAATCGCGTGCGATCAAGCCGTCATGAGGACAAAATTCAAACAGCACTGCAGCAGCATACTGATGCTACCGTCCTGGGTGCTATTCCGGAATGCGTTGATGTACATGTCGATGAAAAGCAACTGGGGTTAACTCCGGTTACAGAATGTGCCCGTACTAATTCGAGTATAGAGAATGCCGCTGATCTGGTGACAAAGAGTTGCGATCTGGACAATTTATTTACAGATTTCAGCGCGGCACCGGTAAACGGAAGTATGCACAAAGCAATGCCTGCCGAATCGCGGATCTCTGTTAAACGCGAGCACCTTAAGATCGGCATCGCACGGGATGATGCGTTTCATTTCTACTATCAGGACGATCTGGACCTGCTGAAAAGCAGGGGAGTTGAACTTATAGAAGTATCGCCGTTGAATGGTGTTTTTCCCGACAACCTCGATGGCTTAATTATCGGTGGCGGGTTTCCGGAGCGGCACGCGAAAATGCTGGCTGATAATCAGCAGTTTATAGATGGCCTGCGTCGCAGTATAAAAAGCGGATTGAGCGTACATGCGGAATGTGCCGGTTTAATGTACTTGTGCAAACGGCTGGTTCTTGCGCACGGCAGTTTTGATATGGTGGGAGCGATCGCCGGAGAGGTGCAAATGTGTGACAAGCCGCAGGGGCGGGGTTATATGAAATTGCAACAACGTGATGGAGATACAGAAATTCGTGCTCACGAATTCCATCACTCAAAAATCACTTTTGAAAAGCCGCCGGAATTTATATTTAGCGTACTACGTGGTCATGGCATTGATGGCGACTACGACGGAATTCAATGTAACAATGTTCAGGCAAGTTTTGCACATTTTCGACAAACTAAAGAACACCGGTGGATTGATCGATTTATAGCGAGAGTGCAGGAGCAACGTGCATCTGTTAACTGAAAAAACTATCTGCATATACCAGGAGATACCGTTTTGTTCACCGTAACAAAAAGTGCTGTGGCAGAACTAAAAAAAAGCATGGCTCATCATGAGTTTGATGATTTACCGCTTCGAATAGCCGCACAAAAATCATCCGAAGGTGATTTTGAATACCAAATGGGGTTTGATGAAGCCGGGCCGGGTGATGTGATGTTCGGCTGTGGTGGCATTGATGTGGTTATTGCAAACCAACACAAATCGATCTTAAACGGCACAAAGCTGGACTATGTTGAAATGGAAGATGGGGAACATCATTTCATATTTTTAAATCCCAATGATCCGTCATTTGTTGAACCCAAAACAGATGAAGGTACAGATGATCCATCTTCCGGAAATTCCGGTTAAACATGTCGTTTAATCCACCAGCGAGGGACTACACCACACGCAGAGGTGAGCTTTCAGCCTATGGAAGAGCTACAAACTCAGCCAGAACTCTAAGGCTGCTGTTAATTATTTTTGCCGTGGTGGGTTCCGCGATTTTGGTTCCTGCCATTCTTTGGTCTTCCAACACCGGCATTCAAGTGCTTTTATTACTTGCAGTCTGTGTGCTGGTGTTTGGTTTATTCATTATATGGAGCTACAACAAATCGCATTTTATAGATCCTGACCTTGCGTTCCGCAAATGGCTGCAACAAGTGTGCGACGGTGAACTGGAGGCAAAAATAGAGCTGCCGGTTTCACATCGTCATTTTAAAGAGCTCGATTTTCACACCAGAAATCTCACCTCGTCTCTCAGGCATTTGTTTGCGGACATGGAGACACTGGTCGACTCACAAACTCAACGGTTGGAGAATCAAAATCAGGTACTGGAATTATTATTTAAACTGACGTCAAATGTCTCTGGTCAACTGGACCTGCAGTCTGTAATGAATACCGTATGTGTGCAGTTGTCGAGCTGGCTTAACGATTCTGACGCAGCAGCATATATGCTTGAGGATGATAGCTTGAAGCTGTATGCCGCGAGTGGACCAAATAACAAATACTTTAAGAACAACCGGCCCGCTTCAGATTTGCCGGATGCAGATAACAGCGGCCTTGCAAACGCGGCAATCGATCTGAAATTCGAAGATAGTACAGACACCGGTATCGACATCGCATTTTCTGAAATGCAAACACTAAAAATTCCAGTGCACCGGGACACTGAAATAACCGGCATGGTAGAGATTTTCGCTATTGATCAGAACATACCTTCCACAAAAGGATCCCGACGTATTTATCGCACTGTTTCAGAACAGCTCAGTTTATTTATTTTAAAGGATTCTGCGTTAGAGTCAGCTCATAACGCCAGACTGGTGAGGGAACGCACCCGGCTTGGAGCAGATTTGCACGATTCGCTGGCTCAGACATTATTTGCCACCAGATACCAGGTAAAGATGCTGCGCGAGTCTTTAAACGGTACTTCGGAACAAGATCATGCGCTCCGTATTGAGGAGATGATCAGTGAAGCCAATACTGAAATCCGTGGTCTGATTGGGGAGTACCGTCAGCCGCTAAATGAACATCGTCAGGCACAGACAATAAAGAAACTTATTGACGAATTTAATAACACCAGCGAGATCGAAGTTTATTTTCAACTGAATGATCCGGACATACTGTTTACAGCGCGCGAAGATACGGTTGTGAAACGCATCATAGGCGAGGCGCTTAACAACGCAAGGAAGTATTCGAATGCGTCTACAATACGCGTGTACATCCGTACTGAAAGCTCAGGTGCTAGAAGCATCCTGATTGAAGACGATGGCAATGGGTTCAGTACTGATAAAATTGACAACGATCCGAATGGTCTCGACGGAAATCATATCGGCTTGTCTATTATGTATGATCGTGCTTTAAGTATAGGGGCGATATTAACCATTGAGTCAGAACTGGATGAAGGAACCAGAGTGTTCCTGAAACTACCACCATTAGAACTTTCCGGGGGTAGCCAAAGTGGATACGATTAAATTAGTGATCATTGATGATCACACCTTATTTCGGACCGGTTTGTTCGAGCTCCTTACACGGCGGGAGCTTGACGTAGTTGGCATGACCGGCAAAGCTTCCGAAGCGGTGGAACTTGTCACTTCTGTTAAGCCTGATATTGTATTACTGGATCTTCGGATGGGGAAGACCAGCGGGCTTAGTGTGCTGCAGTCTGTAAGGGAGGATTTTCCGGAGCAACGGGTGATTGTACTAACCACAAGCATCGAGGAAAGCGATGTGCTCAATGCGCTAAAGCACGGAGCTGACGGTTATCTTTTAAAAGACATGGACCCGGATGAACTGGTCGACCGTATTCACGAAGCGTACTCAGGTAAAACCGTAGTAGCACAGGACTTTACTGATTTACTGGCACGGGCCGCATTTTCTAAAGGAGACGAGATACCGTCTAAAGAGCGCAATATCTATAAATTGACGCCGCGGGAAATGGATATACTCAGCCACATTGCCAAAGGCGAGAGCAACAAACACATTGCTGCTGAACTCGGTATTGTTGATGGCACAGTTAAACTGCATGTCAGAAAGGTATTGAAAAAGCTCGGCGTAAAAACCCGGGTGCAGGCGGCGTTGTTGGCTGTCTCAGAGGGCATATGCACTGAAAACGACAGCAGCTCCGAATAATAATGTTGAATTACACCTCTCACGAATAATGCTGGTTTTGTGAACTTAGATCGCTGCCAAAACTAACATAGATTACCAACATAGACTAAAGGTATCGATGATCCGGCCGATACCCCGCTGGCAAAAATTGCGGACTATCTATCCGCGTGTCTCCTCGCACTCAGCAAAGAAAACCCGGATTCCATACATGACCGAACTTGTAATATGCATCGCGCTGATTTTGGTTCTTTGCGCAATTCTGGTTCGCAAAGTGACGCAACCATGTGACGCCGATCGTTGCGTGATTCGTAAATGCCGCGCCTTTTTTGAACAGAAAAAACAGGTTGTATCAGATCAGTAGACGGTCGTTGAGACAGCTACTGCGGTACGAGTCTGTCGATAGGAGTTATCGCTTTATTGCACCAGGCAACAGCGAAGAAGAACCCTCAATTAAAACCTTCAGTCCAAGCCTCGCTCCGATACAAATACTGATAAACACCAGTGGTGCTGACAATGCCATTGTAGAGAGTGCAGAGATGCCTTGCCCGACTGTGCAGCCCGCTGCAAGCACTCCACCAGTACCCATAAGAATTGCACCTGCCAGGTGTCTGCCAAGTTCGCGTGCATCATCACAGGCTTCCCAGCGCACATCACGAGTTCTTACCGCAACTATCCATGCGCCCAAAATAACCCCCAATACTAGTCCGACACCATAGTCCGGCACTGCACCCGTAACGGCGATCAGCCCGAACACGAATTCCCCCGGAGGCAAAACAAATGAGGCCGATTCGATCTGCACTGTTCTGTACATGTAGGTGCTCAATTGACTGGTTGCGAGCCAGCCTGCCGTGACACATAAGCCGATCACAATACCGGTAATAATGCCTCGTTTGTCTCTGCGGAATTCAGGCGTTGCAAATATCCAGAACAACAAGGTGGCCGAGATCAGCACGGCAATGGTTAACGGCATAGTCATACCGGTTTGACTCTCAGCGATAGATGCAATTGACTGGCTGTTAGCGCCTGTATCCATCGACAATGGTTCAATCAAAGAGACACGCAGATTGGCAATTACCCCTCGCTGCGCTGCAAGTGCAGTTAAACCTATGGCTATAACCACAATCAGTGATTTTAAACTACCCCCGCCCAGACTAACCAGCGCACCGAACCCGCAAGTACCCACCAGCGCCATACCAACGCCGAACATGATACCTCCCAATACTGAGCCCACGACCGAGAGGTTCGGATTTAGATAGAAACTTTCATCTATGTTGATGACTTTGAGAGCGAGCAGTAATTGAGTAGTGAGTAATGCTATAGCCCCGGCCAGCAACCAGGTTCTTAGTCCGTTTGAATCATCAGCGTACCAATACCGCTCCAGCGCAGACAACGTACAAAAGTGATTCCAGCGTGCAACAACACCCGCGAGTGTTCCGATGATTAGGCCAACAATGGGCAACAACCACGGAGAATCAGCCAGCATTGCCGTTCTCCACTGTGCGTTACTGCTTACGCACAGGTTTACAAAAAAGCTCGTACAATGATTCGATTATCTTCGATACGTCTTTGTCGGCAATTTTGTAGTGAATAGTACGCCCGTCTCTTCGAGTGACAACAAGATTATCCTGACGCAGCCTCGCTAATTGTTGCGATACGGTCGCCTGCGGCAATTTAACGATATCTTCAATTTCAGACACTGACATTTCGCGTTCTGAAAGCAGACACAGTATTAACAGGCGTGTTTCATGTGATAGTGAACGTAATAGCGCGCTCGCTTTGCGCGCCTGCTGCATCAACTCCTCGACTTCTTCAGCCGAGGCATCCGGGGCAAGTTTAGGCAACATTAACTTTTAAGCTTGCTCAGCATATCGCCAATTAGAAACCAGAAGAACTCATCTCCCTGGTAACCGGTCAGGCGGTCCACCTCTTTACCGTTGTCCATCAGAATAAAGGTCGGTGTAAAAGTCACCCGCTCAGCCAGCTGGTAGCTTTCCGGGAATGGGGTACTAAGTTGCCATGTTCGCAGCGGTGCAAGCCGGCCCTCATCGGTTTTTGGATACACCTTGCCGATCTCTGCATGGAAACGCAGACAAAACGGGCAGTCGTCAGACTCAACCATTAGCAATTCCGCTGCCTGCAGCGATGGCAAAGCCAGTGTCGCCAGGCCGCAAAAAAGCGCGGCACGGATAAATTCAATAATTCGCATGTGTGGATCTTACACAATCCGCGTAATTGCCTCAAACCAGGACTGTGACCAGCAAACCGTTTTGCACAGTCACACTCGCGGAACCCCTGCTAAATCCACCGCAGCTTGTCTCGGAAGAGGCCAACAACACCGTAAACAGGTCAATTTGTCGAGGCGACAATCTCTTTTTTGCCGCCAGCTCCGGTATGGTTAAGTGCGTCGAAAATCACGTGTTGCTGAGGATTGGAGTCTCTTTCAAACAGGGCCTCCGGCATTTCAGCAGGACGACGATATGCGGTAGTGAATCGCAGATTCAAAGCCGCTACCGATTAGATATCGCGTATTGAGCTGGTCTATTGCAATTGCAGTTTTTCAAATCTGCGGTAGCAGCATCAGACGGAGTCTAATTCGTCTGAGTTTTGCGTAGTAGCATATTCAACTACTGATTTCCGCACAGCGCACGCGCACGCTTTTGGAGCGTCATTCGCAGTACAAACTTTCGCATATTTCCAAGGAGATATAGCATGCACGCACTAAGGGTTATAATCTGGTGCGATGCAATACCACATTTTCGAAATCAATCCGTTTCAGCAGCTTACTTTTCTGCAATCCCTGGCAAAATACCGCGATGCCAAACAGTTCGTTCGAGAGCGCCGTGAAGCTCAGGATGTGCCAACCGGGACTACCTACCGGATGATGTTTGCCGCATCGCCTGACCAGGCCGAACGATTGCTAAAAGAGAAACG
>CAZYRP010000156.1:0-12633 GCA_964649465.1 uncultured Granulosicoccaceae bacterium | reverse complement strand
GTGAAAAGCCGCGCCAGTCGCGGCTTTTTTTTATTTGGCAGGTGCGATTTTATTTGTCGGGCCTTTTACCTATAATTAATCAATCAGATCCAAAATAGAACCAAACCTATGTTTTTAAGCTGCGGCGACTCACTCTACGATATGTTCCTTGAACCCGCTGCCGAGCAAAGCCAGCAGGTAAAGGTCAATGGCGCGGCCGGCGGCTCACCAATGAATGTGGCCGTGGGCCTGTCACGACTCGGCCATCAGAGCGCCTACTTTACTAAATTATCCACCGATGTATTCGGACAAGGCTTAACACAATTTCTTAAAAATAATTCGGTAGATACGTCTCTGAGTCTGCCAACCGATCGAAATTCCACTCTCGCCTTTATTAACAAGCAACCGGATGGGTCGGCTGAATACAGCTTTTACACCAATGGCACAGCCGATGTTTCTATCAAGACAAGTGAATTGCCCGAAACACTACCAGATCAAATAAAGGTGCTGCACTTTGGTTCCTACTCAACCGCATTTGGAGATGTCTCCAGTACGTTAAAATTCCTCGCCAAACGCGAAAAAGACAGACGGTTTATCAGCTACGATCCGAATCTGCGTCTGGCAATTGAGCCGGATATTGAACTCTGGAAAAGTAGCTTCAAAGACTTTGCATCAAGCGCCACACTGATCAAGGCAAGTGATGAAGACATTGAGGCACTGGTGGGGAAAAATGCCGATGATAATTTTGTTGCAGATTGCTTTAGCCACGGTGCGGCAATTGTCTATATTACTCGCGGTTCAGAAGGTGCCAGCGTCTACACACCTGACGATCGAAAGTTCACCGCCAAGTCGAAAGCTGTAACGGTTAAAGATACTGTTGGCGCTGGAGACACCTTTCAGGCTGCCGTGCTGCATTGGATGGCAGCAGAAAATCATATTGGCAGCGATGGCAATCTCACCGGCCGGGTGGATTCCGAGGCCAGTCTTAAGTTTGCCCTCAATGCAGCTGCTGTAACCTGCAGTCGCTTTGGCGCGGATTTGCCTACACTTGCAGAGCTGCAACAGTCCTGAGTAAACCAATTACTATTTCCAGCTTCGAGCTACTTCGGAGTAGATCAGGCTAGTGATACCCACCTACCTTCAATCCGATGAAAAAACAAACTAGCCGGCTTCGAGCGCCTTTTGAATATTGTCAGCATACTTTGAAAGACTTTTAAGTTCGTCGTTTACTTCAGCGTTGCCGCCGTAAGCGTCAGCACGTACAACCTCAAGAGCGGCGGCTACAGCCAATGCTCGCTTCTCGTGTGCATGCTTGCTGTGGTAACCCTTGAATGCCGCTGCAAATGAATTGCTGTCTTGTTCCATTGTTAGGTCCGAAAGTATATGAGCTCGCATTGTAGGTAGGCGCTGTTATCTATTCAAGTTCTGCAGCTACACAATTTTCGTATACAAAAAAATACAATATTATCGACGCTCAAAGATTGGAGCTTTTCACTCGCAGAAAAACTTTAACCGCCAGCAATATCAACGCCGCAACAAATAGCAGTAACAACGGCATAAAGGCCGCCACACCGCTTGCCGCATCTGACAAATTCGTCAATACCTGTAACGATCCGCCAATACTTGCAAAAAAAAGCGGCCTTATCCAGCAAACAGCTATTGTTGCCAATACAAACTTTCGCAGTCCAATTGCCAGGCCCGATGCCAGCAGACAGGCAGCAGCACTCGGGATCACAGGTGTCAGTCTGAGCACTATCGTGGCAAGAAATCCTTCCTGTTGAACAACACGTTCCCAGTCGGGCGGGAATTTGAATTTTTTAGTCAGAGCCACAAAATGTTGTGGAAACCGCTCACTAACAGCCGCACCAATGCGGTATACCGGCCAGCTACAGATCACCTGTGCGACAGAAAATATTCCGGCAGCCAGCAGCGGCGTAAATATAAACCCTGCCGCAATTAAAATTAATGAACCACTGGGTACAACTAGCAACTGACTCAGCAGGCACACAAGTGCATAAGCCGCTAACCATGGCAATCTGTCACCAACACCTTCTACATGTTTACTAACACCTATAAGCAGTTTTTGCACATACGCAAGGCCATCAAACAACACCAGCCAAACACTGCCAGCAACCGATGCCAATGTAAAAAGTGCAACAATCAGCCAAATGTATTCGCGCCTGGCAAACCGCATGCCTCTGAAGATACTTCTGTCAGACAAAGCGCTTATACATACCGGTTGCGATGGCCATACCTACCAGAATAAGTGCAACTCCGATGTAATCTTCAATAGAGAGTCTTTCATTAAGAAACACGACTCCCATAACAATGGCGCTGGGAGGTATCAAAAAAGTCACCAGCGATAAATTGCTGGAGCCTGCTTTGGTCAGAATCTTAAAGTAAAAAAGATATGCTAATGCGGTACAGGCTACACCAAGTGCCATCACTGACACAGTGGAGAGAAACCCCGGCAAACGCGCAGGCAGTGGTTCAAATACTAACGCAAACGGAATCATAAGAATCGCCGATGCGGTCAACATACCGGTGGCCGATACTTTGGGATCAAATCTATTGAGCTGCTTGCCAAAAATACTTGCAAATGCATACGACAGCGCCGCGCCCAATACGGCCAGCTGGCCTATTAATGAATTTACCGAGTTACCAGATATTGCAGCCGGACCTGCCAATACAAAAACACCGGCAAAACCAATCAATACTCCGATAATTTTAGGCGTGTTAAGCTTTTCGTCCGCGAGTAGCCAATGAGCCAGTATTACCGTAAACAATGGTACGGTGGCATTCAGTACCGACGCCCGCCCCGCATCAATAGATTGCTGACCCCAGACAATCAGAGAGAACGGGATTGCATTGTTCAGCGTACCCATCACCGCAAACTGGCTAAGGCTTTTGAAGTCCAGTGGAAAGTGCAGCTTGTTAACTCTTAGCACGCAATGCAGCACCAGTGCGCCAATGGCTACCCGTAATGCGACGATCGTAAGCGGTTGATAGTCAACCAAAGCAAACTCAACAAACAAGAACGAGCCGCCCCAAACCAGCGACAACGACAGCAACAACAACCAGACATGGCCGTCCATAGAGTTGTCGGTTGATTTCATTTAAAGCCTTGCCGGTTAAGTTTGGATTATTTGTTTAAACCAGAATTGCGCAACCTGAGCTGCCTGGGCACCTGCGCGGCAGAAATCTGCGGAGCGAGAGAGTGCCACAGCGAGGGCGTTTTAATGATCATTTGAGGCACATAGTAGTTGATACGTAACAAAAATGATCGATCCATAAGCTTTATTGAAATGGCGCACTGCTGTGACGCGTTCGCAGTAGCAGAGTTTCTGCCGCGCACGCTCCTACGATCGCTTAAAAAGTCCAAGCGTCCAGCGCCCGACGCTGCGAATACTTGTACCAGTCCCTGCAACCGTTTTATTAATCATGGCGAACAACAAGCCTCTGGCCTGCGACCTGGTGTACTGAGCCTGCTGCATTTTACTTAGCGACCGTAGAAAGATATCCGCCTCCTGTTGATCAAGCTGCTCGTGCTCGATCATCCAAAGTGCTGCGAGCCGAACCGATTCACCGGTGCCACCCAGCACCAAACGCAATGTAAACACTGGCATAACCAGCGCACCAATACCGAGTACGATGATTTTGATTGCACCAAGTGCAATCAGTTTCAGAACTGGCAGTACCGGAAGCGCCATACAGGTCTCAGAGCATAAAGGAATAGAGTCGAACAGTGCGGGCCCAGCGCAGGTGTCTTGAAACCCCGTATACGACCAAACCTATGCTAACAACACACCAGCGGGAGTACCAACTGGCATGCAATGCCGACTAAGCCATGGAAGTAAAAACTTTCTTAAGCTCAGCCATCAGTTCTCTTTCACCATCACTTACCTGCTCGCCACCAAAACCCATAAAGCCACCCTCGGATGCCGCTTCAGCGACTTTTTTGGCAACACTGATGCACCAGTCCTGATATTCACTGGCTTCTTTTTCGCCACGTTTCTCTTTGACCAAAGCCACTGCTTTACCGGCATTGTCCAGCATGTAGGCATTGAACTCCTCCGGGCTCTTGATACCCTGCTCTTTGAATTGAGCCATAGCTTTTTCACGGTAAGCGCCCGCCTGCGCTTTTGCATCACTGAAGTTTTCGGCTTTTATCAGAATGCCATTGATAATTTCATTATCAGGGTATTCACTCTTGCCGGCTACCAGCGACTTCATGCTTGCCATGGCTTCTTTGGCGGTACCAATGATTCCGCTTTTGCCGGCACCCGCCATTGCCGCACCCACCATTGTCGGTACCGTTGCTATCAGAAACCAATCGTCTTCTGAAAACTGATCTTTTACTGCATCACTCATACTGAATATTCCTGTATTTAAAATGGAGAGAAAGTTATCGCCTGGTCCGTAAACATGCGGATAAACAACAATTTAGGCAACTTTTAAGTCAATTCCGTGGCGCATGATACGAATTACACGCTCTCGCATCCACTAAATCAGTTTCGCCGGTTGCCAAGCCTCAGGACTGTCCTATAACTACTCAGGATGGCAGTAGTTTGTCGGCGACGCTGACTACTTTTTTTCTGCCGTGAATATTGGTTCAGGATCCCAGATGAGCAGCACACAAGACTACAACAGGCGCAGTTTCCCACGACAAAATTTAAAGTTTCCTGTGCATGTGGACAGCCAGGCAACAAGGCGGGAATTTGG
The DNA here is from genome assembly GCA_964649465.1 of uncultured Granulosicoccaceae bacterium. Classification (GTDB taxonomy): domain Bacteria; phylum Pseudomonadota; class Gammaproteobacteria; order Granulosicoccales; family Granulosicoccaceae. Next base: position 7,932 of record CAZYRP010000156.1, on the reverse strand, counting down.
CCAGATTCTCGATATATCGCTGGAAGGCATTCGCATGCTCTGCACAGCACCGGTTAAACGGGGTGAAACCTACGAGCTCTCATTCAGGATGCCAAAAGATATTTGTGGTGACGAGCTGGTTCTTTTCGAAGTCAGATCAATCTGGACATGCCCTACAACCCGCCCGGGCAGCTGTCTTTCAGGCTTTAAGCTGGTAAGTTTCTGGCAACATTCGCACAATCACCTGGCACTCAGCAGTGCCATAAACGACTACGAAAAATTCCTCAGTTCTGTTTAAACGCCCGTCCTGTGCAACCGATTTTTCTTTGGCCTGAATCCTCCATCCAGCACCTGTTCCCGATGCATTTCTGACCCAAAGCGCAAGCTGCGCTGGCACTTGACCAAAATTGTGTTTGCAGACCAGAATCGACCTTATTCTACTTAAGCACCGGACTAAAAAATGGCCCAACTTCCCGAACAGGCCCGCGTAGTTATCATTGGCGGTGGAGCTGTTGGCGCGTCCACTCTGTTCCACCTGGCAAAAGCCGGCTGGACCGACTGCATTCTACTTGAAAAGAACGAACTGACGTCGGGCTCTACCTGGCATGCCGCCGGTAACGTACCCACGTTTTCAGCATCGTGGTCTGTGATGAACATGCAGAGATACTCGACTGAACTGTATCGCGGTCTTTCAGACGAAGTCGATTACCCAATGAACTACCACGTGACCGGCTCTATTCGACTTGCGCACAGCAAAGAGCGCATGCAAGAGTTCGAAAGAGTCAATGGCATGGGGCGTTATCAGGGCATGGATACCCACATGTGTACTATTGACGATCTGAAAAAATACTACCCGTTTCTGGAAACACATGATCTTGAAGGCGGCATGTATGATCCCAACGATGGTGACATTGATCCCGCCCAGTTAACACAGGCCCTGGCCAAGGGCGCAAGAGATCTCGGAGCCAAGATAATACGTTTTTGTCCGGTAACCGGTATCAGTCAATCAGGTGATGACTGGGTTGTAGAAACAGAGCAAGGCAACATCCGCTGTGAGAAGGTCGTTAACGCTGCAGGTTATCGTGCACAGGAAGTAGGTCGTTGGTTTATACCCTACGGTGGTCGTGAAGTGCCCATGATGACAATGAGCCATCAGTACCTGCTTACAGAAGAAATTCCGGAACTTGAACAATGGAGTGAATCGAACAACCTCAAGCTGCCACTGCTTCGTGATGTTGATTCTTCCTATTACCTCAGACAGGAAAAATTCGGGCTGAACTTAGGTCCCTATGAATTGAATTGCAAAGGTCACTGGATGACACCGGATGATCAAATGCCGGATGACTTCTCCTTCCAGTTATACCCCGACGATCTCGAGCGATTGGAGTGGCACATTGAAGATGCGATGGCGCGAGTGCCGATGCTTGGTGAAGTGGGTATAAATAAATGCATTAACGGACCTATTCCATACACCCCTGACGGCAATCCACTTATTGGTCCAATGCCGGGTGTTCGCAACGCCTATGAAGCCTGTGTCTTTACCTTTGGGATAGCGCAGTCAGGTGGTGCGGGTAAAGTAATGGCCGAATGGATAACAGAGGGCAACACTGAGTGGGATATGTGGTCGTGCGATCCACGGCGCTTTACAGGCTACACAGATCAGGACTACTGCAACAAAAAGGGCATGGAAGTCTACGGCCACGAATATGCCATGCACTTTCCGCATCATGAATGGCCTGACGGCCGAGACAAAAAGCATTCTCCACTGCACGATAAAATGAAAGCACTCGGTGCACAGTTTGGTGCGTACAACGGGTGGGAACGCCCCAACTGGTTTGCACAAACCGGTGACGACACATCAGAAGACGCCACGCAAACCTGGAACCGTGAAGGCCCATGGTACCCACGCATACGGGAAGAGTGTCATGCAGTGCGTGATGCGGTTGGCATGCTGGATCTGCCTGGTTTTTCCAGATACAAAGTGCAAGGCGATGATGCACGCGACTGGTTGAACGGGTTAACCACCGGCAACATTCCTCGAACAGGACGCCTTGGTCTGAGCTACTTCAGCGATAATAAAGGCCGCATCGTCACTGAAATGTCAGTAATGGCAATTAAAGACGATATGTTTTTTCTAACCACTGCGGCTACTGCCGAATGGCACGATCTTGAATGGTTGCAGAACCATTTGCCCAAAGACTCAGATATCACCATTGAAAACATCACGGATGCCTTTCACTGCCTAATAGTCACCGGGCCGAAATCTCGCGAACTGTTCTCAGAAATTAGCGAAGCAGATCTCTCACTGCCATGGCTGAGTCATCAAAGCGTACAGATTGCTGACAAATGGTGTCAGTTGGTACGGGTATCGTTTGCCGGTGAGCTCGGCTGGGAGGTACATACAAAGGTTGATGATACTGTCGCTATCTATGAAGCGATTATGAAAGCCGGTGAACCACTCGGCGCTAAACCATTCGGCATGTATGCGCTGAACTCACTGCGGCTTGAGAAAGGTTATCGCGCGTGGAAAGGAGATCTCTCCACCGACTACACTATTCTGCAAGGTGGTATGGATCGCTTCATTAACTGGGATAAAGGCGATTTCATTGGCAGGACGGCCCTGCTTGCCGAGAAAAACGAAGGTGTTAGCAAGCGTTTCGTAACTCTACTGGTTGAAGCAAAAGATTGCGACGCTCCGTACATGTCTACCCTGTGGCACGATGGCAAAGTAGTGGGAGAAACAACCTCGGGAGGCTGGGGACATCGCATAGACAAATCAATTGCGCTCGGCATGCTGCGCGCAGATTTAACCATGCCTGGCACCGAGCTCGAAGTCGAAATATTCGGTGAAAGACTACCGGCTGTGGTACAGGAAGATCAGCCATTGTGGGATCCAGACAACGAACGCGTGAGAGCCAAAGCGTGACCCAATCAAATACCGCCGGGGCCAATTCAGCAAGCGCCAATTTAAAGGGTGCTAAAGCCGTCCCGAGTCGTGCACGCGCCGTTGTTATCGGCGGAGGCGTTGCCGGGTGTTCAGTTCTTTATCATCTTGCAAAGCAAGGCTGGAAAGACATCGTTCTGCTTGAGCGCAAGCAATTAACCTGCGGCACAACCTGGCATGCAGCAGGTCTTATTGCACAACTTCGTGCAACACAAAACATGACTCGACTGGCCAAATACAGTCAGGAACTATATGGCGAACTTGAAGATGAAACCGGTGTGGCAACCGGCTTTAAGCGCTGTGGTTCGATTACTGTTGCCTTAACAGATGAACGGCTTGAAGAGATTCACAGATCAGCATCCATGGCGCGTGCTTTTGGTGTTCAGATTGAAGAGATCTCTCCAACCGATGTCAAAGAACGCTACCCGCACCTGAATATTGAAGATGTTACCGGTGCCGTATACCTTGAAAAAGATGGCCAGGGAGACCCTGCAAACATCGCACTGGCACTTGCCAAAGGTGCCCGCCAAAATGGTGCAACCGTTATAGAGGGCGTCAATGTCACTTCTATTCAACAAGCCGATGGATGCGTTACCGGAGTTACCTGGGCAAGAGATGGTTCTGATGAAACCGGATCGATTGAAGCAGACTATGTAGTCAACTGCGGCGGCATGTGGGCTCATGAAGCGGGTCGCATGGCAGGAGTAAACGTTCCACTGCAAGCGTGTGAGCATTTTTATATTGTTTCAGAAAGCATAGACGGCTTAACACAGCTGCCAGTACTGCGCGTGCCGGATGAATGTGCCTACTATAAAGAAGACGCCGGTAAAATATTGCTTGGCGCTTTTGAACTGGAGTCCAAGCCATGGGCGGTGGATGGAATCCCGAAAGACTTTTGTTTTGATCAGTTACCGGAAGACTTTGATCATTTCGAACCAATTCTGGAAAAGGCAGTTAATCGCATGCCGTTACTGGGTGATGCCGGTATTCATACCTTTTTTAATGGCCCCGAAAGCTTCACACCAGACGACGCGTATCACCTGGGGGAAGCACCGGAACTTAAAAACTTCTTTGTTTGTGCAGGCTTTAACTCAGTCGGCATTCAATCCTCTGGCGGTGCCGGCATGGCACTGGCCTACTGGATGGAAAACGGACATCCGCCATTTGATTTAAGCGATGTCGATATTCGGCGCATGCAACCGTTTATGGGTAATAAAACCTATCTGACGGCACGCGTGAAAGAAACACTCGGCCTGCTATACGCTGATCACTTCCCATACAGACAAATGGCCACAGCACGCGGTGTTCGTCGCTCTCCACTGCATGAGTTGCTTAAAGAACAGGGAGCCGTCTTTGGCGAGACCGCTGGTTGGGAACGCGCCAACTGGTATGCCAATGAAGGTCAGAAGCGCGAATACGAATATAGCTGGAAGCGACAAAACTGGTTTGAAAACTCCAGCGCTGAACACATGGCAGTTCGAGAGAATGTCGGTATGTATGACATGACCTCTTTCGGCAAAATCCGCATCGAAGGTGCAGACGCCGAGGTCTTTCTGAATAAAGTCTGTGGCAATAACCTGTCGGTACCCACAGGCAAAATTGTTTATACACAAATGTTAAACGACCGCGGCGGTATAGAAGCAGATGTCACCGTGACTCGCCTCTCTGAAACGGCCTACCTTATGGTGACACCGGCTGCCACCGTAGTTCGCGATATGTCATGGCTGAAAAGACACATCGGTGACTCCAGAGTAGTTGTTGTTGATGTTACCGCCGGTGAAGGAGTTATTGCTGTCATGGGCCCGAATGCTGTGAAGCTATTGTCTAAGGTCAGCCCGCACGACTGGTCAAACGAAAATCATCCATTCGGCACAGCCCATGATATTGAAATTGGCATGGGCCTCGCGCGTGCGCATCGTGTGACTTACGTTGGTGAGCTGGGTTTTGAAATCTACAGTTCATCAGATCAAACACCTCACGTATTTGAAACACTTCTGGATGCAGGCCGGGAACTGAACGTTAAACTCTGCGGCATGCACATGATGGATTCCTGCCGCATAGAGAAAGGCTATCGCCACTTCGGTCACGACATCACAGATGAAGATCATGTGCTTGAAGCAGGATTGGGCTTCGCGGTTAAAACCGACAAAGCAAATTTCATCGGTCGTGATGCAGTGCTGCAAAAGCGCGACAGCGGGCTCAACAACCGAATGCTGCAATTCAAAATGCAAAACAGCGATTTAATGCTCTATCACGCTGAGCCAGTAATACGTGATGGCGAAATAGTCTCCTACCTCACCTCTGGCAACTACGGCCATGCACTAGGCAGCGCAATAGGACTTGGCTATGTTCCGTGCGAAGGACAGTCTGCAGAAGAAGTGCTTGGCAGCAGTTACGAAATTGAGATTGCCGGTCAACGTCACGCCTGTGATGTAAGCATGCGACCGATGTACGATCCGAAGTCTGAACGAGTTAAAGCACAGAGCTGATGAGTTGCAACTTACTTGTGCAGACACAATGCTCAGGGACTAGGAGCCTGCGCGGTAGAAGCTCCGCTACTGCGAACGCGCCACAGCGGTGCGTTCTAATCGATCATTTTCGTTACGTATGCCTTACTTTTATTGCATTTTTAAACCCATGGGCCCTCGCTCTGACACGTTCTCGCTACGCAGATTTCTGCCGCGCAGACTCCTAGCCACCAATAATCTTAAGATCACGGGGTAGTTCAGAGAAGACTTCCGCTCCATCGTCTCGAAGATAGACAATATCTTCCAGACGCAAACCGAATTTATCTGCCTGATAAATTCCAGGCTCAATAGAAAACACCATGCCTTCATCCAGCACGGTTTGTGATGATGAAGTGATATACGGTGTTTCATGAATCTCAACACCCATACCATGTCCGGTTCTGTGTACGAATAAATCTCCGTACCCGGCATCGTTAATGACATTGCGTGCTGCATCATCCACTACATGTGCCTTCACACCGGGCTTTGCCGCCTCCAACGCCGCCTGCACTGCGGCCTCTACCACGTTATGCACTGCAGTATAGTCATCCGATGGAGCGCCCATAGAAGCCATGCGCGTCATGTCACTGGAATAACCGTTTTGCCCGCCGCCAATATCCATCACTATAATATCTCCCTGCTGTAGTTTTGTCTCACCGGTATGATGATGTGGAAAAGCACCGTTACGCCCTGCACCGATAATATGAAACAAAGGTACTGCAGTTTGCGACTTAAAAGAATCTCGCACCACTTCAGCAACTTCGTTTTCTGTCATACCAATACGCATCGCAGCCCAGGCTGCTCGCATGGCGTTATCTGCAATCAGCGCATTTTGTTTTAGTAATTGATACTCGGCATCGTCCTTTCGCATTCTCAACGCACCGATAGTAGAGCCGGTAAACTGGCGATCCGCCGCTGGCAGCGCGTCCTGCACAAGTGCAGCAAAATCGGCCCTCATAGTTTCATCAAGCACTACATGTTTGGCATCGGTTACCTCAGCCGCTCGCAGGCAATCTTCAAATGCAGCAGCAGGCCCAACATCATCGCTCCAGGTATGAAACGGCAGATCTGTCGTTTGTTGTCTCGCACTGTCGGCCTCTAAAGAAGGCATGAGAAACCCTGCATAGGACTGCGATATACAAAACAACAGGGGTCTTTCATCTGCATGGGGTTTGACACCGGTTAACCATGCCAGATGCGCACCGGGACCTAACGCCACCAAATCAACAGATTCCTGAATCATAGACTCGCGCAAGAGGTCGATTCGGGTTTTATTTGCCATGGTTCAATCCAGTTGTCATTCGTTAAAATCAGCTGTTATTCGAGCATATAAAATAGCAAGACCGCCAACAGAACTATCGCCCGCAGGTGCACTGACTATTCATCAGAAAGTATTGCAAACCAGCCCCTCCGGGTCTGCAGCAGCTCAGCTTATATCTGGAAATCCCCGGGATGCAGCATCAAACGGGGTTTAACTTTAAGAGGCTAATATTTGCTCAGCAAAACCACGAAACTCACCGCTATATTTCGAGCTCTGCCAGCAACACACTCATTTGTGCTCCGTGCATATCCCGATCAAACCGGCCACCCTGCACGGTATCTCTCGGGAAACTGAATTTTATAACATCAAGCGTAGGTAGCTCGAATCGCTTCAGGGATTGACTGGGAACTTTGTAAATACCCGCCACTCTGCCGATGGTCAGTTCTCCTCGCATCTCTTCATACACAGAAGGGGAACCACAAAACACATCGATTGTGAGCCAGTAGGGTCCGGCATTTTTAGAGCGTATTTTTACTACGCGTTCACCAACTGTAGCCATATCTATAGCTGATGCACTTCAAGCCTGAACGCCTGCATCGGGTCGTCAAGCTCCATCACATGGTTGAGGCAAAATTCAAACATCTGACCACGATTGGTTTGCGCAGGTGAGTACGGAAATGCAAATGTTGGCAGCTCTTCATTATCTGTTAACGGATAATGCAGTAAAAACGGATTGATCAATTTGGCAATCTCGTCAGCCCACTCTTCAGTTGTAGCAGTTACCAATACTAAAACACCAACCTCTGACGGCAAGGACTCTTTTGTTTCAAGATCTCCTAAAGTTGCGTCGACACCAATTAAGCGAAATTCAATATCGTAGTCTTCATCCGATAGCTGCATGCGTTTTTTAATTTCATCGTCCAGAAAGCTATTCAATCGAGAGACCCATGCACCTGCATTGCGCACATAATGAGTATCACGAAGTATAGCCATTAACGTTGACTGAAACCCGACTGCGCGTGCGCCTTCGAGTTTAACCGTATAACTATCTGAAACTTCCCAATGCGAGCCGGTTACTCGTACTTTGACTGGATCTACCGATTCATATAGTGAGTCTGCAACCTGCAACGCACCACCCGGTTCATAAAGCGTCAGTGGATCTGCATTCTCATAAAGCATATGGGCGGAGACCGAATGCGGTGTGCACTGCGCACCGTCTGCAAGCGGCCATACGGTAAAGC
>CAZYRP010000155.1:6747-12867 GCA_964649465.1 uncultured Granulosicoccaceae bacterium | reverse complement strand
CAAAAGGTGGAATGATATTTCTCCGAAGCAAATTAAAGTTGTATGATCCTAACATTGCTATCTTCTGCTTAGTAACGAGGGTAAGGGTAAAATGAAAGCGGTCATCTACGAAAAGTATAAAGTTGCCCCGACAATACAAAATGTTTCAGACCCGACAACTGCAGCGCACGGGGTGGTTATCAAAGTCGAGGCCTCGGGTGTCTGCCGGAGTGATTACTCTGGATGGAAGGGGCATGATCCCGTTATCGAATTGCCGCATGTTCCCGGCCATGAATTGGCAGGTGTTATTGAAGCTTGTGGTAAAGACGTGAAAAACTGGAGCGTGGGTGATCGTGTTACCGTGCCTTTTGTGGGTGGATGCGGTTCCTGTCCTCAGTGCCATACTGGCAACCAACAGGTTTGTGACAACCAGTTTCAGCCGGGTTTCACACACTGGGGATCGTTTGCCCAGTTTGTTGAAGTACACCACGCCGATCTTAATCTTGTGTCTTTGCCCGATGAAATGGATTTTGCAACAGCAGCCAGCCTTGGCTGTCGTTTTGTTACTGCATTCCGTGGCGTTGTGGATCAGGGTCGAATACTACCGGGCCAGTGGATTGCCGTGCATGGCTGTGGCGGTGTTGGTCTTTCCGCAATAATGATTGCAAGCGCTATGGGCGCTCGTCCGATCGCTATTGATATTTCACAAAAAAATCTTGAGCTCGCCAAATCAATTGGCGCAGAGCGAACTATTAATGTTGATGAAACTGATGATGTTGTATCAGCAGTAAAAGAGATAACAAAAGGTGGTGCCGAACTATCAATCGATGCACTGGGCATAGAATCCACCTGCGTTAATTCTGTCGGCAATTTGCGAAAGCGGGGCAGGCACATCCAGTTGGGCTGGATGTTGGGCGATGAGAGCACGCCACCAATTCCAATGGATATGGTGATGGGCAATGAGCTTGAAATCATTGGCAGTCACGGTATGCAGGCTCATCGCTATGGACCAATGTTGGACATGATTAAAAGCGGTGTGCTCGCGCCGCAAAAACTGATCTCTAAAAGAATTGATTTGGAGGCATCAATTGATGCCCTGGCTAATTTTGACGATTACAACCACTCGGGATTTTCGGTCATTACCGACTTTTCGTGACCGTTGCACCACTTGTGCGCAAAATGTGAGGTCAATCGGACCATCGCTTGTAACACTTTTAATTGCCCGCAGTATAAGGGGGTATGACAGGTGATAACCCTCGAGCTGATACCGAAAAAGGCAATGCTGAAAGCGTACCCGATTACCTTGGTGGTGATCCGATAGCGTTCAGTGCGCTGGTACACCGCTATCAGGACTCGCTGTTTGCCTATCTTGGGCGCATGGGCCTGGCGCAGGCTGTTTGTGAAGAGCTTGCGCAGGAATCATTTTTGCGCGCCTGGAAAAATCGCGGCAAGTATGACGCTGCCAAAGCATCGGTCTCTACCTGGTTGTTTACTATTGCCAGAAATCTTGCGCTCAATACACTGACTCGCAAAACGCCTGCAGTCATTGAAGAGTTTGATGTAGAGCAGCAACCATCTTCTGGCACAGATCCCCAGGTTCAGTATGAACATCATCAGTCTGTAGTGCATCTACGGCAAGCACTGAGCACGCTGTCTATCGAAGACAGAGAAGTGATTGCAGCTTGCTACACACCAGAAATAGAAAACACAACTGACGTATTGCGCTGTAGTGGCGGGGCATTGCGTACCCGCTTATCGCGAGCGAGAAAGAGGCTGGCTTCGGCATTGGTCGAACTGGAAAAGTGATATGAGTAATTTAGACAAACACACAAATGCATTATTGCAGCAGGGTCTGGTTAAAACACCATCTGGCTTTCGTGATGATGTTATGCAAGACATTGCGAAATATGAACGTGAACGACAGAGCTTGCCTGCAAATGAAAAGAGTCTTGATCTACCGAGTGTTCCCTGGTGGCAGTGGGCGGCCGTTACCATTGGCAGTGTGATCGGTGGCGGGCAAGTTTTGAGGTTTATATTTTCCGTGTGGTTTGCAACGTCTGCCGCTTACTAGTGTGGTGTATCAAACAAATGCCACACATGAGTCGGAAAACCAAAGTGCTTGAGGCATGTTTTCATAATCACTGTAGTTCAATCTACGGGAAATTTTCTGTGTATCGATTGCACTTTGATTTACCGCCCCTTCGGGAGCCTGTCATTTGCTGCGCAACTGCGTTGCAGCTCTTGAAAAGGAAATGGCCATTATCTGCGAGCTGCGCCTTGTTGAGCAGCAAATGACAAACTCTCATATGCAGCCTTTGTTTGATACACCACACCAGGAGTAATCAATTATGAATGAACACTACAACGATACCTTGTTGGATGAGCCGGAATTTGTGCGACGAATGCCTTTACTTGCAGCACTAATGGGGGCAACTCTACCAGGCTTTGGTCAGCTTTATAATGGACAGGCTAACCGTGCTATCTGGTTCTTTTTGCTATTTACCATTTTGACGGTACCCGTCGTTATGGTTATTGCAGCGTATTTGCCTGCCGCACTAATGGTTGGAGTTCTGTTTGTCAGTATTGTGTTGTCTGTGGGCGTATGGCTATGGGGAATTATCGATGCCTGGCGCACTGCACGACGATCTAACCCATACCCCCTAAAGCCATGGCAGACCAGTGGCTTATACGTCGCGGTTTTTGTTTTATGCGGACTAATTATAATGCCACTGATTGTTATTTCTGTGCGTCACTTTCAGGTAGAACCTTTTCGAATACCAAGTTCCAGCATGGTGCCTACTTTGCAGCCCGGTGACTTTATCTTTGCTAATAAAAGCTATAACTGTCCGTCGCTTTGCCGTGAGTCCGTTAAACATGGAGATGTATCTCTTTTTGTCTATCCCAATAACCGCACTCAGCATTACATAAAACGAATCATCGGCCTGCCCGGAGATACCATAGATTCGAGTGAAGGCATTTTAAGTATAAACGGTACCAGGCTCAGTGAGACTGGCGGCGCAACAGGAGAAGTGGTTGAGTCGTTCAAGGGTCGTGAATGGACCGTGGTGTATCAGCAGAGTATGGACGATTTTTCCGTTACAGTAGAACCCGGCCATGTGTTTGTGCTGGGTGATAACCGATCAAAAAGTAATGACTCACGTGTTTTTGGACAGGTGCCGCTGGCAGATGTAGTTGGTAAAGCAAGACAGGTGTGGTTTTCAACGAATAAAGATGGAATACAGTGGGATAGAATTGGTACTACGCTTTATCCATAGCAGAAACCCGGGAAACCGCCCAATACCGGGAGGTTGTTACCACTCTACAATTAAAGGTAATTCTGGCTGCAAATTTTCCGACCTACCAGCTGCACCATCGTTGAATTTCATTGTCATTCGATGTGAGTCTCCGGGTTCGATGGTTATCTTTTCTATTGATGCGAACTCTTGAAGGGTTGCAGAAAATCCTGTGAGTGGAACTTGAATAGTTAGTTCGGTAAGCTGCCAATCCGGATTTGCATATTGGTCCGGGACTTCCTTGCGCTTATGCAGGGAGAGAGGCATACAAATACAAAGTGGTTCCTGTAGCTGATCTGAGTTTTCACCAACATAAAAGCACCAATCATCCGGGAAATAGTCGGGAAAATATTGCCAACTTGGAAAATTCGGGGCTGTTTTAGCATCTTTAGAGCGAACCACGATTCCGAAAGGGCTAGCAGTTGTACTTTTAGATCTATTTAGAATGCCCAATCGATTTCCCGCACCATTGGTGGCCTCGGTTACATCGCTCACAAACACCAATTCAATAGTAAAATTGTCTAAAAAGAATCTTCTATTCGAGGTTCCTTGTCCTGGATGTGTATTGGGATCTCCTTCGTTAAAGCCCAGCGCTGAAAGTCGCTCTGCTTCTGGCGCGTCTGGCTTTGTTATTATAAAAATATGATCGAGGCGCATAGTCATATTGAGATGTTACTTATTCCCTTGAACGGTGGCAATGGGATACTCCGTGAGTATCTGTGTGTGCTTGGTTAGTATAGATGATAGAATGATTACAAGGGGAAAGTCATGACCAATACCCGCCATACATTTTGACTAACGTGTTCAGGCTGTATGGAGAGGAGATTTCTTTTCATTCATCAATCTTGCTGCAACATCTGACCAATCTTGTGTTGGGGATTTTGCTCTGATCTCATAGTTAGCCAGGTGAAATATGAAAACATTAAACGAGATACAAATTGAGATTGAACACCTGGCTTCACGTATTGGAGCGACAAAGAGCGAGTTGCCCACCTATGGAATAACAAGGGACTTTGCATATCCTCATATTGAAGTTAGAAATACCACTTATTGCTACGTAATAGTAGAGCGAGGCCAGGAGATCAGTCGTAAGGAGACGCAAGATTTCGATGAGTTACTGTATTGGGTGTTTGCCGATGTGACTTTTAATCTTGCCTTAAAGTACGAGGTAAAAATCCGCGTTGAAGGTTCAGACTCTCAGGTCTCTCAGAGAATATGGCGCGGCAAACAATTGGAGCTTCTAAATAAAATCAGCCCTTTAATGGCTTTGGCAAGGGAGCGAGAGGTTGCCGCTATCCCACGAGATCCTACATACGACGACAACCGCACCTAGCACCCGGCGCATTCTGGGCTAGCGGGCCTGTTAATTCGGCTCTTCACGGCTGACATGCCTTTCAGTTTCACATTTCTAATAACTCTTGAAACATGCGGCATTTGCTTCGTTTATATTGGGTATGTGAGCAGTAAAACCGACTGGCATTTGGAAAGAGACAAATATTGTCAGTCAGAGTCCTGATCGCGGCGCTGAAGGTAAAATGACTGCATCAGGCTTCAGATTAGTTAATCCACTGATCGGAATCCACGGCTCGAGAGAATTACTTTGATAGATCATGGCCTTGATCAATTGCTCGAAAGGAGAATTTATTGAAACTTAATTTGATACACGCGCTCGTCACCAGTGTTCTGATGTCGATCGCAGCTTTAGCTCACGCCGATACTTCGGATCCCGAATCTTGCGTTGAGAAAAAAGACAAAAAATGTCTGGAGTTGATATCGAAAGAACTCCGTGGTAACTCGAACATCTGAGATGTTCGATGCGGTTCATTTTCTTGGCCTGCTTCACCTGGAAGATTTGGAGCACGAGTCGGCTAAACAGCAATTTAAATTGGGAGCGGTCTTTGGAGACAAGGAGCGTAACGTAGAAAAGCTGACGGAGCTATTCAAAAGCGGAAACGTCAATTTCACGTTAGACGATTGTCATGCGATTAGAATGGGGGTCACATGGAACATGGGTTTATACAGTCCAGCCTCTGAAGAGTGTTACCTGAGCGTAGCCGAAAAGAAACCCAAAAGAGCGAAATCGGCTTACTACAGTATCGCTGCAATGTTTGATGACGTTGACCCTGAGCGTTCAGAAGAATATTTAATAAAAGCTGCAGAGCTTGGGCATAGACCATCCATTTGTCTATTGGAAGTTGCCTATACCGAGTTTAAGGCTGATGAACAGAAGCCTTTGGTAGCCTTCATACTGGACATTGAGAAAGACGCGGAAAAAGCCGATTATTGGGGTAAGAAGTGCCCGTTTTAAAAGAGAGGGAACTCAAGTAGATTCAGGGTTAAAACAACAGAGGTTAACAACCTGCAATTTGGTTAGCGTGTGGAATAGCGGTTGGAATGAAGGAGATAAAGCGGAGTTAATTCATCACTACTATCAAGACAAAAAGCATAGTAATACAAAGGAAATATCTGTTTCTCTTGCTGAGTTCGCTGCTAAAGAAACAGAAAAGGAAATGCTAAAACTAATACAAAATAGAATCAAATACTTAGATCGAGAGCTCTCGGGTAAGAAATAGCCTTTTAGAATAAAAAGTTGCCGCTGACCACGGCTTTTAAGCGCTAAAAGATAAAGTAACGTGATCGAACCACTAGTCATAATATTCGTTTTCTTAGCATTGGCTGCTATCGTGCTGTGGATTGTTGAAGCTATCGGTAAGCTTGTTGGGCCAAAAGCAACATGGGTATTATTTCTAGTTTTAGTGCCAGCAGGGCTTGGATTACTCTTCGCGGCAGTTGAGAAACCAGAAACGGACCAGATAAACATTGTTCTTTATCCTGTCAATTCTGTTGC
>CAZYRP010000155.1:0-6647 GCA_964649465.1 uncultured Granulosicoccaceae bacterium | reverse complement strand
TCCTTGGTTATTTTGCGGTTTTACCAACTGCAATTCCAGATTTACTTGGCGTAATATGAGCCTGGTTTGTAAGGCTACTAAGAAAGTGAAACGAAGCTTAGGTTTATGTGTTCTGGTATACTGAAAGGTAGTGGGCATGAGTAACAAAACAGTCGGGTTACAAGGGTAACAAATATTGGTTATTTATTAATTAATTTTATCTGGATTTCATTCTGGTCAGTCTGCCGAGATGATCTTCAATTCAAGTTTTTATTTCATAAAAAAATACCAAGCTGTACTGGTCTGTAGTAAGACGGTCCATCTTTTAAAAATAAAGCCTTCATACCCGAAAAAATGTAAAACAATGAAAAGGTGTAAAGTAAATAATTTAACAGCATTTGTCCCATCAAAAGACTTTCAGCTAAGTTGTAAGTTTTATGAGGATTTGGGATTTAACAAAATAGTAGGTAGTGGCAATGCCTTTCGATATGAATTAGATGGCTATAGTTTTTGGCTACAAGACTACTATGTAAAAGAGTGGGCTGAAAATTGTATGCTGTGTTTATATGTTGAGGATATTCACTCTTGGCATGAAAAAATCAAAAAGTTAGATCTGGCAAAAAATTATGGTGAGCTTGCGAAAGTGTTTTCGGAACCTCATGAGGAGGAGCATGGTAGTTTAATTATGAACATTGCAGACCCTTCCGGTGTGTTGTGGCATATTTACCAAGGCGCCTAACTTAATGCAAATGCCACATCAAATACCAGAAAGAAGAAGGGGCAGAATTATTCTGCCCCTTTTTGGTTGCTGAACGGTTAATCGGCTTACGATTGACCGTGTTGTGCGATGATTCACTTTCATCAAAGTAGTCATCAATCTCGTCGTCAAGCTGACGTTTTGACTGATGCCTTCCGGCTGATACCGATTTGGTATGAGCGCCGCCTTTTCGCAAAATTGCGCCGTGGCGGACAACGGGGTTTCTCTGTGTTGGCATAAGCGCCTCCAAGAATATGCAGAAGAAAAAAACGCTGGCTACATCTGCATCTGGAACCAGCGTGGTCGGTGGTTGAGTTTAGTTTTTGATTTACCCGCCTGATAGTACTTTAGTGATCGGCGATAGCTTTTATCGTTTGAAAGAAATATCGGCTGCTCGCAGGTTTCAGTGAAGCAAAACTTTCGCGGAAGTTTGGTATACAACGATTTTGGTGGATAAGAATATCTTATCTTTTTTAATTGATTACCTGAATCGTAAGTGTGGTACCAAATTTTCTTAATGCCTATTTCTTCCCGTAAAAACCACAATGCTGAGCACAAAAGTGCTTCGTCCCAGATTTTGTTAAATCTATTGATCACAAAACCACAGTAGTGATTGATTTTGGCAAAATCCTTATTGTTGCGTACTCGTCGTTGCAGGGTACGCAGGTCTCGTATCCAGTCGCTCTGTACCTCTTCAATCAGTGCTTCCCCGGTAGGCAGATTAATATCGAGTCTGACCCAACCCAGGGTTTGTCGGAACAATTCGCGTTCACCGCGATTAAGTACCGGATGATCGCTCCAGTGCAGCAGGAATTTATAATGCTCTGGAAGGTACGCTTCGAAAGCTTTTCCGTAACCTTCGTGTACATTGAGTTGCAACACCAGGTTGTGACCTGATCTGGTAGTTTGTTGCCAGCGTCTTGACTCACCGCCCCATTTTCCCAGTGTCAGCAGGAACTGATCGTGAGGTTCAGACCATGCCATGTTCAATGTATCGGCAGACAATGTTCCATTACCGGATTGCGCCAGTACATCTTTTACCGGTGGTTTTTGTAAAAGCCCGGAGTAGTGCGAGCTTTTAATATCAGACACTTTGCACTGATCGTCAATCATCCATGCCAGTAGCATGGGCGCGTAGCGACCTTGAAAGTACGGGAAGTATGTTTTTCCCTTTGGCATGCAAGCGATAATTTCATCTAGTTCATGAATGTTCATTGTTCTGGTCCCACAAAAAAGCCCCGATAGCATGTGCTGATCGGGGCTTAAGACCTAAGACTCTTTAAGAGGTCTAAGTACAAAGCGCTGTTCGGCACACTGGGTTGGTGCGCCGAGAACAATGTTCTGGCGCTATTGTGTAGTAATTTTTGGAGGTTCTGTAAACAGCACTGGTAGCGCCTGTGTTAGTTAGTGAGGGAGCGCATTCTAATTGAGTAGGGATAGAAGTCAATAGATGATGTGATTTTAAGCGAGAATATTTGAACGGATACCGCAGAACTCACTTTGTTGAGCACTGCGGAGTAGTCGGCCTGATGTAGATGGTTACCTTCGTACCCGTGCTACCATGCGGTTTCATCGACTCTGGTCAGTCGATCCAGAGCGCGTATGAACGTAACAGCTAACCCAACCCCCAAGCAGCCTTATTTTAAGGCAGTGTGTATCATCATACTGGCTATATTTTTATTTGATGTTCAGGGGGCACTGATAAAACATATGGGGGGTCGTTACCCTGTAGAGCAAATTGCGTTTTATCGGAATCTGTTTGGTATGTTGCCGCATGTTCTGGTTTTGCTGTTTTCGGTAAGCTGGCATCGAACAGGACGTTCTGTGCGTTTGGGGCGATGGCAATTGGCTCTGGGGCGCGGGGTGGTGTTAATACTTGCACAAGTAAGTTTCTATACTGCTCTGATTCATATGGAACTTGCTACAGCGACTACGCTGGCGTTTGCCGGGCCGCTGTTCGTGACGACATTATCAATACCACTTTTGGGTCATACTGTTGGGTGGGTACGTGGCATTGCCGTTTTATTGGGCTTTATCGGCGTGGTTTTGGTGATGCAGCCAGGTGGTGATGCTTTCACAATGGCGGCTTTGTTACCGGTATTGGCGGCGTTCTTTTACGCACTGACCAGTCTTTCTGCAAGATTCTTTGAACCGGAAGAGTCTACTGCGTTGATTAGTATTTATGCGTCGGTGGGTGCGCTGTTTGCTGCACTGGTTATTGTTGTATTTAACGGTACGCCTATAATTCTTGAAAACACCAGTGACTGGCTGTTGTTTGTTGCGATGGGTAGTGCAGGTGGTACAGCGGTGTTTCTTTTAATTTCTGCTTATCGAATGGCCGATCCGAGCAGCTTGTCGCCGTTTGAGTATTTTGGTATTCCGTTTTCGTTTTTACTTGGCTGGTGGTTTTTTAGCGAGACGCCTTTTGATTCTTTGTTTCCGGGTGTGTTGTTTATTGTTGGTGGTGGGTTGCTTGTTGTGTGGCGTGAGCGGGCGTTGGCAAAAAATGCCACCTGACGTGGTATATATGTTTCGCTTATAGGTCCTGTAAATGAAGGGGATGCTCGGGTAGGGCCATAAGGGGAAGCCGCATGTACCAGACGGATGTAACCGATACCCTCGGCGTAAGTGCTTGAAAGAGTAGGCTCAGTGAAATAGCGATATCTTGCAACGTTCATCGATGTACACGGTACATGCGCTGTCGCTTATGGCCCCTACCTAAACACCCGCAAACACTCAGGTAGTTTTAACCGCAGGTTAATGCTTTGGTCAGGCTTTCTGTGTTTTCAAACGGGCCCAGCTCACTGCTGATCAACAGCCCGTCAATCAGTGTTGTCTCAACGACTGATTGCCAATATGCATCTGCAGTAATCATTGTTATGTTATCACCGCAATCGCGAATCCCACCGGAAATAAAATCTTCTCCAATCTTATGATTGCTGTATCCGGCTCTGCTTGCTGTCTCTGTGAGTTCGCCGTCTTTGAAGGACCAGACTCTGAGCACCTTGGCAAGATGCGGCCGATCGACGAATGCAATATCCATAGAACCGTTTTTATCGAAGTCTGCAATACCGACTGGTGCCAGCCATCGGTTGGATGTGCCGATGTACGGTGTTGCAGTCAGAAGATGCAAGCCTTTATCTTCTGTTAGTGCGTACACGGCAATTTGTGCACCTTTGTTTTTATTGCTGCGAATGGTGACGACTTCCATGCCCGGTTGATCGTCTATGTTTGCAAGCCGTGTTTCTATATCTTCAAACACGTGATCGTAGTCGAGCTCTTCAGACAAAACACAGTTTGATTGATCGCGCACTCTCAGAACAGTGGGTTCTATGGCATCGCCGAGTACGCCGTGTCTATAGCGACCACTGCCACCGTCATACCAGGCTTCAGCGATTCCTGTGGTGCCTGAGGCAGTGCTGAGCGATTCGGGAAAATCTGAATCGGATGCGCTTGGTTGATCGCAGCTGTAGGCGTAGCCTGAAAGCATTAGTGACAGGGCTAGTATGATTTTTTTCATGGGTAGGGAGTGTGTTGTATTAAGTTAATTTGGAACACGCTGAGTGGCGAAAGTTCAGAGGCGGTTGAGTGTCAGCGCTGCAGTTACCCTTGCCAGTTATCGCTGTGCTACCGTTCTACACCAGCCATCAAAAATCGTTCCTTTACGGCGATATCGCTACGCACTCGTGCAACATCGTCGGAGTCCAATACACCTTTGGGCGCGTCTCTAAGGTTGAAGTTTTGATATTCGTCGACACCCGCTACCAATTTGGCATCGGTTTTTTCATCGATGGTTTGTTTCATATCAGGAGTGATATAGCGGATGGCAAGACCGATTCTGCGATCATCAGACTGATTGTTGTTTGAACCGTGAAAAACCTGACCGTGATGCAGCGACATTTCACCTGGTTGTAGTACAACATCGACCGCCTCAGCCTCATTTACTTCAACGGCTAGTTCCTGACCTCTGGACAGTAAATTGTTTTTATCAAACGTATCGCGGTGTTCAACTATGCTGCCACTGTGGCTTCCGGGTACGAACTTCATGCAACCACTTTGCACGCTGGCTTCAGACAGTGCAATCCATGCGGTAACCTCGTGGCTATCTGTGAGGCCCCAATAGGTCAGGTCCTGATGCCAGCTTATAAAGTCATCAGTATGTGCTTCCTTGATAAAGAAGCTCGAGTTCCAGACAAGTATGTTGGGCCCCAGAATTTCTTTGACGTGACTTAGTACGGTCTCTGAACGGGTGATCTGATCGACAAACGGGATCAGTGCATTTGATTGACCGATAGCCAGCTTTTTTAGCTCTGGTTTATCTTTATAACGCTTTTCAATATCTTCAAGCGTTGAGCGATAGTCCGCCGCCTGGTCTTTATTGAAAACACGCACCGGGAAATGATATCCCTGATGTTCGTAGTCATTGAGCCAGGCGGCAGTCATAAGATTACCTTTCTAAGTTATAGCAGCAGCGTCACGATGGAAGGCCAAATGAGCAGCACACTTAACGCCAGTAACTGTATTCCGATAAATGGCAGGAACCCTCGGAAGATATCAGTCAATGAAATATGTGGTGGTGCAACAGATTTAAGATAGAACGCTGCGGGCCCGAATGGTGGTGATAGAAAACTCACCTGCATATTCATACAGAACAGTACCCCGAACCAGATAGCGACTTGCCGTGGCTCAAGCTGGCCGATGAATCCGATTTCTTCAATGGGTAAGCGTTGCACAATTGGTAGAAATACAGGGATGATGAGTAGCACAATGCCCACCCAATCCATGAATGCGCCCATGAATAACAAGATCAGCATCATGATGAGTATCACTGCCATGGTTGGCATCTCTGCACCAACAATAAGCCCGGCAATATAAGTTGGGCCACCAGCCAGTGTATAGGCACCTGCAAGGGCAGCAGCCCCGACTGTTACCCATATAATCGTGCCGGTGGATCTTAAGGTACGCATTAAACTGACCCACACCAAATCGACCGATGCTTCACCTCGAACCAGTGCAATAAGGAAAACTGCCAGTGCTCCCATACCTGCAGCTTCAGTAATACCGGTGATACCGCCGTAAATAGAGCCAAGCACAATACCTATCACCGCGAACGGTGGTACCAGGCCTTTGCCATGGTGCCAGCCTAACTTGGTACGTTTCCATCCGAAGACCAGGAACATGAGGATAAAGCACACGGCAATGATGCCAAGCATGGCAGGTGCATGATGGACCATGCCCATCGCTGGTGGCTCGAACTCGCGCGTTGTGGCCTCTGCGATTTCACCGCTAAAGAAGTTGGCTTCACCAGGTGGCGTGTTGCGGGCAGTTGCTGTTAAGAATGCCACTCGTGCCAACAGCAATGCGGTGAAGCCTGCAATGAGGGTTGCCAGAAAAGCTAAAAACACTTTTAGTTTTTCCCCACCTGGCAGGTCATCTTCTCTTGGTGGCGGTAGTGGTGCCTGTTCCGGATCAAGGCGAGTGCGAATGATGATGTAGATGATGATGAAAGTAGCGAGCATAAAGCCTGGTACAAATGCACCTGTGAACAGGGCCTTAATTGATGTTTCGGTGATTAGACCGAATATGATCAATACAATCGAGGGTGGAATCATTGTGCCGAGTGAGCCAGACGCACAAATGGTTCCGATGGCGAGATTCTGGTTGTACCCGAGTCGCAGCATTTGTGGCAGTGCAATGAGACCAAGCAGTACAACCTCACCACCGATGATGCCGGACATTGCCGCCATTAAAACAGCCATCAGTGAAGTAACAACCGCGATTCCGCCGCGCAGTCGGCTCATCCAGAAATTGAGACTGTCATACATCTGTTTGGCAACACCGGAGCGTTCAAGTAGTGCTGCCATAAAAATAAACAGTGGAACTGACAAGAGCACATACTCTGTCATTAAGT
>CAZYRP010000154.1:0-12884 GCA_964649465.1 uncultured Granulosicoccaceae bacterium | reverse complement strand
CGTAAGTGGAGCTTCTACAATTTAGAATTTATAGTTTGCCTGAATTGCCAGGGTGTTCACGTCCGGCGCAACAGTAGCCACCGTTGCACCAACTGGCGCGCCCTGGGACACAATCGGCTGACCAATATCAGCATCAGCAAAACTAATGAAGCGATAAGCAAAATCCAGCGTTAATTCAGGCAACGGCTTATAACTGCCACCAAAACTAATTGAAGTTCTGTCGGAATCGATCGTGCGCACAGAACGTGTTGAATCAGGTACTGGCGTTTCAGTAAAAGAGACACCCGCTCTCCAGCTCCACTGTTCATCAATGCGGCCATCAATACCCACTGCGTAAGTAAATGAGTTACTCCATTCAACAGGAGTAACTGCATCGTTAGTTGTTAAAGGATTAGCACCACCTGCATCGTCAAACTCGATTCTAATCTCTTCGAACACATTCCAGTTTGTCCAGCGGATACCAGCTGTAATGGAATGATCATCCGTTACCGGCTTGAAATAGCCGAAATAAGCCGTTGCCGGCGACTCAAACTCAGCACTTGCGCCAAACTCTCCCGCAAAGGCAGAAACGGGGTTACTGCCCGGTATTTCAAACACTGTATCGGCATCAATATCATGAACAATGCCTGATCTAATGCTCGCACCAATGCGAGAATCATCCGGCAGTTCAACGGTAATACCTGCGTTAACACCAAACGCAACATTATCACCCTGCGCTTCAAAACCACCATCTCCCGAGGCTGGCCCAAGCGCAATTCTTGAATTCAGAGTTACTTCCGCTGTCTGTAGACTAAGACCACCGCCGACACTCACCATGTCATTAATTCTGTAACCAACGGAGGGGTTTATATCGATAGTTGTCAGGTTGGTTTCAGTACCGCTAAAGCGACCAAAGAAGTCATTGTCGTAATCGGTGTCTGTACCAAACGGAGAAGTCAAACCTATACCAAATACAAGTTTATCGTTGATGGGTTGTACATAGTAAAGATTTGGCGGTACTGCCAAACCAGGCGCGCCGTCTTGATTCGGCCCGGCTATCGCACCGCCAAATACATTACTACCACCGTTAACCACTTCAGCACTGACAGAATTTAACGCAACCCCGAACTGCGCCTGCCTGTCAGTAAGAAGGGTCAACCCCGCCGGGTTAAATTGCACCGCAGAAGCGTCATCCCCCACCACACCATAACCTGAGTGATTACGACCCAGTGAAGTAACACTGTGATCGGATAATTGAAAACCACCAGCCACTGTTTGCTGTGCCGACACGGTAAGCAACGCGGCAATCCCGAAACTACAAGCTGACTTAAGATGATGACTGGTAAATCGCTGACTGGCACACCTTTGAAGAGGCATATTTTTCGGCGGGGAGTTGATCATAGCGATGCGTCCTGTGTGTCTGATTGGTATATCTCTTTGTTGGCTTTTCAATGACTTGCATTACTTCCGCGGAGCGGAATCAAAACCATACAGAGAATAAACCGTACTTTTTGCTACCGCAACCGTCTTTGGTGTCGTAGTTAAAGAGCCCTGCGTCGTTATCCACTCTGATCAACTAATTACATGGCCTTACCGTGCGAATTGCTCAGGATGTAACACTCCCTGCCACAAGAAAAGCTGCAGTGACGTGCCTGGACTCAAATGCCACCAGGCTGTAAACAAACTGCCCTTTTTGCCGACGCGAGCGGGCAATCAATTCTCTGGCCTTAGCTGGAAATTGCTATTTCCCCATAGCCAATCTATGGCCAACCAAATTAATTGGTCAGGAGTAAATAACGGGAAACTCTTCAGTATCCATCGGCATACCGGGCTGCAGTTTTTTTTCAAGGCCCGGAAACGGTGGTGACATTTCACCACCACGAATCACAAACGTTGCATCATCACCCAACAGTCTCGCCGAGAACGCGCGTCTCCTGTGCGCAGACAAATTTTCCGGTGCACCATGCACAGTTAAAAAATGAAAGGCAATGCAATCACCCGGCTCAAGTTGCCATGATTTTATATCGTACTTGTCTCTTTCAGAGTCAATGTCAGGCATTGCAACCATGTTATCGCCATCGCGAACATACGAGTCACCAGTGAATTTTGTTGGCACAAACCATTTGCCCCATTGATGGGAACCTGCAATAAACTCCGGACATACTGTTTGTTCAACCGGATCAAGCGGTATCCATAAACTACACACCTTGGATCCG
This sequence comes from uncultured Granulosicoccaceae bacterium, assembly GCA_964649465.1. Lineage (GTDB taxonomy): Bacteria > Pseudomonadota > Gammaproteobacteria > Granulosicoccales > Granulosicoccaceae. The sequence goes on along the minus strand of CAZYRP010000154.1, from coordinate 10,689 downwards.
TCTACGCAATAATAGGGCTGGTCATGATGCCATGGTGTTTTTTGTGCAGTGCCGGGTTCCTTAACCAGAACATGTTCATGAAAGATTCGAACGGTATCTGAACCGAGCAGCTGCGCTGTAATTGCCGCTGCAGGTGAGCTGAAAAAGAAATCGTGATACTCGGGAATGCGTTGCCAGTTACAGTAGTCACCAAAGAACTGGCCACTTTGCCCTTCCTTTGTATAGTTCTTTCCGTAATCTCCGGGTTCCTTCATGTTATGCGCTATACCGGCACGCAATGGCTCAACCCAGTCCTTAAACAAGCCTTTAATCAGAACCACTCCGTCGCGCTGGAATGTTTCAGCATCTGCATGATTTACTACAGCACCGTATGCCATTTTAACCTCCGCTTTCGTTTATCGAGCCAGTTGTTTTATCTGCGCTCTATGATTCCACGCCGGCTGTTGTTCCAGACGCTCTATTCAGCTTGCTCGAATCAAACTGGCTCTAACCTGCCTGTTTCCAGGCCAGTTGCTTTTCGAGCCGCTGCTCCTAAACCCGCCGCGCCTCAGCCCGCTGTGCCTCCGTAAGCGCAACATTATCACGCAAGTAGACCGGCAGTGCATTCTCCGGTGCCACTCCTTCACCACGATCAAGCTGCTCACCACCTATCAATAACATATCCAGCGCATGCGGAAAGGGATCAAAACGGTTGCTAACATCAATACCTGTTGTTTGCGCCAGCACAGATTCATAGGTATCCCAACCCGTACCTGCAGCAACCCAGTTCGAATCTGGTGAATCTGAACCCGCAGAGTCAGAAGCCGGACATCCAACTTCTGATGGAACACATACACGTTCTTCACCCATCAACTTAACATTAGCCGACGCGCTTACTTCATAAGCACCCCAGTACACTTCACCCATACGTGCATCGATTGCTACCGCAATTTTTTGCTTACCATGCTCCCGGTAGCAGCGATGCGCAATCGATGCCAATGTAGAAACAGGTGCTACTGGTAAGTCACCGCCGAGCGCAATAGCCTGTGCTGCTGCAGTACCTATCCTGACACCAGTAAAAGCGCCGGGGCCGCGACCAAACACAACGCCATCGATTTGCTGTGCTGAAATACCCGCTTCATCCAGCAACTCATTTAGCATAGGCAATAGTATTTTAGCGTGCATGCGCGGCTCTACACGATAGCGAAACTTACGATCACCGTTACACTGTAAAGCAACAGAGCATGCTTCTGTGGAAGTATCGAGAGCGATAATAGTTTTCACGGCAACACCATCGAGTTTTCTATTAAGCAGATTTTATCCACCGCCTGCCTGCCCATCTACCTGCCCACCTGCCTGCCCATCTGCGGATTCAGCGTTTACTGCAAAAAATTTATCTACACTATCCGGCCGCTGAACAATTCGCATGCTCGGCAGGCTTTCAAGAAAGGTGTTGCCATAAGCTTTAGTCTGCAAGCGTGGATCACAAATAACCAATACACCGCGATCATCAACATCACGGATCAATCTGCCAACCCCCTGCTTCAGTGCGAGCACAGCTTTTGGCAGTTGGAAATCCATAAAGGCATTAATACCGTTTTGTTGCAGACCCTGAATTCGCGCCTGCAAAACCGGATCTCCCGGGGACGCAAACGGTAGCTTATCGATAATAACGCACGACAACGCCTCACCACGCACGTCTACACCTTCCCAGAAGCTACTGGTACCAAGCAATACTGCATTACCAAGAGACTGAAAGGCTTCAACTAACTCGCGCTTGGGCATTTGCCCCTGGACAAGCACGGGGTAGCGACAATTGGCACGCATTGCAGTCGCTGCACTTTCCAATGCACGGTAACTGGTAAACAATACAAAGCATCGCCCTTTACTGGCGTTAACAACATGCTCCGCTACTGACAATACCGCTTCATCAAACACAAGAGATTTCGGCTCCGGCATGTTTGCGGGCAAATACAACATGGCATTTTTTTTATAGTCAAAAGGGCTATCAACCTGAAGCTCGTTTGTTTCCTTAATACCCAACTGGGCTTCAAAGTGTTCAAAGCTGCCCCTTACTGCCAACGTGGCCGAAGTAAAAACCCATGAGCATTTCAACTGCGCCAGCGCACTTGAAAACGGCTTGGCAACATTTTGCGGCGTTAAGTTAAGACTGAAGCCTGTGCGATAGGTTTCAAACCAATGTATAAAATGTTCATCTCTGTTGTCGGTAAATGCCTCAAGCACCTCCAGATGAGCAAGGCATCGACGCTTGCAGCTATCCAGACCCTTACCTCGTGATGCTGCGGCATCCAACGGTTCAAACAAAAGCTCCAGCGACTCACGTAAATGATCAAGCGCTGGTGTCACTCCGGTTTGTTCCTGAACTTTGGCCCACGCTTCGCGTTGTTGCTCCAGACCGAGGGATAATCTGAAATCGCGAGTTGCTTTTTCAAGCGTTGCTGCGCGGTCTCGTATCTCGCTAACGTCAGGTGCTTCGCTCAGGTACTCTGTATGACTGTCTCGCGCCAGATCAAATAACTGCCTGCTGCTTAAGCGCTGACCGAAAAACAACGCTGCTGTTTCCGGCAACTGATGCGCTTCATCAATAATTATGACTTCACTGTCTGGCAGAATTTCGCCAAATGATCCCTCTTTTAACGCAAGATCTGCACAAAACAAATGATGGTTAACCACCACGATGTCTGCTTCCATCGCACGCTTGCGCGCCTTACTGACAAAGCAACCGGCAAGATCATCCGGTTCATGGTCCCGGCAAAAATCATCGCTTGAGGTAACGTACGACCAGACCGGTGACGACTCGGGTACATCCAGTACTTCTGACGTATCACCGCTGTTGGTTTGCTCAGCCCAGTTGCGAATGAGGTCCAGTTGCTTTGCGAGTTTGGGTTCGCGAAAGGCCGGGTTGTGCAGCGCTTTTTCAAGCCTGCGCAAACAAAGATAGTTAGCCCGACCTTTAAGCAACGCGACTTTCGGGCTACGCCTGAGTGCCTGCCGCACAACAGGCAGGTCAGTATGAAAAAGCTGGTCCTGCAGGTGTCTGGTACCGGTTGAAACAATGACACGCTTGCCACACGTGAGTGCAGGCACCAGATAGGCAAATGTTTTACCGACACCGGTACCGGCTTCGGCCACCAGAATATTCTCTTCGGCAATGCATTGATCAATTGCCATCGCCAGCGACTGTTGCTCGGCACGCTCGCGAAACCCGGGTTTTAAGTCTGCAAATGGACCGTGATTACCGAGGATATCAGCAACGGTCTCAGGGCCGTCGTCGAACACTGACTTGTCGGGTTCACTATCTGTCATTAAATGCCGGGTCTTTTACTATCGGATTGCGTTGCCAGTGCGCAGTATCACCAGGCACACCGGACTGCCTTTATGCTACAGAGTTTTTACGTTGTGCGATATGAGTTGGGTAAGCCGGCCAATTGCCATTGGCGGCCTCCGCGCCATCCTCTGTGAACCACCGTGGGCAACTGCGAGCCAGCACATAAAAAAATCCAGCGCAAAGACCTTTTTGCTGCGCCTCCGGATGAATCTACGCGTCAGGCGTATCGGTTAACGTAAAGCGTTTGCGTTATTAAACTTGGAAGACTCTATTTCTGCTTCTCTGGCACCAAGTAAATCACCCCTGCCTTCTCGCGCCCTCTGGATGATCAACCAGTTACGGTAGCGCAACGGTCGATTACCCACATTTGCAAGGAAGTTCGATTTTGCCGCGTAGTTTTCTGCACGTAAGTGAGAGCTTTCCTCTAACTCAAGCTCTGCTGCACTGCTCCAAAGCGCCGGATCACGGGGAGAGATCGCGATTGCCTGTTCAAGCTTCGCTTTGGCCTCCGGTAAATTGCCACTGCGGCGCATGACGTTGAACTCCTGCCACAATCTGGCGACATTCTCGTCAGTGACATCGTGGCGCACAGTTCCCTCTTCGAAGACGTATGCATCCAGCCTTTCAGCAATCAGTTCACTTTGAGCTTTGTTGTCATTAGGCGCTGTAACACAGCCTGCCAACAATGCTACCAAAGCAATGGGCACTGCCAATCGGCCTGTAACCAGACCTCCCGTGCGGCTGGCATTCCAAAGATTCATCGTCTTTATTTCCCGAGGATAATAAAAAAGCCGCTCCCGGTCAGACCGGAAAGCGGCTCTTAAGTGTATCAACTGCAGCGGGCAGTTGTAACCTTATCAGATTAACGCTCGATCACATGGAACTCGACACGTCGGTTAGTAGAACGGCCAGCGGCTGTTGTATTGTCAGCAATCGGCTTTGATTCGCCAAAAGCGCGAGCCGTCATTTGCTCGGATGGTACACCGCGTAACATCAGATAACGAACTGTTGCCAGTGCGCGCTTCTTTGAAAGTTCTATGTTGAATTCTTCAGCACCCTGACTGTCAGTGTGCGCCTGAACTTCAACTTTCAGGTTAGGATCTTTCAACAGCACATCTGCTGCACCGTTTAAAACAACCTGAGCTGCGTCAACCAAAACATCAGAACCACTTTCGAATTGTACTCCTTCAAGTACACCGCCGAATACCGCACAACCGGTAGCACTCACAGGTGCACCCGATTCAGTGCCTGCGCAGTCATCAAGACTGTTGGGTACGCCGTCATTGTCGTCATCATCGAGGGTTGCAAGATCGCTCTCGCCATCAAGAAGACCGCCAACTGACCCGACACCCTTTGAAAACAGACCGCTATCATCTGAATCACTGCTACTGCTGCTGCCGCCACCAAATCTCCACAGGAGTCCAAGTGAGGCGAATGTTGCATCCTGGTCAAAAGCTTCAATTTCACCACGAACGGCCAGACCGAACTTGCTCGCCCACTCAACACCAAGACCACCACTCAGGTGCAGGTCATTGTCGCGAGTAAAGTTAAGATCACTTTCGTTATCCAGTCCACCGAAGCCAAGTTTGGCAAACGCACCAAAGCCACGTCGATTCTTATCAAATAAGCGATACAGGCCGCTAAGTTCCAGCACCTGATAGCTAATAGATCCGACACTGTCGGGCCCGATGACCGCTTCACCCAGGTCAGCAAATGAGAGTTCAGCTGCCCAACGCGGTGAAATATCATAGCCGATATAAACTTTGGTGCCACTGTCGGTATCGTCCTGGACGAAGAACTGTGGTACCTGTGATTCCGGCTCCAGTCCAGATACACCACCCGAGATACCTACGTATACAGCTTTGGAGAAACCACCGGTATCAGCCATTGCAGGCAGGCAAATGGCGGCGCTTAAAAGTGTAGCGACGAGGGATTTATTGAAAGTCATTTTGTTATTCCCGACTGTTAATTTTTATATTGTTCGCCCGTAGTCACCAGGTGACATCCGGGAAGCTGTAGCCGCTTCTTTAAACGCAAAAAAGCACTGATTTAGTTATCAACAAATAACTTATAGTCGAACAATTGAAAAAATGAACAAAAAAGTGCAAGCAATCCACATACCGTTGTAAATAACCTCCACAGCCCCCGACACCAGAACAAGTTTTCAGGAGCGATGCAGGTTTTTCACATTTCTATAATTGTAGTTCTGGTATCTGCAGCGCAAGTTTACGCATTGCCCGGTCAGCCTAGTTGATCTCTTTTTATAATTGTTATGACAACTGCCGACACCCTATCAGGGGCCTCGAACAAATAGCAGTTTGCCCTGTATTGAGATCTGGCTGGGTTAAAAATTGATTAGTTTTGGCCTAGCAGAACAATCATTACCCACTGTTAATTATAAGCAGGCTGATTGTAGACGGGTTAATTGCAAACCAGCGCGGGTTGTCAGCGAGCTCGGCTACAACCAGTTTACTGCACTACTCCCACTCAATAGTTGCCGGCGGTTTTCCGGATATGTCGTAAACCACACGAGCGACATCTTCAATCTCGTTGATGATTCTTCTTGAAACCAGATCGAGGAAATCGTGTGGCAGGCGCGCCCAGTTGGCGGTCATAAAGTCTGTGGTTTCTACCGCACGCAAACTAATTACATGAGCGTAGCGACGTCCGTCTCCGGTCACACCGACTGATTTTACCGGCAGGAAAACAGCGAAAGCCTGCGACACTTGCTGATAGAGACCGTGCTCACGCAATTCGTGGATAAAAATATCGTCCGCAAGCCGCAGGGTATCGGCAAACTCTTTTTTCACTTCACCAAGTATTCTGACCCCAAGCCCCGGACCCGGAAAAGGATGTCGGTCAATCATTACATCCGGCAAGCCGAGCTCACGACCAACCTTTCGCACTTCATCCTTGAATAACTCTCTTAACGGTTCAACCAGCTTAAGCTCCATATCTTCGGGCAATCCGCCTACATTATGATGTGACTTAATCACATGCGCTTTACCAGTCGCACTACCGGCAGACTCAATAACATCCGGATATATAGTTCCCTGCGCCAGCCACTTTACACCTTTAAGCTTGCGGGCTTCGCGCTCGAATATTTCAATGAAAAGCCCACCAATAGCCTTGCGCTTTTGTTCCGGGTCATCAACATCTTTTAATGCATTGAGAAATTCCTGCTCCGCATCAACCCTGATAACACGCACACCTAGCGACTGTGAAAAGGTCTGCATCACCTGATCACCCTCGCCCAGACGCAGCAAGCCGTTGTCTACGAAAACACAAACCAGCTGATCACCTATGGCTTTATGCAACATAGCTGCGACTACTGAAGAATCAACACCGCCCGAAAGAGCCAGCAACACTGCATCAGTGCCAACCGTCTCTTTCACTGTTTTAATAGATGCCTCGACAATATTCGCTGCCCGCCAATCGGTATTGCAGTCACATATATCCGCCACAAAACGCTGAATAATTTCTGAGCCGCGCTTGGTGTGTGTTACTTCAACATGAAACTGCAGCGCATATAAACCGCGGTCTTCATCTGCAAAACCTGCGATTGGTGCGCTGTCTGTGCTGGCGATAAGCTTGAAACCCTCTGGCAGCGACTCAACACGATCGCCATGGCTCATCCATACATCAAGCAAACCATGTCCATCGTCATTAACGTGATCCTGAATATCTTTTAATAGTTTAGAGTGACCACGCGCACGAACCGTTGCATAACCAAATTCGCTTTTCCCATGCGGTGCAACCTCACCACCAAAATGAGCCGCCATAGCTTGCATGCCGTAACAGATACCCAATACCGGCACATTCAGTTCAAACACGATGTCATGTACCGGGTGCCGTGTCTCTGCTGCAACAGACTCCGGACCGCCAGACAAAATAATTCCACGCGGATTAAAATCCGCAATCCTGCTTGCATCTACATCACAGGCATAGATCTCACAATACACTCCGGCTTCTCTGACACGCCTGGCAATCAGTTGCGTAAACTGCGAACCGAAATCGAGTATCAGAATTTTATGTTTGTGTATGTCAGCCAACGTTGTTCCCGGTATGCAATACCAGCAAAGCACTATCTGCTGGTAGTCAATCTAAAGTATTAAGGCAATACAGCAAATAACCAGTGAACTCTGCGGTGAATTCGATACAGCAGTTATCTACAACAGTTTTACTTGCCCGCTTTTATTTGCCCAATTTTATCTGCAGCTAGTCGAGCCGATAGTTCGGCGGCTCTTTGGTGATTTGAACATCGTGCACATGGCTCTCCCGCATACCAGCATTGGTAACCTTCACAAAGCATGCGTCGCTTTGCATGGCACTCACCGACTCGCAACCGCAGTAGCCCATACCGGAACGCAAACCACCAATAAGCTGATGCAGTACGGCATTTAACGGCCCTTTATAAGGCACCCTGCCCTCAATGCCTTCCGGTACAAGTTTCTGCGGTGAGCTTTCATCGTCCTGAAAGTAGCGATCACTTGAGCCTTGTTGCATCGCACCTACAGATCCCATACCGCGATAGGACTTATAAGAGCGACCCTGATAAAGCTCTACTTCACCAGGCGCTTCTTCTGTACCGGCCAGCAGACTACCCACCATCACCGATGACGCGCCGGCCGCAATGGCTTTAACTATATCGCCGGAGAAACGAATTCCGCCGTCAGCAATAATGGGAATATCGGCACCTGCGATTCCCTGCACTACATTATCGATGGCAGTAATTTGTGGCACACCGACACCTGCAACAATTCTCGTTGTGCAAATCGACCCGGGACCAATACCCACTTTAAGCCCGTCCGCCCCCGCCTCAACCAATGCCTGAGCTGCAGCAGCTGTAGCGATGTTACCTGCTATGATTTGCAGATGCGGGTAGCGTTGTCTGGTTTGCTTTACCCTGTCAATCACACTCTGTGCATGTCCATGGGCAGTATCGACAATTAGTACGTCCACCCCTGCCTCAACCAGCGCATCTGTGCGGTCGTCGGTATCGGCCCCCACACCAATAGCCGCACCGGCGATCAATCTTCCCTGCGGGTCTTTACAGGCAATCGGATAATGGCGCGCACTTCTGATGTCTTTGACAGTGATCATGCCTTTCAGCTCAAAGTTGTCATTGACCACCAGTACTTTTTCAATACGGTTTTGATGCAATTTGTTAAGCGCTTCCTCACGCGGCGCATCGACCTTGACGGTCACCAGCTTGTCTTTGGGTGTCATGATGCTCGCGACCGGCTCGTCTTCACGGGTCTCAAAGCGGATATCGCGCTTGGTCACAATGCCGACCAAACCACCCTGATCTACGACGGGTAATCCGGATATGCCATGACTGGCTGTCAGCTGGCGCACTTCGCTAATGGTGGTGTCCGGGGTGATTGTCACTGGCTCCAGAACCACACCGCTTTCAAAACGTTTGACCCGGCGAACCTCAGATGCCTGAGTTTCGATTGTCATGTTTTTATGGATGATGCCAATTCCGCCTTCCTGGGCCATTGCAATAGCAAGCCTGGAATCCGTTACCGTATCCATGGCTGCAGAAAGCAGCGGAATGTTGAGCGATATTTCGCGGGTCAAACGAGTGTTTAACCGAACCTCATTGGGAAGCACAAGAGAGTGCGAGGGTTGCAGCAAAACGTCGTCAAACGTTAGTGCGTCTTGAACAATGTTCATTGGAGTTTGCCCGGTAGCGGATGATCTTGACCGTGCACCTCATCATACCAGTTTGACCGGCGCGCGTTAACTTGATTAACTCCGCGTTTGCAGCTGGCAGTAGCGATTCTTCTAACCACCACCTGCTTGTTAATTTGAAACCGGCCATGGCGGAACCACAGATGGAACAAATCCCGTTGACCCTCGATGAAGTGTATTCCGTCAGCGACCTGAATTCTGAAGTGAAATGGCTGCTCGATACCCAGTTCGGCAGCGTCTGGGTAGAAGGTGAGATTTCAAACCTGATGCGCGCTCGTACGGGTCATATGTATTTCTCTCTTAAAGACAATCGCTCGCAACTGCGTTGTGCAATGTTCCGCAACGACAACCGCCGGGTTCAGTTCAGCCCGGCAGACGGACAGAAAGTACTGGTGCGTGGCAGGCTGGGTATTTACGAGCAACGCGGCGACTACCAGCTGATTGTCGACAAAATGACCGAGATCGGTGTCGGCGCACTGCAACAACAGTTTGAGGCCACTAAAAAGCGCCTGCACGCCGAGGGCTTGTTTGAAGATGCTCACAAGCAGCCATTGCCCGCATTCCCAAAACGTATCGGCCTTGTCACCTCGCCTACCGGTGCCGCGTTGCAGGATGCACTCAATGTATTGCGTCGTCGCTTCCGCTGTGCCGAGCTAATAGTCTATCCGGTAACCGTGCAAGGCAAGCAGGCCGCACCTTCAATTGCCAAAATGCTGGAGATTGCCAATCGTCGCAAAGAATGCGATGTACTCATGCTGATGCGTGGTGGCGGATCACTGGAAGATCTGTGGGCATTTAACGAAGAGCCTGTTGCACGCGCCATTTTTGCGTCCGATTTACCAATTATTTGCGGCGTCGGCCACGAGATCGATTTCACCATTGCAGATCTGGTAGCAGATGTACGAGCGCCAACACCGTCAGCTGCGGCAGAGTTAGTGAGCCCGGATCAGACAGAATTGCAGCACGCAATAAAAGCGCTGCAAAAAAGAATGCTGCGCCTGATAAAGCAAAACACAGACGAAAACGCCTATTACCTGCAACAGCTTGCCAGACGACTGAACAACCAGCACCCGAAACAGCAACTACAGCAGCGAACCCAGCGCTGCGATGAACTGGACATAAGATTACAACGCGCAATGCAGCTATCGACCAGCCGAGCAAACGCATCGCTGACAAATCTGCAGCTCAGGCTGCGCAATCTGTCGCCACAGCGAGAACTCGTTCGCCGTCAGGAGCGCATTGCACAGTTGCACAACCGTTTGCTGCAAAGTCTCAACGGGCGCCTGGAGGCAGCAAAGGTTCGCCTGGCTGGCAACACACGGGCGTTGCAGACAATCAGCCCCCTCAATACGCTGGCCCGCGGCTACGCGATTGTGCAAAGCCCCGAAGGCGCTGTAATCACCAGCACCGCCCAGATCGAAAAAAACCAGCATATTGAAATTCAGGTAGCTCAGGGCGAGTTTGGAGCAACCGTCAACCAGATAGGGAAAAAGCCTTAATCTGCTGATCCCGGCATTACCTGTAAAACAGTAATTCCGGGGCGAAATTACCCATTCGGACCGAGGTAACTACCCGTATTTGCGTCACATTTTCGCAAAAATACTAATCCACAGAATCACTTAGGGCTGCTCGACCGGTCACAGAAACTCCTGATTTAATTTGCC
>CAZYRP010000153.1:0-12899 GCA_964649465.1 uncultured Granulosicoccaceae bacterium | reverse complement strand
CCTGGCCAACGTTGTTTTACCGACCCCGAGCGGCCCTTCCACCGCCACATAGCGCAACTGATTTTCCAAGAATTTCTCCTTACCGTAGCGCGCGAGTGTCGCACAAGAACCGGCGTTTTTCATGAATCCAACATCGGTGTAATCAGCGATTTGTCCGTATTTGATTGGACGGCAGGATATCTAGTCCGCAGATTTTCCGGAATTTCCGCGGCGAGTCCGGCTTCGTGCACCACCTGCAGAAACACGATTTCCCGCGGCGCTACCGCCCGATCGACTGCCAAACTGGTTAGCGGAGTTCCGATTACCCGATTTCTTCGGACGCCTTCTGGCCGCTGCACGGTTGCGCGCCTCCGCAAGTATTTCCTGCGCTTCCGGCGTTTGCTGGATCGACTCCCAGGTCGAACACAATTTTTGCAGATCTTCACCCGTGTCTTTTCTCAAGCAAAGAAAATCGTAAGCTGCTCGAAAACGAGGGTTGCTGAGTAAGCGTTTGCCCCGCGCTCCTTTGGTGTTTTTCAGTCTGGGCTGCATTACCCAGATTTCCCTCATGGGTATCGAAAATCTTTTAGGCAGTGAAGTCGCCGCTAACTGGGCCGGTAGAATTTCGTCGGCTGCCATATGTAGCGCCGGTACCGGATCAGCTCCGTCGGTTGCGTGTACTTTTGCACGAGCTGCAACATCCGGCCACAAAAACACCGCATAAATAAACGCAGGTGTTACCGGCAGCTCTTCTGCAATTCGTGAATCGGTATTCGTGAGGCCGCGAAGAATCATGTCAAGCGCGTATTCATCACCGTCTTTAAGCCTGGTATCTGCCAACGGAAAAAGATACTGAAGCAGATCATGTTCTCGCAACAGATTAAAACTCGCGACACCGTGGCCGGACTGCACGAGTTTAAGTACCTCCTCAAACAGTCTTGCCGGCGGAATTTCAGCAAGCAGGTGATGATGTTGCTCAATGGCAGCAACGCAATCTGCATCCATGTTCAACCCAAGCTTTGCCGCGAACCGGACTGCGCGCAATGCTCTAACCGGATCTTCCACTACGCGATCAAAAGCGTTACCAATAAACGTGAGCTTGCCTTCTTCAAGATCCTGCACTCCGTCGAAGAAGTCCACCACACTAAAGTCATCAATGTTGTAGTAGAGCGCGTTAACGGTAAAATCGCGTCTTACAGCATCATCCGCCAGCGTACCGCCATAGACGTTATCGCGTGTTATGCGTCCGCTGTCCCCGGTTGCACCACCTTCGCCTTCGGTGTGGGCAGCACGGAACGTAGCCACCTCAATAATATCGCGACCAAATACAACATGTGCAAGCCTGAATCTGCGACCAATTAAACGGCAGTTCTTAAATAGATTTTTAATATCTTCAGGACTGGCATCGGTTGCTATATCAAAGTCTTTCGGATTCTCCTGTAACAACAGATCGCGCACACCACCACCAACAAGATAGCTTGCATAACCCGCTTCATTGAGGCGATATAATACCTTCAACGCATTTTTACTGATGTCCTTGCGTGAAACTATGTGTTGATCGCGCGAAATTATGTTCGGTTGCATACCGCTTATCAGTTGCTCGATGCAGTCAAACTAAAGCGCTTGTTCGTTTTGCTCGCCGGTGCGAATACGAATCACTCGCTCAACCGACTCAACGAATATTTTGCCATCACCGATTTTGCCGGTGCGGGCAGCGTTAGTTATTGCCTCAACGCATTCTTCAACCTGATCACTGGAAACTACTGCTTCAAGTTTAACTTTCGGCAGAAAATCAATCACGTATTCCGCGCCACGATAAAGCTCCGTGTGGCCTTTCTGACGCCCGAACCCTTTGACTTCAGTGACAGTAATGCCCTTAACGCCAACCTTTGAAAGTTGCTCACGGACGTCTTCAAGCTTGAATGGTTTGATAATCGCGGTAATCTTTTTCATTTATTTTCGGTGATTCATCTTTTGGCAACTCATCTGCAGACACTCCGGGGCGTGAGCCACAGCCTGGCAGATTGCGCTGCATATCGGATATTTCGGACTATAGTAGGTGATTTCCAGCGCGCGAACCAAGAGTATTCCCGGTTGTTTACATCCCGTCACCCGCGCAGTTCGGGACTTTGGGCTCCAGAAACAGTTTGTGCTTCCGGGCAACCTGTTAACCTTCGTCTGACTGGCGCCCCTTAAATCGGTGCAGTTGCCGCCGGTCACGCTTGCTCGGCCGGCCCGCTGGTTTCTCGGCTTGAGCAAACATCCGCTCAGTTCGCATCGTCGCCTGTACTTTCTGCCGCTTTTCTATACTCTCTTCAGATTCTGTGTAGGCCGTCTGCGCCACACTGGCCGACACCCGTTTCGAGATCAATTGATCTATTTGCACTATGAACTGATACGGACCTTTTTGTATCTCAAGTATTTGCCCGACACTTATCTGGCGTGCCGGCTTTACCCGGGCACCATCAACATGCACCTTGCCACCGCCAACAGCTTCGGTCGCCAGGCCACGTGTTTTAAAAAACCGTGTAGCCCACAACCATTTATCTAATCTGACTTTTTCGGGTTCTGCCATACCATCGCTGCCATCCGACCTGATTTATACTCTGATGAGCATAGCGTGAAGCAGGCTTTTGCACTGTAAAAAATATCCGCAATGCAATTGAGAATACTGGCGGCCAACAGTTACTACAAATGTTTCTCAACACAGATGCGCAATCTGGCGTTTGATTCAATGGTATGCGGACGAAAGAAATTCTTCATGTAAACTAAATAAAGTAAAAATTTAGCAGGAAATACGATGAAGGTATTTGTCTATCACAGCCTCAAAAAGAACGGTTACTATCTCTATGTACCCGAAGAGAACAACTTCAATAAGGTACCGGACAACCTGTTACAGGCACTAGGTGAGCTCGAACCGGCACTAACGTTTGAACTGACCAGGGATCGCAAACTAGCCACTGAAAATCCGGAAACCGTCTTGCAAAACCTGCAGCAAGCAGGTTACCACCTACAGATAACCGACCCGTTGGCAACCTTGCACGTGCCAGATAAAACCCCGGCTGCAAAATAGCGACACAGCATCATTCACGTAAGCAGCTATTTCAATCTGCAAAAAAATTCGGTAATACCGACGCTTTTGCCCCGATCACCAAAAGTACCCTGCTGAAATTGTAAATTGCTCAGTAATCTCACGATCGTAGCCGAGCCTGATATCCCAGTTGCGTCGCAATCCAAAAGCCAGATTCAGGCTAAGCCGGTTGCGATCAAGTCCGTTGCTACCCAGGTCTTCGTGTCTTTCGACCGTTGCATGCATTCGCGCACGCGGGGTCAGCGTACCTGTGACACCGGCACTTACTCTCAGTACCAAAGGACCGTCTTCTTTGTAGCGCTTCTGTACTCTCCCACCCGCCAGCAGAAAACCAGTAAGCCCTCGACTCAGGCTACGGGATTTTCCAAACTGCAAATCCATCATCAAACGCTGACAGCTTTCACAGCCATCGTTAGTTTTATCAACACCGAGACGCAAGTGCCATGAGTTGCCGTCGTCTCCAGGTATATCGGTAATAGAAGGCGCCAGATTGGTTATGCTAATAAAATCAAACTTGCCTATGGAAGCGTCATTCCAATCAAACACCAGCTCTGTATCCAACAAAATAAACTCGCCGGAAGTACTGCGGCCAATATCGTGCGATAGAAAATCAAAGTACGCCGGTCGAATGCGTAGCTTTTTTAGTGTGCCAAGAGCACGGTTATCTACCACTGAGAAAGCCAGATATCCCGGACGTTGAGCACGGTGAGGCTGCAACGGCAATTCACCTTCAGCATCCCGGCTTTCTGCTACAGGCAATGCAAAACGCTTTACCAGCAATCGTTTTTTTTCATCGGCCGCCTCAGTGTCATCCGCGTCGAGTCGAAGCCTGAACTCATAGTAGTCAATAAGCGCATCGATAATTGCAAACCTGGAGTCCAGCTGTAGCGCATCAAATTGCACAGTATCCAACACGGAAGGATTAAGAATCTGTTGCTTGAAAGTGGCTCGCTCATCATCAGATAAACTGTAATATCTTTGGTGAAACCTACTCCGGCGAGATGGGTGGTAGCGAATGTTACTCACCAGCGGTTTATCTGGCTCACCCACCTGCACCAGCCGTTCAAAAACGTTGTAGGGCATTGTCCACGGCATATACTGCGGCACCAGTTGCGCCGGTGTAACAACCGCCAGTAACTTTGCAATCTGATAGGCGCAGTTTTTCCTGAAAAAGAAATAATTCAGCTCTGCCTTTTGCAGTTCCCAGGTATGTGCGAGTAATAAATCAAGCTCTGTCTCCGACAGGTTCAGTTCATACTCCCATACATCCCGCAAATCTTCTTCACCATAAGTCGCCAGGTGCCTAAAAAAAGGCTGCTGCTCAAATACAGCCGGATAACCACCGGTAATTCCATTATAGAAATAACCAAAAGTGCTGGCGTCGTCCGGCACCTCTGCACCGAAGTTAATGGTCGGATCAAGCAGATCACCACTGCCGCTTGCAGTACTAGAGTTGTACTTCAAAAAGTTATGTCCGAAAAATGAAGCAGGACTTTTCATGTGCCCGGTGGCAAACACCATGCTAACAGAGCCGACAGACCCGGCGTTCAGCCAGTCCTGATAGCCTGCACAGGATATTTCAGGTGTATTTTTAATCACTGCAATATGCTGCCGCAGCCATTTATATCTGGCTGGAAACAGACATTGTCCATGTCGATCGGGATCGGCAGCGACAGCGGTCATCGCCTGTATCGTTAATTTGAGCTCGCTTAGGGGATCGCGGTTTCCATCCGGCGCCAGAAAGAACTGGCCAGGGAGTATTGTGCTGCCTTGTGACGCCCATACACTCGGCGTTTCATAGTGCAATAACGCAAGCCAGACTCTGTGGTTTGCTAAAGAACGCAATTCGTCTTCCGCAGCCCGGATGCTGCCTGTGCAAAGACAAAAACCGAAAACTGCAGCAGCCACCCATGGCCCAAAAAAACGCAACCGCGTGGTCATTGAGAATTCACTTCGGCATATTATACAAACTAAAAAGCCCGCGTCATTTAGCAACGCGGGCTTTCAAGTTTCACGAAGTTAAAATACCTCGTGTTAACCTACACTGCAAACCTGTTCAGAACGCAGATTCACGGCCTTAAACATAGAGTACGCTTTTTCATTGTTTGAAGAAGCATCATAGCCGACTGCACTTACCGCAACCGCCATATCCGCACGTATCAATGGTATTGCCATCGCTTGTTCCGCAGCATTACATCCCGCAAGACCCAAAACCGCGACCAGATGCTTACCAGAACCACGTGCAGTATCTTCGATTAACGAAGGATACGCGTCTTTAATAAAAGCAGCTGTGCTGGTAGTTTTCTCAGCGCAGAATGTGTCTTCAGACAATGTGGCCGACGTAAATGCGTATGAACCCAGAGCACCAGAAACTACGTTCAAACCAAGAGACAAACCTCTCTGGTCTTCACGAGTTAAAATTAAACCCCAAAAGCACTCTTCCAAAGCAGTTTTGAAGTCACGGGTTTGTGCAGATGCCGGCGCATTGATAGACAGAGCCAATACCAATGTCATGCAAAAAGTTACCAATTTTAATTTCATAAATCTCTTCTCCATTCGAGCATATCAGGATAACACACGAACTTTTTTTATTGAAAGTTACACATTAGGATATTTCTATCCCACATAAACTACGCTGCACCGTGCACAACTCCCTATCAAAGGGGATACGTAGCGGACAGGGTACTCGTGTAACTCTAACCGGACTGCTGTATCAAGTTTCATTGCAAGGCATTAAACAACATGACCATAGAAGAGACTTACGGATTAACAAATTGCTAACACTCCAGTGGCATTCTGGAGATTCAATGAAAAGCTACTGCGTTATGCAAAAAAAACGCAGCACCGGGCTGCGTTTCTATCCGTTTCTATCACGACTGTTCAATTGAACTGAATTTATTTACTCAAAACAGCCAGGTCTGATTCCTGGCTTGCAAACCAGGCGGCAAGATCACGGATATCCTGGTCACTCAGGGCTGTTGCAAAACCTCCCATTATAGCGCTGTCACGCGCACCGGAACGGTAATCCTGCAGTGCACGAACTAAATAACTTTCGTACTGACCGGCAAGCTTCGGGTTAGTTTCTATCGTGCTATTGCCGTCGGCACCATGGCAGGCTGCACAGGTTTGTGCGAGCGTTTCACCATTGGCGGCATCACCACCCGCCTGAACAACACCTGATACAGCAAAAAGAGGAGCGGCAATCAACAGCGATTTAAAAATATTCATCACGACTCCGTTATTTGAGTGAGGCAAAGTAAGCAGCGATATCGGCAATGTCTTCATCACTGAGTGAAGATGCATTGGCCTGCATGGTTGCATGAGTTCGAGTTTTATTTTTATATGCGGCGAGTGCGGCAATCAGATATTGCTCGTGCTGACCACCAAGCTTTGGCACATGATATGTCGGGTAAACGTTCACCTGCGCCGGAATTCCATGACATCCCAGGCATGTCTCAGCCTTCTGTCGCCCTGCTTCCGCGTCGCCTGCAATTGCCGTTCCGCCAACAAGTAGCGAGGCCAGCAAACTCAGGATCATGTTGCTCTTTATAAGCGTTGATTTCATTTGTTAAAAGCCGTGAAAATTCAAATTCGTTTAGTTAAAGGCAGACTTCACCGGTGGTCTGTTCCGCACTGCACAGTGTACGTAGCTCAAGCTGTTAATAATAGACGGTTTTGACAGATTGGCTGTGTTGCAATATCGATCACTTGCGACGCTGTGGCCCTCGATCTGCATCCGGGCCTGTAGCATTCCCGCCACATGCACCAAATCAAATCGCAACCGTCATTGTACCGTCCGTCATTTACCCTCTGAGAGCTCCATGATAAGCGCATTCATGCGGCTAACAAATCCTGCCGCATCATCCAGCTGCCCGCCCTCTGCCAGTACCGCCTGATCGAGCAATAACATGCTCCAGTCACCAAACCGGTCTTCATCGGACTCGTTATCCATTTTGACCAGAATCGGGTGCTGCGGGTTGATTTCTAGTGTTGGCTTGCTGTCTGGCACATCGTGGCCGGCTTGCTTCATCAGTTGCTGCATGTGCATCGCCATTTCCTGCTCACCGAGAACCACACAGGCCGGGGACGAGGTTAGACGATGCGATACGCGAACCTCGGCAACCTTTTCCTTGAGGTTTTCCTGCAAGCGCTCGACCAGTTTTTCATATTCTTTCTCAACGTTTTCCTGAGCTTCCTTTTCTTCCTTGTCGCTGATCTCTCCAAGATCCAGATCACCCTTGGCTACCGAGCTTAACGATTTACCATCGAACTCGTTCAGGTAGCTCATCATCCACTCATCAACACGGTCATACATGATGAGGACTTCAACATCCTTCTTGGCAAAAATCTCAAGATGCGGACTATTCTTACCAGCTGTGTAGCTGTCTGCTGTGATGTAGTAAATTTTGTCCTGCCCCGGCTTCATACGGGAAATGTAATCGGCAAAACCAACACTCTGTTCATCGCTGCTGTTTTGCGTTGAGGCAAACCGGTAAAGCCCTGCCACCTTTTCCTTGTTGGCAAAGTCCTCACCCGGTGCTTCTTTTAGGCACGCACCGAACTGACTCCAAAACTCTTTGTAGTCATCAGCATCATTCCTGGCCATCCCTTCAAGCAGTGACAACACTTTCTTGACCGACGCACCTCGAATACTCTCTACCACTTTATTGCTTTGAAGAATTTCACGCGAGACATTAAGCGGCAAATCACTGGAATCAACCAAACCACGAACAAAGCGCAGATAACGCGGCATCAGCTTTTCAGCTTCATCCATGATAAAAACACGCTGTGCGTAGAGTTTAATACCATGTTGCTGATTGTTGTCATACAGATCAAATGGCGCACGCTTTGGAATATACAAAAGAGATGTATATTCGAACTTGCCTTCCACATGATTATGCGACCAGGCCAGCGGATCTTCCCAATCGCTGCTTACCTGCTTGTAAAAAGACTTATATTCGTCTTCAGAAATATCATTACGCCCGCGAGTCCACAGAGCCGACGCGTCGTTTACTTTTTCAAACTCAGGTACTTTCTTTTCAGCTTCCTTATCGTCATCCGATTCATCTTCAGCTGGCGGTGGCAGCACCTCGAGCATCTTGATTGGAAAAGTAATATGGTCAGAGTACTTCTTAATAATGCCGCGTAGGCGCCAGTTGTCTGCAAACTCATTGCAGTCTTCACGCAGGTGCAGAGTTACTGAAGTTCCCTTCTCTGCGCGTTCAATCTCAGCAAGTTGATAACTTCCAGTTGCCTCGCTCTCCCAACTAATACCTTTGGAAGCATCATCCCCTGCCTTACGGGTCGTTAGTGTGACCTTATCTGCGACAACGAAGGATGAGTAAAACCCGACACCAAATTGACCAATCAGTTTGGAGTCTTCTTTCTGATCACCCGTGAGTGCCTCGAGAAACTGCTTTGTACCAGACTTTGCGATCGTTCCGATGTTGTTGATTACATCTTCCCGGTCCATGCCAATACCGTTGTCGGAGATTGTGACTGTGTGAGCATCTGCATCAAATTCAATCTTGATTGCAAGCTCTGAATCCCCTTCACTCAAAGCATCATTGGCAACTGCCTCAAAGCGCAGTTTGTCACAGGCATCAGATGCGTTTGAGATGAGTTCACGCAGGAAGATTTCTTTGTTCGAGTAAAGCGAGTGAATCATCAGCTTCATCAGCTGGTTCACTTCTGCCTGAAACTCCATAGTTTCTGCCGAGGATGTTTTTGTCATTTGAGCTCTCGCAAAAAGCCGGATCGATAGTTTTGAATAGATAAATTGCGGTTTTTGATCGACATTTCAAGTACCTGACGTGTCGATCCAATGAACTGACAAAACCTGTCGACTGTGCAGCCCCGGTGGACTGAACAGCCAGAGAACGATGAAATGCAGCGTACTCAAACTGCGCCTTTGATCAAATGAAGCCTTGGAACAAGCCGCCGGAAACGGTGGCTTACTCTGCATTACACGTTACAACGGACAGATGCCAGGCGGGCTAACCCAAGTCTGCGTTATAGCTTTTCTTTGATTCGCGCTGCTTTGCCCGTCAGACCGCGAAGGTAATAAAGCTTCGAACGACGAACGTCGCCACGACGCTTCACCTCAATACTTGCCACATTCGGACTATACGTCTGGAAAACACGCTCGACACCTTCACCGTGCGAGATTTTGCGAACAGTGAATGCAGAGTTCAGACCACGATTGCGTCGCGCAATTACAACACCTTCAAAAGCCTGAAGTCTTTCGCGGTCGCCTTCCTTTACACGCACCTGAACCACAACTGTGTCACCAGGACCAAAGTCCGGTAGATCCTTGTCCATTTGTTCCGCATTAATCGCGTCAATTACATTGCTCATCGTTCCACTCCAATCACGTGTGGTATTCAGTTATTCGCAACAGCCAGCTCAACTTAATTAAGTCTTCGACTTACAAGTTTAGCCACCTGCATCAGATTTTTTTTGTTCATCCATAAACTGCTGCAACAATTGCCGGTCTTCCGTGCCGAGCGCATCCGGCTCAATCAGAGATCGACGCCGCAACCACGTTCTACCCAGGGACTGCTTACGTCGCCAGCGTGCGATTGCTGCATGATCCCCGCCGAGAAGTACCGCCGGCACTTTCATACCGTCGTGTTCTTCAGGCCTGGTGTAATGAGGGCAATCCAATAAGCCTTCACCTGCATAAGAATCGTTAACCGCCGATTCCTGATGCCCCAGCACCCCGGGTATTTGCCTTGCAAGCGCATCGATGACAACCATCGCTGCTAACTCGCCGCCACTCAAAACGTAGTCACCAATTGAAATTTCCCGATCAACCTCTCGACTGATCAGTCTTTCATCGATGCCTTCGTAACGCCCGGCCACGAGTACCAAATTTTCTATTCCAGCCAGCTCCTCAACCACCTGCTGGTTAAGTTGCTCACCTTGCGGACTCAGGTGTACTACCGTTGCCGATTCTGCTGTCAGCACCCGAGCCTGATTTATTGCATCCGTCAATGGCTGCACTTTCATCAGCATGCCGGGCCCGCCACCGTAAGGTCTGTCATCAACCGTCGCACGCCGATCAGTTGTGAAATCCCGCGGGTTAACCGTATCAATCCGCAGCAATCCGTTGTCTACCGCACGACCAGTCACTCCACATTGACCAACCGCTTCAACCAGCGCAGGAAACAAAGTCACTACCGCGATTGAGTTATTCATTTTGCTGCAACCTTAGCGGCAGTTCTAAAAATCCGGATCCCAGTCTACGGTGACAATCCTGCCTTCAAGATCTACCGTTAAAACTACCTCATTTTCGATCCACGGAACTAACCGCTCACAATCTCCTTTAACTACCAGCACATCATTCGCACCGGTTTCCATCAAACTATCGACCGTGCCGAGATTGACACCCTCTTTTGTAATCACCTCAAGCCCGATTAAATCTGCCCAGTAGTATTCGTCTTGCGACTCAGGCAACTGATGGCGCATTACCTGTACTTCCGAATGCGTTAAAAGCGCCGCCGCATCGCGGTCATCAACGCCTTCAAACTGCACCACCATGAACTTGCCATGCGGCTTGCCTTGCCGCACCGATAGCGTCCGTGCCGATCCGTTTTTCACAACAGACCAGTTTTTGTATTCGAGAATTCCTTCCGGAGGCTCGGTGAAAGATGTCACCTTGCTCCAGCCCCGCACACCGAATGGCGCGGAAATTTTGCCCAGAACGATTAAGCGGGAATCAGAATCCCCGTCATCACCGACCATGAGCGATACAGGCTACCAATCAGGCAGCAGCTGCCGCAGCCTTTTCTCTGTGCCCTTTAACCAGCTTCGCTACGCGAGGTGAAACCTGCGCACCGTGACCAACCCAGTGATCCAAACGCTCAAGATCAAGGCGCAACGACTCTTCGTGCTCGTTTTGGCTCATCGGGTTATAGAAACCCAGACGCTCAAGGTAACGACCATCACGTCGGTTGCGGCTGTCAGTAACCACAATCGTGTAAAACGGCTTTTTCTTTGCGCCACCGCGCGATAGTCGAATAGTGACCATTTGACTTCAAATCCAGTGAATCCCGGCGGTTTCCGGGGTTATTCAGGCTGTGGATAACATCCTGATTCGGGGAAACCCCTAACTATACAACAAATCTTCAGGAATTGAAGCTGGTTTTCGCTGGCCGCTGGTCTTTTTTATTGTTTTCTTTGGTTTTGGCTTGATCTTTTAGCTTGACCTTATAGTTTGTCGTTCTGGCTTGCCGCTCTGGCCTTGACGAGTAGGCTTGGCATCCATGCCGTTTTTCGAAGCCAGTCCCTGGCTCTACGAGTCACTTTTCAAAAGACGAAAAGTACGGAATTATGTATCACTTGGGGAAAGAACTCGACGGCAAATGAGCCACAATAATCCGCATGAAAAACGTCGTCAGCGGACTGCTCAAAAAGCGCAAAGAATTACTCCACGATCTAGCAGAGCGACAAGCCGAGCTTGATAAAGTCAGTGATGCTTTGCGGTCGTTGGATAGCACAATTCGATTATACCAGCCTGACATAGATTTGCCGACATCAACTCCCGGCAGAAGACGCTACAAGCGCAGCGAGTACTTTATGGCTGGTGAACTTACGCCAATGATTAAGGATTATCTGCGGGAGTACAGCGGCAGTAAGCCACCGTCGACGTTAGATATTGTCGAAGCAGTAGCCAGTCACAAGGAAATGGATTACCAGTCGCTTGAGCACACCAAACAGCAGACTTTCTACAAGTGCGTTAGAAAGGCACTATACGCTGGTAAAGGTAATGGCTGGCTTGTGGAGGCGTTTAGAGAGCGCCGCGTGATTCACTGGCAGTTAGCAAAGCTCACCGATTAGGTTTTCGCCTGACTTCTTATTACCTTGCCAGTATCCGCAGAAATCGCGTGACGGCAGATGTCTAGCACAACGCTTCATTACATCAGCAAAGATAAAACCATTCGGCTTGCGGCGGGTGTCTTCTCTGTACGCTGCTTCACGCGCGTAACGATCCAGATAGTTGTTGCCGAACTTGTGAGTCTGGCCGATGTGCATACGGCGCAGGCGACTGAAAAACGATTCGGCCTGATTGGTAGATTCACCACCCGGACCAACATAATTGATCTGGTGGTTAACTCGCTCAACCTTGTACTGGCCGCGCAAAGCGTTATAGCTAACGTGCTCATCAGTGGTGATCGTTGCAGACTTCACCACGTGCTCTTTAGCGAACGCTAAGGCTGAGTCTTCGTTCTCATTCCGTGCTACTGCTACAACCGTTTCAACCGCACCATGACCTTCTTTGCCACGCTGACGGGCAACCAAGATAACTCGCTTATCAGGATCTTGGTTTTCCTTCTTGCGACGGTCTACACGGTTTGCAATTTCGTTACGCGGTCTAACGTGACCGTTAAAGTAAGCGCCGTCCATTTCAACTTCACCTTCAAGCTGTTGTGCAGGCTCACCCAAAGACTCACGCATTTTGTGCATCAGTACGAAAGCAGTTTTATATTGAACGTCTAAGTCGCGTGACATTTGCAGCGCTGACATACCCTTAGCGCAGTTTGAGTACAAAGCGATAGCGGCAAGGTAAACACGCAATGGCATCTTAGCGTTAGCAAATAGAGTGCTGCTGGTAACGCTGAACTTGTGCTTACATTCTTTGTGTTTGCAGCGCCATTGCTTCGTAGTGCCGAACCAGTAGTGATCCAGGCCGCCACACTTCGGGCATACCGGCTCGCCACCTTCCCACCGCGCAGCCTTGAACATCTCAAACGCTTCATCATCGGACAAGCGCATAATCTGCATCAGAGAAAGCGTTCTCGCTTCCGCTGATAGCAGGTAGTGCTGG
>CAZYRP010000152.1:0-12904 GCA_964649465.1 uncultured Granulosicoccaceae bacterium | reverse complement strand
CAGGGTGGTGACGCTGATTCCGCAACAGCGTGAGCGGTGCGGCGGTATGGCGTTTGAAATTGATGCGATTCTTGCCAAAGAGATTTTTGCCAAACTGGATTATCGTGAGAAGAACGGTTACGACCGTTGCCGCGCACCTTTACTATTTGATGATGTATCGCCAGTAAACCCGGGTGCAGAAGAGCACATTGAAGGTGTGTTCTATGTTGCCAATGAATCCAATCCGGCATTTCTGGGACCTGCGTCCGCTGTGGAGATTGCCAGACAGATCAGCCAGTCTCAGGGGCCGAGTGGTCCGAATGATGAGTATCTGCGAAACCTTGCTATGGCCTTGCGGCAGCATGGAATTACAGATGATCATGTATTTGAGATTGAGGCAGAATTAAACCGGTTACCTTAGCTGATGGTTGCTTGTCTGCGGGTTGCTCAACTAATAAAGCAGTTGGAATAAATAAAGCAGAAAGCAGCTCTGTTATCTTTGGTTTATGTTGCGTTTGGCTATGGTATAGCGGCGCAAAGAGGTACCGGTGAGTTGCATATTATCAAGCGCACTTAGTGCCGCGTAACGGGCAGATTTTTTATTGTCTGTGTTCTCTGCAATCGATAGCAGGCCGCTAATCATATCGGCGTTCGGGTTGCTGATATTTTTTATCGCGAAAGCAGCACGGGATCTCACAGCGGGATCGGAGTCGGTTAATCCACTGGATAAAGACTCTCTTGCTATAGCAGAGTTTTTATCCCATCTGCCTAACAGAGACAGGCTCTGTCCACGAACTATTGGATCATAGTGATTCGCAAGGTTTGCGAGGTTATCGTTTAGCAGCTGGCGCTGACTGGCCGTTGCAGTGCCTGCAGGTATTGCCAGAACATTCATTGTTGCAACAAGAAGCGTCGGGTCATTACCAGAACTGAGCAGGTCAATAGCAACGTTGCGGGCTTCGTCGTTGCGCGGTTGTACCCGCGCTAAAAGATCCAGACCTGCGATCTGAGACTGGTAATCGCCGGAGTACGCAAGCTCGGACGCAGTCTGCACAATTGCCGGATCATTGTAGGGTCCGAGCAGAGCTGCCAATTGCTTTGCACGTGCAGGGTCTGTGTTGTAACGGAATTCTTCCAGTAGTTGCAAGCGCAGCTTTCTGTCTGTCTTGATTTGTTGTTCAAGTTGCAGAAATTCTTCGTCACTAAGCGGATTTACAGCGACGGACGCTGCATCAACTCGTGATGTATTGTTAATCGATTCATAGTTATCAGTGCTGGTTGCCGATTGGCCGGACGACTCGTTTTCATTGCTTGTGGCAGGGTCATTAACCGGGCCATTGGTAATTGCATCAACAATAATGGATGCATCATCTTTTTCAGTGGCCACAGGGTTGTCAGGTGCATCTGTAACTGGTGATAACGCAACCGGAGCTGTTGTTGCCGGCGCACCAGCAGTGGTTTTCTGATTCGGTGAATTATTGTTTTTGCTTTGCACAAAATACCAACCGCCCACCAGAATGGCGAGCGGTAGTAACAGGAGTAGTGATTTTTTTAACAACAGGTTATGCCTGCTTTAGTTTGGTGCGCCCGTTGAAAACGGTACCGGAACTGCACTGCCCGGAGTTAACGCCAGTCTCCAGCCCAGCAGATCAAAACCAGATACTTCCTGATAGAACTGCTCTGTTGATGGCAGGCAGCCATCTACTGCGTAGGAGGCAAAAGCTTCACTACCAACAATGAGATCAGGAACCGGTATCAGATTGAGTGTTTCAAACAATGCACCCCAGGTTTCCGGGCCGACAACACCGTCAACTGTAAGTCCGTTGACAGTCTGGAAATTACGCACAGAAGTTTCAGTACCGGGCCCATATATCCCGTCAGCGAAAGCCTCGACAGTGCTGTTACCACCTTCGCCCTGACAGAAAAGTATGCGCTGCACACCCTGTGTATATGAGCTTGTAGCGAATGTGCCGAATCTTTGCAGCTGGCAGTTGTCAATCCAGCTTTCATTACTTGAGTCAACGTCCTCACAAGCTTGTACTACTGGTGGCACCACTACTGGTATTTCTGTGTCTGCAACTAACGGGTCGGTTTGGTTGAGTACTTCATCGAAGTTGCTGATACCGTCGCCGTCTGCGTCTTCGTCACCGTCATTGATGCCGTCATTGTCTGTATCCGCAAGATTTGGATTAGTACCGATGTTTGCTTCCTCAAAATCAAACAAGCCATCACCATCCGTATCAGTGGTAGCAGTAACGATGGTAGATCCGTTGGGTACAGAAGGGTCGGTGCCGGCGAGAATTTCGTCAAAGTTGTTGACACCATCACCGTCGCTGTCTTCAGCGTCATCGTTGATGCCGTCACCGTCTGAGTCTACAAGATTGGGATCAGTACCCAGGAGCTGTTCTTCGCTATCAAACAATCCATCGCCATCTGTATCAGTTGTATTGGAGTTACCGGCAATTGGTTGTATGTCGGTGCTGCCACCTTCCTCTGTACCACCACCAGAACCACCACAGGCGGCGAGTGCGGCGGTCATAACACAAGTTGCCGTCAGGTTAATTGCACGTTGCGGAAGTACAAATGGAAATACGGTTTTTGAAGCGGGTTTCATTAGATGTTTGGCTCCTGTAACTGGTTAAGTGCTGTGATGACAAAAGAGTGCATTCGACATGGCAATCAATCGTGCGAATGCAATGACAGCGTGAGTATAATCTATGGAAAAACCTCGCTGCGAGTTCACACTCAGGCGCGGTAGTTTCTCTTGTTTGTATGTATAGTGCATTTTCGGTACTGCAGATCGTAAACTATCGCGAAGTTTTCTGAACGTAATTCAATGAAGAGTCAGTTAATTGACTGTCCGTTAAGTTGCGGTATGTCTCTAATGCAGCCTATGTTTTTGCCAGAGTGTCCAGAATTCTGGCCCAGCTTTTTATGCCTTTTTGGAAACTCTGTAAGTTGTATTTTTCATTCGGTGAATGAATTTGATCATCGTCCAGACCAAAGCCTACCAATAAACTTTCCATGCCGAGCAACTCGCTGAAGTAGCCGACTACCGGTATCGAACCACCACACCCAGCGTAGACGGCATCATGCTGCCACTCTTCTGTAAGTGCTGCGCTGCAGTTTTCGAATGCAGCGTTCTCGATAGACATGGTGGTCGCAGGTGATGCACCGTGATCTTCAAACTCTACACTGCAGTCTGCAGGAAGCTGTTCTTTGACGCAGGCTCTAAAACTTTCTCTTATTTTTAACGGATCCTGATTGCCGACGAGTCTGAAGCTGACTTTGGCCGAGGCCTTGGCAGGCAATACGGTTTTAAAGCCTTCTCCGGTATAGCCGCCATCGATACCGTTAAACTCACAGGTGGGTCTGCTCCAAAGGTGTTCAAGTGCGGTGTAACCTTTCTCACCTGCGTTGACTGACAGATCGACAGAACCCAGAAATTCAGATTCATCAAATCCCAGTCCTGCCCACTGTTCTTTAATCTGGGCAGGTAACGGGTCAACTCCGTCGTAGAAACCTGGTACTGTGACTCTGCCACTATCGTCGTGCAGACCGGCTAACACCTTCGTTAAAACTCTAACCGGGTTGGTAGCAGGGCCACCGAACATACCTGAATGAAGGTCTTTATCTGCTGCGGTTAATGTGATCTCTTCTCCGAGCAGGCCTCGCAGCATAGTGCAAATGGCGGGTGTCTTTGCATCCCACATGCCGGTGTCACAGACCAGAGCCAGATCAACGCTGAGCTCTTCTTTATTCGCTTCAAGAAACGGTACCAGGGAGGGTGAGCCGGATTCTTCCTCGCCTTCGAATAAAAAAGTGATATTAACCGGCAGCTCATCATTGACTGATTGCCAGGCTCGGCATGCTTCGACAAAAGTCATTAGCTGTCCTTTGTCGTCTGCAGCGCCGCGTGCGCGAATGACACTACCGTCTGGTGTTTGCTCTAAGGCAGGGTCAAATGGATCACGATCCCATAGATCCAGCGGGTCGACTGGTTGTACGTCGTAGTGACCATAGAAAAGCACATGCGGCTTACCTGCGACAGCTTTGCTATGGCCTACCACCATCGGATGACCTGATGTTTCACGTCTGCTGGCGTCGATGCCGATGCTTTTTAGTTCTTCAACCAGCCAGTCTGCACCTTTGATGCAATCATTGGCGAAAGCCGGATCGGTGGAGATGCTTTTTATCTTGAGTAAGTCGAACAGCCGGCTGATTGCGGCGTCGCCGTCGGCGTCGATTTGTTGCAGGACTGCTGGAAGCGAGGACATGGTCTTTCCGGTGGATGAAAGACTCTAGTGTACTGGATATGAGGGTTTGCTTGAATCACCATAAGGCACTGGTGAAATAAAAGTTGTCCGGCTTCTGTTTCCCGGGCGTTGCGTTTTAAGCTGCCTTGTCTGAGCTGCGGTTCTGAACTGCGATAAGTGTTGTTAGCTGTGCTGCGGACAGGGGCTCTGAAAAATAGTAGCCCTGACCAAACTCGCAGTTCATATCAGTGAGTGCATGAACCTGCTCTTTATCTTCGATGCCTTCGGCGCATACGGAGACATCAAGGCTGGAAGCCAAATCAATCATCGACTGAACAATAATGCGTGATCTGCTATCGCTGTGAATTTCCTTTGTCACTGCTATGTCTATTTTCAATGTATCTATTGGGCATCGAGTAAGTAGCGTCAGCGATGAGTGACCGGCACCAAAGTCGTCCATGGCTATCTTCATGCCGGCCTTTTTGAGGTCAAGAATATTTTTCTCTACCACGGTGATGTTTTCGATAGCCGAGGTCTCAGTGATTTCAATCTCGATTTGCTTCATCAGGTGCTGTTTGTCTCCGGCGATACCAAGCATTGCTTCTGCAAGGTTTGGTCTGCTTGCCTGATGAGCAGAAAAGTTGAGAGATATTTCAACCGGCTCAATGTTACTGGACTCCCATTGCGCGAGTTGATCGATTACGGTGCGCATTACCCAGTCATCGAAGTCCCGTATTTTGCCGTTCGCCTCAGCAATTGCGATAAAGTCCGCCGGTGTGAAGGCACCATGTGAATCGCTTGTCCAGCGCAACAATGCTTCGGCTCCAACCAACTGCTGGTCCTTAAGTCTAAACTTTGGCTGATACAACAAAGAGAGCTCGTCGTTCTCAATTGCTGTTTTAATGTCTTTTTTCATCTGGGTTTTAAGATCAGAGATCTGTTTTAATGCCGGATCATAAAGACGGAATTTGTTTTTACCGTTGTGTTTGGCGTCGTACATTGCTATGTCTGCATTGTTTATCAGCTTGTCTGCGTTGCTTGCAAAGTCCGGATAAAGACAGATTCCAATGCTTACTCCCACTGTGCAGTCGTTACCTGCAATGTTTACCGGCTGCATCATTGATTCACGAATTCTCTGCGCGACTGTTGCAGCCTGTTCCCGGTTGTCGAGGTTGCTGATGATTAGCATAAATTCATCACCCGCCAGTCTGGCAACGACTGATTGTCCAGGCTTATGGTCCAGCATTTTCTCAGCATCGCGTCCGGAGAGGCTGCCTGAGTTGAAGTTGCTGGATACGTTGTCAGTTTCCCTGACAGTGGCTACTAATCTTTGGGCAACTATGCGCAGCAACTCATCCCCTGCATCGTGTCCGAACTG
The DNA here is from genome assembly GCA_964649465.1 of uncultured Granulosicoccaceae bacterium. GTDB lineage: Bacteria > Pseudomonadota > Gammaproteobacteria > Granulosicoccales > Granulosicoccaceae. Next base: position 7,291 of record CAZYRP010000152.1, on the reverse strand, counting down.
GTCATTCACGGGCTTGAAGTTGTCCAGGTCCAGAAACATAACCGCCAGAGATTTGCCTTCTGTTTCTTTCAGGTGTTCGATCTCTTTGTCCAGACAATTGAGGAACATTCTGCGATTTGGCAGGTTAGTTAGTGTGTCTGTGTAGGCGAGTCGCTTAATCTCTGCTGTCGATTCTGTTGTAAGGTTCTGGAGACGTTCGATGAAGGTATTGAACCAATAAGCCAGTTCAGTCATTTCGTCAGACCCGGTTAGCGGTATTCTGACATTCATGTCGCCGTTGCCGGTGGCAATCTGGCGTAGTGATGAAACCATGTTGTTAATGCGTTGCAGAATACTACGGGTAGTAAATAAGCCGATTATAAATAGCAATGCGGCCGTTAGAATACCGGTTGTAACCCCAACTCGCAGCGACTCACTGGCACGCAGTGTTGCTGTATCTACACTTGAGACCAGATTATCGGTTTGCTCGGTTTGCATATCACCCAGTGCGGTAACAACAGAGTTGAACTGGCGGGCAATTTCCTTCTTTTCACTTGCGATTGAGTATGGCGTTTTTTTACCACTGATTACTGCTTGCGCTAAGGTAAATGAGAGTCTGTAGTACTCGTCGAATTGAGTCAGGATTTCATTGAGCTCGGCGGAGCGTGACTTTTCAAGTACCATCGCGCTGTGCAGATGGGCACGGAATTCACCGGACAGTGCCATAGAGTGATCAAGCAGAGATGAACTCGATGATGCAATCGCCTGTTCTATGTTGCTGTCAATCGATTGCAATCCGTGGTGAGCAACTATCAGTTTTTCCTGCACCGGGTAACGTGAATCACGAATTTCCATCAAAAGATCTGCGCGGTCTTTTGATTCGGCCAGCATAACGGCCAAAAACGCAAAAAACCCGAGCGTGCCAATCACTGCGATGGAAAGAATTTGCCATCTCAGTGAATTGAAAAGTCTTCGACGTTTATCAGATTGGTTGTAAATGTGATCTGATGCCATGTGCTTCGGTTTCGTGTATACCGTATTAGTATTATCTGGTGTCTAACAAAGCTCGCGAATGCAGAAATCAGTTAGGTAGTGATTTCAAATGTCATTGGCGATCGTCAGGGTATCGGCGGTTTGGCGAGATTCTATAAAGATCCGAAACCACCCTGTCCAAACAGTGGCAGGTTGTTGTGTTGATGCTGTTTTTTGTGATGAGTTCTTTAAAGATTGCTTAATCTGATAAAGTTTACAGCGGATTGAAATTATTTCTTCGGGTGATCTATATGGTGGTAAATGCCTGTTGGCTCAGACACATGCTCTCCAGTGGGTTGGTGTGCCTGCTTTGTGCGGGGTGTGTTGAAAAGACAAAGGGCTATACAGCGCTGGTCTATCAGGGCATCTGCGATGGTTCTGCAGCAGTTCGACTGGATGGCAACAAACTGCTGGTTGCTTACGATGAAGTGAACTCTCTTTTTTTGTTTAACGCAAAAGGCGGATCGGTACAACAAACATTTGAGCTGGGAGAAATATTACAGTTGCCAGACAACAGGGAGATGGATCTTGAGGCTGCGGTGGTGCAGGGTGATGAGGTCTGGTGGATGGGCTCTCATGGTCTCGACGGTGATGCCAATTCTGCGCCGAATCGTCGGGTGTTGTTTAAAACCACACTGCCGGGAATTTCGGACGCGGATAGTGCAGCTAATCAGGGTTTGCAAACAGCAGAACTGCAATCAATTGAATTAATAGAAGGGCCGTATGATCTGGGTGAGCTTTTATTGGATATCACTGGCAGTAGTGCTGCGAAGCTCGCGCCAAAAAAGGGAGGTCTTAACATTGAGGGTATATCGTTAACCGCCGGCGGCGACCTGCTTATTGCACTGCGCTCGCCTTTAACTAAAGGACTGGCTGGCGATGCAACTATTTTGCAAATTGCAAAGCAACGCCAGTCATATCAATTGGTAGAAGCCCATCGATTGTCTCTTGGTGACCGGGGTATTCGCGATATAGCCTTTTCAGGCGACGGTTATTATTTAATTGCCGGTGAGGTGAAAAGCGGTGGTGATTTTTCGGTCTATCACTGGCAGGTGACAGGCGAGCTGAAAGAAGTTTTTGCGATACCACATGGATTTAATGCTGAAGCGTTGGTTGATATGGGGCAATACTGGTTGGTACTGAGTGACGATGGCAAGGTAAAGCGTAAAGATCGGGAAGCCTCCGATGGTGACCGAATTTGTGACAAAATCATTGGCAAAAACTCACACGGACACGCAAACGAAAATGTCTACTTTAGAGGCTTAAGATTTACCGGTCCCTGACTATGCCGGAATTTGCTGATCATCTATTGTTAGTCTTTGTCAGTAATCAGCCGTGGCACAACATGACAGATTTTTTGTAAGACAGTTATTTACATTCCTGGTACTTTTTTGAGAACTGGTTCGCTACAGGATATTGGTTGAATTATTCTGGCAAGCTGTTAATTTAAAACGTGTTTTAGTTGCGCTGATCATACTCAATTCCTGCCCGATCCGGTCGATAACATATGGGTAGAGAACACACCCCCGGGGGTATGGCATGTCAGTGCCAAAAGAGGCTGAAGAAGACTTCGAATTTGAAGATTCAACCTTCGAAATAAACAGTCCGGCTGTAGCTAACGACGAGCAGATAATAGAAAACGAGCCTTCGCGTCCAGCTGCGCGTGGACAAGCGCCTATGCGCGTCGAAGACGAGCTCGCCTATTACAAAAAGAAAGCTATTCATCAGGATATTCTGATCTTTGAGATGCGAGCGTTGCTTCAGTCTGGAAAAGGCTTCGGCAACATTCTTAATCTCAAAGAATTGCTTGGTAATTTTATGGGTGTTGTGCGTGAGAAATACGGCGCTATAAACAGCGCCGTATTGTTGCGTGATGATCTTGATCCCGGTCGTAATTTCTACGGCGTGAAGGCTTACTCCGGTCTTAATGATGAATATCTGATAAACGACTCTGTCTGTGAGCCGTTGTATCTTTTCAAGTTTATTGAAGACAACGGATTGCTCTGGCAGATTATTCGGCAGGGCAATGTATTCAGTGTGCGGGATTTACAACGGGATCCGAGGTTCGATACTGCATGGCGAATGTGGAATCTTGAAGTATTGAATTCTGATCTCTGGTGTCCGCTTATAAAAAACGGAGAAGTGCTTGGCATTTTAACGCTTGGTGAGAAATACGACGGCAGTCAGATAAGCGAAAATGAGTATCCTTTTCTGCAGGAGCTTGCCTCGATAGCGACCACCAACATTGATTCAACTTTAAAGTATGAAAAGAATCAGCGCATTCTGAAAAATATCCAGACTCTGTACGATGTTAATCAGCAGTTGGCACACGTAAATGATTTTAAGCGATTGTGTGTTGAGACACTTGCGACTGCCGTGGATGCAGTTAGTGCTCAGAAGGGTAACCTGATGCTGCTGAACAAAGAAACTGGTGAGCTTGAAATCAAGGTAGTGTGGGGCAACATACCGCGTCATGTTCGAGACGACATCAATAATGGAATTAAATCGACAAAAACTTTCAGTCTGGGTGAAGGTATTGCCGGACAGTGTGCGGCTGAACGCAGGCCGATAAGACGTAACGACAAAAAATATATAGAGCAGATTGGCAAGAACGTGGTTTATTGTATTTGTTGTGTGCCGCTGATGCGTGGTGATAACGTCGAAGGTGTAATCGCTCTGACCAATAAAGTGTGTACCGATCATGAGGGCCACCGGGTGCTGGATGAAATTGGTCGCTTCACTGAAGAAGATGTCAGTCTTTGCCAGGGGCTGGCTGATCAGGCAGCGGTGAATTTACACAAGAGCCGTCTGTATAACAAATCCATCACTGATGAGATGACGGGCCTATATAACACGCGTCATTTTGAAGACAGTTTGATTCGACTTCTTGATATTGCGACCCATTCGGGCAAACCGATCTGTCTGGCGGTATCTGATATTGATCACTTTAAAAAGTTTAACGATACGCATGGGCATAAAGCGGGCGATGCGGTTTTACAGAAAGTAGCGCGGGTAATGCAAAGCTGTATTCGACCGAATAGTGGCGATATGGTTTTTCGCTATGGTGGTGAAGAATTTTGCATGTTGCTGCCGGACACTGAGCCTGAAGAAGCGGCTGAGTTAATGGAACAATATAGAAAAAGAATTGAGTCGCATGTGGTTGTACATGATGGCAAGGAGATGTCGGTCACGGTGTCAGTTGGGATTGCCTGCGCGCCGAACGACACTCGTGACGAACAGAAGATGTTTGAGTGTGCAGATGAGTGTCTTTATGTAGCCAAGAAAAATGGTCGCAACCAGGTCAATACTCACTATCAGGGATTGAAATTGAGTTACGGTGAAAAGGTAGATCTGACTTTACTAAAGCATGTCATTTTTCAGGAAGAGACTAGCGCGCAAAGTGCCGCAAAATCCAAGCCCGCTCAGGCCAAATCACAGGCCAACTCTCAGGCGAATTCACAGGCCAGGCCACAGGTAAGACCGAAGCAGGCAGCAAAAGCTAAAACTGCATCTCCGGCGGGGAAAAAGAGCGGAACCAAAAAAAAGTAAGCGGCTTTTTTGTAAAAAAAAGCCCGGCCAACGTAATGTTGACCGGGCTCGCTATGATCAAACTCAACTAGTGTTCAATCATTTGAGGACTGCATGTTTTGCCGCAGGCCTATACTTCGCAGCGAATTAAAGCGGTATTACTCAGATAGCTTGAGAAACTGCCGCCGCCAACCGCAACGTTATTGAACGTCATGTTGCCTTCCAGTGTTAGCACGCCAGTGTTAAACGACCACGTTGTAGGCGTTCCGCTGATCACCGCGCTAAAGTCGGTATTCAATGTCAGTGCGAATGGAGCAGGGCTTGAGTCCTGTCCCCATATCTGAGTCACCTGATCAAATAACCACGGGGTGCAGTTGTACGTTCCAGCCAGCTCTGATCCGGCGTTGGCCGTGATTAAAACTTCCGGGAAACTTCCCGGCGGACAACCGCCATCCGGGCAACCGTCGATCGGTGCTGAGAACGGGCTGATGACTATCGGTGTGCCAGGTCCTGCTGATGTGATATTGCAGGTGAGCATGATGTCACCCTCAACGAACGTACCGAAAAGATCGCCATCTGCATTATCGATAATGCGATCTGTGGGGCAAGCGGGTGCACAAAAATTGCCGTTGGCATCTTGCGTAAAAGCTGAGAAACCACCGCTTATGTTAGCCGGACATACCGGGAATAAGCCTGGCGTACTGTTGGATGCGACTGCGGAATCTCCGAAGGAACCGCTCTGGCCGCCTACCGGTTCTGTTGGAGTTGCTCCACCTCCGTCGTTACCGCCGGTGTCTCCGCCAGTTCCGCCGACATCGACGGTTCCACCGCTGTTATCATCGCTGCCACCGCCGCCGCAGGCGGTGAGTATGATTGCGGTTAATGAGATTGCGATAAATTTTTTATACACGGAGTCCTCCGTTTGTCGCTTGCTGGTACAGAGAGCCTTTTATGCAATGGATGCGACTAATGATTGAAATTGCTCGAGGCTGTCGAGGGATAACCTTCTTATGACAACAGACCAATACAGGTTAGTCGATTACGACGTCGTAGGATGAAAGGGAAACACAGTGTTACCGGCCAATGTAAGGCTGATCCGTTGGGTACGGATACGGTAACACTGTGATTGTGCAGCGCTTACCTGACTATGCAGGAGCGTGAGTTTTCCCATCCCCATCCATCACCGTCGGGGTCGCTGGATGCCGATTGGCAGAACACTGAATCTGGTGCAGTTGGATCAGCTTGTACTGCACTACCTGTACCATTTACCAGGCAGCTGCGTCCTTGTTCCCAGCCATAGCCGTCACCGTCCGGATCGCTTGCAGCACTTTGGCACGCCGGTAGTTCATTCGACGTTGCTGTGGCAACTGGTTCGGTTGTTGTTGAAGTAGTGGTGGCAGCGACAGTGCAGCTTTGGTTGTTCTCCCAACCAAACCCATCACCATCAGTGTCGGATGCAGAGTTTGCGCAAACGGGCAGGGTTTGTGGCGTAGCTGGTTGTGTGGCTGTTTCTACTACAGGTTCAACTGGCAGGGGTGTCGGGGCAGGTACCGATACGGGTGCAGGTGTAGGTGCTGGTTCAGGCGCAGGTTCGGGTGCTGCAGGCACAGGTGCCGGAGCTGCGGGAGTGGTTGGCTGTGCAGTGATTGAAGTTGTACCCGTGTTGCACACTATCTGATCATTGTTGTTCGGCGTACAGCTATTGTTGCTGGTTTTTAACAGAATAAACTGGTCGAACTCAAAGCCGTCTTCTCGGGCCGAAAATGTCACTGTGTTTGCGCCCGCAAAAGAAAAGTCCAGAAAGATAGTTCTTGGTACGCCGCAGTGATTGCTGTTTGTTCTCTGCGCGCTGCTCCAGGTCCATTGGTTCTTACCGGTACACCATTGCATGCGTGCGCCGCTGGCGGGATTGCTGTTGTTCAGTCCAACATGAATACCGTTGTCTTCAGTACCGGTAGAGTAAGCTTTCACGAACACAAGGTATCGACCCGACTCGGGGATATTCACGTTGTAGCTTAAAGATGGGCCGGTGCCCGGTTCGTTCCAGAAGTTACCACCGCTGACCAGACTGTCGCTGTGTGTTACTCGAGTGTCCGGCAACAACTCCATATAAGCATTGCCGCTTGCGCTGCCAGCGTGTGAGCCATCCGGGTCTGGTCGAACATTTGGCGTGCTGTTCGAAGTGGTAGTGCGCCAGTCCGGGTGCTTGGATGCAAAGTTCTCTGCTTCGACTTTGACTGCCACAAATTCCTGCGCCTGCAGATGGGTGCTTATGCTAAAAAGTAACCCGATAACGGATAACACAATTCGGTTCATCGTAGTGCCTTGTTGGGTGTGCATTTATCGTTAAATGCATGGTTTGATATTGAGCTGGAAGAACCTTTTTGAACCAGTTCACACAAATGTTGCTTACTGGAGGGTGGTTCACATCCGGCTTGCTAGGGCGTCACATTCTGCAGATTGGGGGTGGGCTTGAATGTGTTTTGGGTCACATTATTTTTGTGATGGACTTAGAGTTGCTGTCCGGTAATTTTTGTTGCCTGGCCGGTTGGCTGCTGGCTTGGTTTTTTGTTTTTGATCGTTCTGGCTTGCCGAGTAAGCAGGCCATCCATGGCCGTTTTTCGAAGCCAGTCCCTGGCTCTACGAGTTACTTTTTGAAACGGCGCAAAAACTAACGAAAAACGCCGTTCGCCCACTAATCTGCCCTGCGGGTCGCTTCGCGATTTCAAAAATCATCTCATCAACAGGCACG
>CAZYRP010000151.1:0-12944 GCA_964649465.1 uncultured Granulosicoccaceae bacterium | reverse complement strand
CAATGTGATCGTGCAGGCTACCTGTCATGGTGCTGACAACAGTGCCATGGTAGATGCGTTGTTGCACGCAAACGGGATGGCTCGTGGAGTAGCAACTGTTCGAGCGACAGTCACTGATGAGGAGTTGCAGGCATTGCATGAGGCCGGGGTGCGTGGTGTGCGCTTTAACTTTGTAAAAAGATTAGTGAACGTGACACCCGAAGATCAATTGCGTTCTATAGCCTCAAGAATTGCACCTCTGGGCTGGCATTTGGTGATCTATTTTGAAGCTCCGGATTTAGATGAATACATTGATTTTTTCACATCTCTGCCGGCACCGGTGGTGTTTGACCATATGGGCCGTCCGGATGTAACGCAGCCGGTAAGTGGAGATCAGTTCCAGAAGTTTGTTGCAATGATGCGCTCAAACGAAACACTGTGGACCAAGGTGACGTGTCCGGAGCGCTTATCGGTCAGTGGGCCGCCGACCTACGATGATTTTGTGCCGTTTGCCAGGCACCTGGTAGAAGAGTTTCCCGATCGTGTTATCTGGGGTACTGACTGGCCACACCCGAATCTTAAAAGCCATATGCCGGATGATGCTCACCTGGTTAATATTATTCCGCGGATCGCGGTAAGCGCTGCACAGCAACAAAAGCTGCTGGTTGAAAACCCGATGCGCCTTTACTGGCCTGAGTGACAAGGCTGAGTGATTAACCAGAGTTACTAACCTGAGTGCATAGCCTGATTAACTGACCGGGATACCGGGTAACAGGCAGTCGCCTTCAATGTATACGGGCGTTGGTAGTGTTTGGGTGGCAGGTACAGCGAAGAGGTGTTTGAACTGAGGGAACATTGCTTGAATGCTCCCTCCATTTCATATAAAGCTTGAAACGTGCAAAACGTCAAAACCCTGCATAGTGCAGGGTTTGACTTTGCCGAGCCTTAGCTTTTAGCCGCACAAGGGTTGCAAGGATTGCATGGGCTGCATGGGTTACATGGCCAAGGATTGCTTGCGCTTGGGTTACACGGGTTGCAAGGATTGCACGGGTTGCATGCTGCACAGGGGTTGCAAGGATTGCATGGGTTGCAAGCCGCGCAAGGGTTGCATGGATTACACGGGTTGCACGCAGATGCGGCACACGGGTTACAAGGATTGCACGGGTTGCAAGCAGCTGCAGCGCATGGGTTGCAAGGATTACACGGGTTGCAGGGGTTTACCGCAGCAACGGCTTTTTTTACGGGCTCTGCGTTGGTGACTCCATCGAGAGCTTTGCTTTGACAGCCAGCCAGCGCAAGGCCGGTAGCAGCGATGCCCATCATGACCGCCGTATGCATAGGGTGGCGCCGATTCAGGTGCTTTGGTAGTTGACTCATTTTGTTATCTCCTAAAGTGGGCGCAAGCCCTTGTATTTGTTGAAATAAAACTGTTGCAGTGAAGCTAGGTTCCCTACGTGATGTAAAGAGGCTACGCTCGAAAGCGTAACTCCGTGGGCAATTCTAGCAAAACTAGCCATCTTTGGCTGTTCTTGAGTCGTAGATCGCTACAAACTGGCAAAGTTGCAAGGAAAAGATAACAAAACTATAACGATGACAAGTGCACTACGGATAGTTTGCACCTAATATCATCAGTGGAAATCGTACTGGCGGATGCACAATCGATCGTTTTGAAGGTGTGGAATTAGTCGGATGTCTGGATTCGGGGAATAGGTTTTAAAAGTAGCATAAATGAATTGCTACTGGAGACTGACCAACAATTGGCTCTCAGTTTTAGCGATTACCGTTGTTGTGAATGTTGCTTTGGTCGACCTGCCTGGCGTGCGATTGCGCTCAGTATCCATATACGTTTGGATTCCGCCGTGACGAGGTGTTGCCCTTGAGCACAACGATTAGTGCCCCAGGCTCCAGTGCTCGCAATTGCTGCAAGACTCAATGCAAACCGGTAATTTTTGCGATCGTGGTGAGCATAGTGAAGGCAGGACGTTTTTAGCAGCTTACCAGGCCCCGGCCTTGCTTACGCTGCGCTTTCCCGGTCGTTAATGATCGGTTGTACTGGCAGATTCTCGCTCGCCTAATATATCTGCGTTTTCTGAGAACCAACGGCCGATACTCATTAACTGCTTATCAAAGCCTGTCGGTATTGGTTCTTTGTACGATGCGTAAAAATAGCTTTTATTCAGGAGCTTCTTTAAATCCCTGAGGTACTGCTTACTGTCTTTCACACCAACAATGCTCTGGTGTGTTTTTACCGTGTAGTCCAGCTCTATGCTATCGCCTTTGACCTGTCTTTTGTTGTTGTAGGTGAAGTAGTCATTTTCTACAGTATATGATTGGTTTTTAAAGTCCCAGCCACCCGCATCGGTTAAGCGAAGTTTGTGTTCGACGTATACCGGGTGAGGTTGGTAGAGTGGCTGATGCCGCCGTTTGTCTGTCGGCATTGAAAAACGTTCGGTCACGGCATCGCCGTATGCATAGATTTCGAATTTTTTCTCTGTTTCAGTTGAATCATCATCATTTACAGACCAGGCATTCTGAATGTGATAACTCTCAACAATCACAAGGACATTTCTATTTCTGTCATCATTAATTGACATCGATTTGGAAATAGAAATGTCATCATATCGATTTTGATAGTACTGGAGGTATTCTTCTTCAAGCCCTGTAGTACTGCTTTGTTCAATAGTACGTCGCATATATTCTGCAGAATGATCGCGAAAGGTGCTGGTAATAGTCAGAGTGGAGGGCTGATCTTCGAAGTTTTCTTTTAAATCGTATTCTTCCAGTACTGACTTATTCGGAATTGCGGGAACGGGACGCTGATAACTCACTAATCCACGCTCCGGTTGTGCGGGTATTAGCGCGTGCTGATAGTAGCCCTGCGCCAAAATATCCAGACCGATACCCTGCAATGATCGGGTCGGGTCTATCCAGTAACTTTTGCCTTGATAGTCAGGGATGTGAACTATCATGTGATCAAATGTTGTTGGGGTGGGCAGGTACTCGGATATCATTGCGCCATCTCTGGTATCAACCAGAACCGGATGCGCTTCGACCCCGAGCTCATGAAGAAGTGCGGTCAGCAAAACAGACTTGTCTTTGCAGTCACCGAACCTGCGCAAAAGGATGTCATGGGTTTGATCCGGTACCCAGCCCCCGATTCCTGAATTAATGCCGGTATATCGAATTTTGTCCTGAACAAACTGTATTGCCGCTGCTATTCGTTGTGGCTGCGTTTTCCATTCGCTTTTTATTTCTTCGGCTTTTTCTACTACCAGAGCATTATTTTCGGCAGCAGGTTTATAGACTGGTTGCAGCCACGTGGAAACATCGGTCCAGCTGTCAAATTCACTGTATTGCACAAGCGTTTGTGCAATATGTACGTAGGGTGCGTTTGATTGATAAGTCTGACCGGGCACATTATGCAGATCCCAGGTTTGCCGGGTAAAGCCGGTGGCGTGGGTAATAACCGGTTCTGCACTCCCTGCAAACACGCGTGTTTTAACTCTTTTACTTTGTGGGTAATTGATACTGAAGTAGTAGTTGCCGACTGGCACACTTGACTGCATGTAGTTCCATCCGAAGACCCTTGATGCAAATACCGGGTTTCTGCCATGCCGGGTGTAACTGACTTCTATTCTGTCATTAACTCTCTGGTCATCCAGCAACAGGTGCAGGGATTGAAGACCGTTGTAGAGATTGCTGTCGAGATCCTTCTCTCTTTGTAGTAGCTGGATCTTGTCGCGGTCCAGCATATCAATCGTTTGGTCATCGCGGTGTACAAGTACTTTGTGTAATTGAACTGTCTCGTAAGCCGGATCGAAATCGATCATTAGATATCCGCCATCATCAAGGCCTGAGGCGTTTGTTATTGTGTACATATATCGCAGGTAGGACGCGTAGTCCTGATGGCTTGCACCATAGCGATGTTGTCGTTCTGACAGGTGGTAGTACTTGCCGCCTTTAACCTTCCTGACTGCAGGATCGCCGTTGGCCTGACTTCCCCATGCAGGCTCTGGTGTGATCGACCAGAGCTCATCGTGCTGATCTGCTGTGGTGATGCCGGATGATGCAAGCATTGCCAGTACACATAACAACTGCACAGCAGCGAAACAGGGGCGGGCTAACCGGTGCAAATGCTTTTCCATGTTGTTAATACTTCCTGCAGACAAAATGCTAAGCACAAGGTATCGGACAAGGTCATATTTACTTGAATTTTAGTGTGTGATGACCGATTGTTGTTCAATATACTCCAGCTCACTGTGATCTTCGAACTGGTTGTGTTGTCACTACCGGCAGCACTTTTGCCAGCTATTGTATGCTGAGCCGGTTATTGTATGCTGAGAAAGGGGTAGTAGATAGAAAGTTGTCAGGTAATTATAGACAGTCTTCGTATTGCCAGCGCTGTCTGGCGAAGTATATCCAGCACGCGTTCCTGCTCCTCCGGTTGTTTGAGTTTATTAATGGAATTTGTCACGCCAACTACCGCTTCGTTGCCGTTAAGCTTGCCAACTGGAACGGCCACGGCCGCAGCTCCGGTTTCAAATTCGTTTTCCACATAGGCAAAGCCCTGCGTGCCGGCTTCCTCGATCCGGTTGCGTATAACCGCCGGGTCGACTTCGGTTTTTTTAGTATGCTGCTGCGGTTCTACCCGCTGCAAAATGCTGTCAATAGTCTCTGTTGAGCACTCTCCTAAAATCATGCGGCCAACAGCAGTGTGTAGTAGCGGGAGAGTGCTGCCCACGGTGAAACCAAAAGAAACCCGTGACGTACCGACTTTGGAGTTGGCAACATAAATAGCGCGATCTCCATCGCGCACAGCCAATGAAATTTCGCCGCGCAGCGCAGATGCAAATTGATCCAGTATCGGCTGCGCAGACAGACCGATATCATTGGCACCCAGATAGCCTCCCGCGATCGCGAGAATTTTTGGCGTAAGACTCAGCTTCTGTTCCTGTTTGTTCAGATAGCCAGCTTCCACCAGACTCAGGCACAGTCTGCGGCTGGAAGCACGATCAAAACCGGTAAGCCGCGACAATTCCGCCATGGTGAAATCGCGCTGGCGAGTTTCAAAGCAGGCAAGTACCTGCAGGCCTTTAAAAAAAGTAGAAGCACCGTCCCGCTCTTTCATGTCGTCAATCTCAATGAGTTGGCAATACGCATTTGCTATAATATATCTTTAGTTCAAATAACGCACAATAATGGGTGACAAATGCCGGCGCAGCATGTCGTAGTTGATACTTCTGATCGTCAAAGCGACTGGTTGTTCATAACGAATCGGTCCGAGCTTGTCAGTCCGCGACCGCTGCTGCCAGTCACAATAGACGGCGTACCTTATATCCTGTTTCGGGATGATGAAGGTGAGCTGGGTTTGATCAGCAGGCATTGCCCGCATCGCGGAGCTGATTTGTGCTTTGGCCGCCTGGAAGACAATGGCATCCGGTGCCCGTTTCACGGCTGGCACTTTGACCGTACAGGCCAATGTGTGGAGCAACCAGCGGAACCCGAAGGTTCAATAATGGCTCAGGCCATCAAAGTACCTATGCTGCCGCTGCACGAGTCGCAAGGCAGAATATTCGCGTACGTCGGAGAACTGGATGAGGATACTGTACTGCATGCCCCTGATAATCATGAACGCATAAGGCAGCCAAAATGATTTCGCAAAAGCTCAATGATCAGCTGACACGCGTAGGACCCGGCAGTGATGCAGGTGCGGTGCTTAGACAATACTGGCAACCCGCAGCGCTGGTAGATGAGCTGAAAAGTGGCAAACCGGTACCGGTTAATTTAATGGGGGAGCGCCTCGCTTTAGTTTGCGATGATAAAGGTCACTGGCAATTGCTTACTCGCAAAACAAATGCAGATGAAAGCCCTGTCATGCATCCCCAGGCTATAGTCACAGATCCTAACGGCCCTGTGTATCGTATACAGGAAAAACGCGGAATTGTTTTTGCCTGGCTCGGTGAAGGTAATGCACCGGCGTTCCCGAATTTTGACTGCTTTAGAGCGCCGGACTCACACGTGTTTGCTTTTAAAGGGCTTTGGCAATGCAATTGGTTGCAGGCGTTTGAAATTGGTATTGATCCGGCGCACGCGAGCTTTTTACATCGATTTCTGGAAGACGAAGATCCTGATGACAGCTACGGTAAACAGTTCCGTGACAAGGCTGGAGATACGGACATACCCATGACGCGTATATTACGTGAATATCCGCGACCCGAGATAACGGTGGATGAAACTGATTACGGTTTAAAGATTACTGCCCTTCGGCACATGAAAAATAAAAAGACTCATGTACGCATCACCAATGCTATTTTCCCCGAGACGATCTGTATACCAATGTCACGCGAGATGACTATTACTCAATGGCATGTTCCGGTTGATGATGAAAACTGCTATTGGTACACCTTATTCACAAGCTTTGATAAGCCGGTGAATAAAAATCTAATGCGAGAGCAGCGATTAAAAGAACATACACTGCCGGAGTACGCACCGATAAAAAATAAAACCAACGACTACTGTTATGATCCGCTGGAGCAACAGTCTTCTACGTTTACAGGTATGGGGCTCGATATAAACGTTCATGATCAGTGGGCTGTTGAAATGATGGGCAGTATTCAGGATCGCACAAGAGAGCATCTCGGTCGCAGCGATGTTGCCATTATTCGCAACCGTCGCATGCTGCGCAAAGCGATCAGTGCTCTGGCAGATGGAAACAGTGATGCGTTGCTTATGCAAAGCAGAGCCGCTGAGAATATTGTTGGCCCATTGTCGAATGATGCAATTGCCAGTACTGAAGACTGGTGCCACGCAAGTGCCAGTTCAGATATCGCGCGGCGCGCTGACTGTCCCTGGGACGCGACAGTATGACGCTAAAGAAAGAAGCCACGGTTTAATTCGTTATGTCCAGTTCCGATGCTGAAAAATTTAAGACCGGAACACTGGCAGGCGCCGGTATTTATACGCCGGATGACATCGATAAAGCCTGTGAAATACTCGCAGAGTTTAACGCGCAATCGATAGAAACTGTGCGGCTGGTTTTTGTTGATCAGCATGGCATACTGCGTGGTAAAACGGTTGTAGCCAGTGCACTGGCGTCGGCGTTTGCCAGTGGTATTGGCATGCCCTCAACGCTGCTGCTTAAAGACACAGCGCACAAAACGGTTTTTCCTGTCTGGAGTGATGATGTATCTGTTTGTGGGTTGGCGCTGCAGGGAGCTAGTGATGTGCTGGCGGTACCCGACCCGAACACAGCATGCAAAGTACCCTGGTCCCCACACTCGAGGATAATTCTGTGCGACGTGCTGGATCGCAGTAAAGCGCCGATTACTTTTTCATCTCGCCATGTGTTGCGACATGCACTAACTCAGCTTGATGCACTGGGCTATACCGCAGTGATGGGTCTTGAGGCAGAGTTTCAGGTTTTTGAACGTATAGATGCAGGTTACAGTCATGAGCAGGCAAGCATGCCCCCTGCGGCAATCAAAACGCGTAATATTACTCAAGGCTGGCAGTACTTAACAGAAACTCGTTATGGCGAGGCAGAGCCATTGTTAGATGCGTTGCGTCGTGCGGCACAGGAGATGGAGCTGGGGCTGCGAACAATTGAAATTGAAATGGGGCCCAGCCAGTTTGAGTTTACATTTGAACCATCCGACCCGATGACACAGGCTGACCGCTACGTGATGTTTCGCACTATGGTAAAAGAGGTGTGTCATCAACGCGGTTTGCACGCAAGTTTTATGGCAAAGCCCAAACTGCCGAATGCTGCGGCAAACGGCTGGCATATTCATCAATCACTTCTCCATAATAGCAACGGAAAAAACGCATTCACACCTGGTGAAAGTGGAGAGCTCACAGCAGAAGCATCAGGCTGGATTGGAGGACTACTGCAACACGCTGCCGCCTGTTGTCTGCTGACTACACCAACAATCAATGGCTATAAACGTTACGGGCCTTTTCAACTTGCACCGAATAGCGTTGCGTGGGGTTATGACAATCGTGGTGCCATGGTGCGAGCGTTGTTGTACCCGAGTGATCAGGCCAGCCGCGTCGAAAATCGTGTTGCTGATTCGACCGTTAATCCACACTTTGCACTTGCCTCACAGGTTCTTAGTGGGCTAGATGGTATAAAGCATAATATTGTGCCACCTGAGGCTACATCATCCCCGTACGCCGAACATGGACAGCGCTTACCCCGAACTCTGATTGAAGCGGTAGAGTGTTTTGACAGCAGCACGCTGCTTAGAGAAACACCTGGGGCAGAGTTTGTTGACTATCTTGCTCACATCAAACGTTCAGAGTGGGAGCGTTATTTAATGACGGTATCTGAGTGGGAGCAAGATGAATATTTTAACCTGTATTAACCACAATCGCAGTGTCAAAGACGAAAATAGTTAGGGCAGCAGTATTCGAAGATACTATTGACGGTTACTTTCCATTGCACGAAAGCCTCAGGCAGATGCTTGTGCGCAATCGTTTTGATACGGCTCTTGTCCAAATGCTGCATGCGCCAGCCATGGAGATACCGGGTCTTAATTCCGGAGATCCCGTACCGCTCTATATATCTGATGGGCATGATTGCATGATCCGAAAAATGACACTGTTAGTCGCGTTAGACGGGGCTAATACTAAAGTTAGTGGCGCAGGGCAATGGTCATGGGCGGGGGAACACCGGTTAAACGATATGCAATTTTCCGCTGAGCATCGGTTGGCTGAACCTGCATTTATACGTGGGATCGATCTGTCCGACTCCAACCGTTCGATCGCTCATGGTAAATACGAAAGTAAGTCTACTTCAGAGCATGAAGTTGCGGAATTTGATGTGGAGTTACATGTCAGGCTGGTAGATAGCTGCATAGTGAAAGGAGTGGCAGAAGCTACCGGGCATACGGTTTTTATAAAACCGTTTGAATCCGGGCTGTGCAATCTGAAGGAGTCGATCTTCCAATTGGTATTCGAAGACAAACACAATCAAAAAAGTATGCTCTACGATTTATTGAATGAGTAGTAGTTGAATTCTGCGAACCTATAAACAGAATCGAGTTTATTTGTTAGGCGTAAAGTGATCTTTTAGTGATTCATGTTGTAACATCGCCGGCGCCGTTGGTGTGCCGTCAAACTAAGCTGCGTCTTAATTCTCCTATTCTCACAAATGCAAACCGTGATACTTTAGGATTCGGTAGTTAGGAACTACTAATTTAGCTAATTCGGAGGATACCCAATGTCACAAGTTGACAAACAGCGGCGTGAATTTCTTAAATCAACTGGTATTGCTACTGGTGTGTTAATGGTTTCGCCGGGAGTTTTTGGTGCAACCGTCAATACCAGCGATATAAAAGACGCAGAGTTTGATTACATCATTGTTGGAGCGGGGTCTGCCGGGTGTGTGCTGGCCAACAGACTAACAGAAGATAGTGATGTCTCGGTGCTGGTTATAGAGGCCGGTGGGCCTGAATTAGGTGTTGAGGCAATCTCTACACCACTCAGACTGCTTGAGCTTTGGAACACCGAATACGATTGGGCGTATTTTACTGCTCCGCAAAAACAATGCAATGGACGAAAAATACATTGGCCGCGCGGACGTGTTGTCGGTGGCTCCAGCTCGCTGAACGGCATGTTGTATGTACGTGGGTATGCGAGTGATTATGATAACTGGGCCAGCCTCGGTAATCCGGGTTGGGAATACGAGAACATCTTACCGTATTTCAAAAAGTCTGAGGATTTCGAAGGGGGCGAAAACGAATTTCATGGTGTCGGCGGACCATTGCACGTCACTGTTAACTATGACATCCATCCAACTACCCAGGCAATTGTAGATGCCTGCCTGGAGGCGGGCTATCCGTTCAATGAAGACTATAACGGTGCAGATAGTGAAGGCGTGAACTTTGCGCAAATGAATACCAAAAACGGAATGCGGCATTCAGGGGCTGTCGCATTTTTACGTCCTGCACTTGAACGTTCAAACTTAAGTTTGTTAACCAATGCGCGCGTTAAAAATCTTGTATTGGATGGTTCGACGGTTAAAGAGATTACCTATGTTCAGGGCGATGAGGAACATACAGTTATAACCAAAGGGGAAGTAATACTCTCTGGCGGCACAATCGAAAGCCCGCGTATATTGATGATGTCAGGTATAGGTGAGCGTGAACAGCTTGAAAAGCATGGTATCGACGTTGTGCATGATCTGCCGGGTGTCGGCAAGAACCTGCATGACCATTCGCTTGCACCGGTTATTTACGAGGGAGATGTGCCACCACCGACAAACCCTGCGGTAATACCGTTACACGCACAAGCGTTTATGAGGTCCGACCCGGATTTGCCTGCACCTGATATGCAGCCGCTGTTTTTTCATGTGCCACTCTATACGGCAGACACACAAGAGCCTCTCACAGGCTCCGCCTATACCTTGTGCGCAGGTGGTGTCAGCCCGACAAGTCGCGGTGAGATACGCTTAACCGGGGCAGGTCTTGACGACCCGCTGGAGCTCGATCCCAACTTGCTCGCAACTGACTATGATGTACAAACTATCGTCAACAACATAAAAATGATGAGAGAGGTCGCAAAGCAACCTTCATTGGCCAAAATTACTACTGGCGAGCTTTACCCCGGAGAAGATGTTCAGAGTGATGAAGATCTGGCTGATTATGCACGCAACTCTCTGCAGTCTTATCACCATCAGGTGGGCACCTGTAAAATGGGTAGCGATGCTATGGCGGTAGTGGATCACGAGCTTAAAGTCCATGGAATAGAAGGACTGCGCGTTATTGATGCGTCTGTCATGCCGGTTGTTCCTACAGGCAATACTAATGCCCCAACCTATATGGTTGCTGAAAAAGGCGCAGATATGGTGAAAGCGTCACGAGGTTAAAATATCGGGAAGTCGGGAATATGCGTCCGGTCGCATGAATGAGGTAAATCTAAAATTGTTGCCGGACGCGAGACATGAAAGGGGTGTTTTACAGTGACGGTTTTACACCTTGCGGTTGCCACTTATTATTGAAACAAACTACATTTTGTGATGATGCTGCATGCATTCATCTCTTTTACTCATGCAGGGCTTTTGAGTATCAACTGTCGCTGCGTGTAATATTACTTATTTATCCCGGACCACTCCCATCATCTATAGCGGGTGCGATAGAGTTTGGTTTGAAGCAAACTAAATGAACAGAATATTGCTTCGAATAACAGTTTCGTTAAAAACTTGATGCTCAGTTTTTAAACATTTCCTGTGTTACATTGCAGCTGGTTCAACCTGAATATGCAAAACAAAAAAGTCCTTATCAATTAGTGAATACCATGACACCTGAAGACATCATCAGCACTCTGGAAATGCAACCACATCCTGAGGGTGGCTGGTACAAAGAAACCTGGCGCAATGACTCCACTCCACGCTCCATGGGTACTGCGATCTACTTTCTGCTAAATGCCGATCAACACAGTCACTGGCATAAAGTGGATGCGGAAGAAATGTGGCACTGGTATGCCGGTTCGCCAATGGAACTACATCAGTTTGATGGAGATACCACCAAGGTTGAAATATTGGGTGCAGATTTACTTAACGGGCAGCGGCCTCAGTTGCTTGTGCCGAAGAACTATTGGCAAAAGTCTGTACCGGTAGATGGATGGGTGTTTGTCGGATGTACGGTGTGTCCGGGATTTCAGTTTGAAGGGTTTGAGTTAGCTGATGCCGGTTGGGAACCTTAGCAGTCTGCGTGGCAGATCCAATGTAATTGCCCCCGATCATGTTAAAGTTCTCTCAATAGCACTAGCCAGGCAGCACAAATAATGCGGGTTGATTTCGTCAGTTTGAAGACGTTTCTCGTGGTAGCAGATACAGAGAATATTCGGGAGGCGTCAGAGCAGTGGCATTTGTCCATTTCTGCTGTCAGCCGTCGAATAGCTGAGTTAGAAGAAGAATACGGCCAGCAACTATTCAACCGACACTCTCGTGGCCTTGAAATTACACCTGCGGGCAGGGTGTTTGCGGAAAGAACAAGAGATACGTTCGCCTCTTTAAAGCTACTTAAAGACGATATGGATCGATTGAATGCAGGTGATGCAGGGCGTGTCTCCATTAGTTCCAATGGATCTGCATTGGTTAATGGACTGGCAAAACACATGGGCCAATTCGTTTCACTGTACCCGGATATCGAAATTGATCTGTTCGAACGCTCGACTCCCGATGTGTTCAATGATATTCAGCGGGGAAATGCCGATATCGGTTTTATCGCTCACACACTGCGAATTCCGGAAGGGCTAAGCACAACGCAATATCTGGAAGACAGGTTAGTGCTGGCGGTTCCGGGCGGGCACGAACTGGTGGAGCAGGAGAGTGTTGATTTTCAGCGCATGCTCGAGTTTCAGATCATTGGTATAGATGAGTCGAGCTCACTCACGCGACTGGTTAGAAAAGTAGGCGCACTTACTCACGCGCAATTTACCTACCGTTATATGGCGAGTACGAACGAAGTTGCACGGAATTTAGTAGCAAACCGACTGGGTATTGCGATCATGCCTGAAAATTTCGTCAAGCCTTATCAAAAACAACTGGACATCGTCGCAGTGCCCATCGCAGAGGATTGGGCCTCCAGAAATATCTCAATGGTGTATCGATCAGTGGATCAAATGTCTAATGCTGCAAATGGCTTTTTTGAGTGGATACAGCAGCAGAGAGATCAGGCCACAACCTAGCCCGGATTATTCATGAGGCGACACGAGTATTTAGACAAAGTACTGTATTTGTAGAGTTTCATCGTATTTTAGTGTCACGAGTCAAATGTCAGTCTGTCTATTCGACTCCAGCAGCCAATAGCGCGTCACATCTCACACGATCCCCATCGGCACGTGGCAAGCCACGTTTCTCAGGCGATCGAGTGACCTGTTTAGCGCTATTGACTCTGGAAGCCGAATCCTCATGAATAATCCGGGCTAGGAGTCTGCGCGGCAGAAGCCTGTAAGTAGTGAAT
>CAZYRP010000150.1:0-12964 GCA_964649465.1 uncultured Granulosicoccaceae bacterium | reverse complement strand
TATCTTTTGGTGCAATGCCGTCTTCGAGTTCAATACAAACAATATCAGTACCGGATGCCAAAGCCTTGGGGAACATATCGGGTCGCAGACCCGGTGAGAATATAAAGCTGCGGCGTGGCCTTAATTTGTTGGTGTCTGAGTTTTGCATGTTGTTTTCGTTATTCATTGGTTCGCTTTTTTCTGTCTGCCTGGAAAGGCAGATCTGATTTTAGCCTGCCTGTTACCTTCCGGTGTCTGTACCAGTAGTTGCGTATCAACATCCCAGTGAGAACGGTCTATTAACCCGATACCGATATTTTCATTATAACTATGAGCGCGAGCCGAGGATGAGATCCGACCAACCGGTGCTCCGTTTAAATCGGTAACCGGCCAATACCCCATCATCCCGGGCAAGGTATCACCCTCGATAGTTATCGGTCGTATCTGACGCAACGGCTCAGACTTTGCGCGTAGCGCTTCAAGTGCAAGACAACCGGTTTCACGATCCAGATTACAGAAATGCCCAAGACCAGCTTCGAATGGAGTCATGTCGGTAGTAATATCACTTAAATACGAGAGCAACCCGCTTTCAACCCGCTCTGCCTGAACGGGTGCTCCGGCCCTTATGTCCAGATCAGCACCCGCCTCCAACAGTTGATCCCACAGTTCGCTTGCACCATCAGACCCCTCGAAATAAAGCTCGTAACCACCCTGCAGTGAGTAACCGGAGCGCGCCAGAATCATTGGAGTGCCAGCCACATCGACCCGGGTATGACGGAAAAAACCGATACCGGATGCCTCTTGCCCCCAGACACGTTCTACCAGTTTATCTGCCAATGGGCCCTGTATACCTAGCGGTGCAACATCAGGTTCGTGAATAGAAACGTCAAGTTTGAGACCCGCAGCAAGGCCTTTATAAAACAACATAAGATCACTATCTGCTATTGATACCCAATAACGATCTGTATCAACCCTGACCAGAACCGGATCGTTAGTCATGAATCCATCACGATCAACAGTGGGGATATAAAAACACTGGTCAGAATTCATGGTACTGATATCGCGCGGGGTGCTCATCTGCACAAGCTTTGCAGCGTCAGGTCCTTTTATTTCTATTTGTCGTTCGCAACCAACATCCCACAACTGTACGGCGCGCTTCAGGTGGCGATAGTCAGACTCTGGTGTATCAAAGCCTGTCGCAATTAACATTTTGTTATAGGCAATGTGCCCTTTGGCACCACCTTCAAGAGAACGCTGAAAAAAAGGTGACCGGCGCATCCGCACCGTTATAGGCATGGTAGTTGTGTTTTGCATTGTTACTTATATTGAAAATTGCGGGGTGAAGATTTTATTTGACTATATATCTGCATTCGTCAAACAAAATAGTTTGATAGCGTAATATTTTAGTTGGCGTACTCAGGGCTACAGTAAAGACCTCCCTTCCGCTTCCAGTTTCTTATTAAGAATTTGTCTAACCAGTATGCCTGCCTTGTCTGCGCCGAGCGTGACTTCGAGATACTCCATACCATACGGATCCTGTCCTACCTGGGACTGAATTTTTTCCAGTAAATGTTTGCCTTCATCGAAAGCCGCATTAACACTATTACGGGTTTTTTCAACTACATCGTCAGTCAGGGTTGGTACGTCGAAAGCTGCACCCCAAAAATAATGCGTCTGTCCGCGCTGTGCCGGTGTGACAATATGGCAGCCGCGCATGACGAAGTCAGAACGACGACCTTCATCTGGTGTAGGGTCATGAACCATCCAGTCTGAAAAAGAAATTGCCAGTGATGGCATGCGCCCGACCTGTTTTCGCTTGATGAGTTTGTCCTCTGGCAGGCCCATGCCAGCACAGAACAACGGGGATAACGGTGCTAAGTCAAACTCTTGCTCATAACAGACGGTATCGCCTTCCAGATAACTTTCAGGCGGTGTTACCCAATCATTCTGTTTAAACGTATTTTTATGCAGGAAAGCGATGTGTGTGAGGTCGAGTACATTCTCACGCACCAGCACCCAATTGGCAGCAACATTATAGTAGCCACCAAGAAAACTCCAGCCCGGGTCTGTTTGATAGCTGACCTCTGGCGGATCACAATCAATAGCCTCTTCATCACCCATCCAGATCCAGATAAACGCACCGGCCTCGACGGTAGTAAAGGCTGGTATTTTTGCAGTTTTCGGTGTCATGTCCTGAGTGGGGGCTTTAACACAGTTGCCTTTGGTATCGAACTCCATACCGTGGTAAGGACAAATAATTCGTTCACCTTCGACATGACCTTCGCTGATGGGAGCCCAGCGATGCGGACAACGATCATACAAAGCGGCTGGGGAACCATCTTCCAGACGGTACAGTACAACAGGGGTTTCCAGCAGCCATCTTGCCAGTGGTTTATCGGTTACCTCATCGCTTCGTGCTGCTACCCACCACATGTTTCGCGGATAGTTATCCTGCAGCATTCCGTTTGGAATGCGTTGTCCTTTTAGCTGCCCTTTTTCGAACTGTTTTATTTCTGCTGGTGCGCTCATAGTGATTCGTCTGTGTGTTTGCTCGTATTCAGTATTGCGTCTTTATTTTAAAAGCATCTTTTTGAGCTTTGCTGCTTCATCCTCACTCATTTGGTAACTGTGATCAGCATCTGGAAAAGTACCCGCTCTGACGTCCTCTGCATAAGCCTGCATTGCCTGTGTGGCAACTTCGGCAACGTTGCCATACCGTTTGGCGAACCTGGGTTTAAATGTATCAAATGCACCCATTAGATCATAGCCATTCAACAACTGGCAGGTACCGGCTGAGCCTGCCCCAATTGAGAAGGTAAAAATACTAATTGCTTCATCGACGGCCTTGCCAACTTCATAGGGCATTGCTTCGATTTCAACACCAATTGCCCCGGCTTCTTCAATGGCACAGGCGTTATCAATTATTTTCAGCGCATCTTCAGCTGTTTTACCCTGCATTTTAAAACCACCAAGCTGATGAACGCGGTGAGGCAACAAACCGACATGACTCATTACCGGTACACCGCAATCTGCTACCGCTTTAATGATATGGCTTATCTCACGACCACCCTGAAGCTTGACAGCATCTGCCCCACCTTCTTTCATTAAACGCAAAGCGTTGGTGACTGCAATTACTTCGGTGGCGTAAGAGCCATAAGGCATAGATACAAGTGACAGTGTATTCGGTGCACCACGCCGCACTGCCTTGCAGTGATCAATCATTTGATCGACCGTCATAGCCAGCGTGTTTTCGTGACCGTAAAGTGTCATTCCTAAACTGTCGCCAACACCTACGATATCAACGCCGGCTCGCTCAGCCCATGCGGCACTTAGTGCTTCACCCACTGCTACCATCACCAGCCGCTTTCCTTCCGCCTTGCTTTGAGCCAGATTTGGTATAGTGAGTTTTACACGGTCACTCATGGCTGTATCATTGTGCAGATTTTCCTTACGATGAATTGGCAAGCAAGCTAAATTGACTAGCCCGCCAGGTACTTTTACCACATATTGATGCAATCACCGATATTTGTAAAATCGAGAGAATTGAACCTGTGGCCCAGGTTGTAATTGTGATGCGTGATATAGATAGAGCGGGCCTATAAAGGCCTGATCACTTAAGTTTTGCAATAAACTCTTTGGTTGAATTGCTGTCCGGGTATTCTACTTTAGGTTGCGGCACATCCAGCCACCGGCAAAGTGGCTCCCACCCGTCGCCGAGATTGTGCACCAGTAACCTGTCAGGTGAAACCGTGGTTACTACTTCTTCTACATTACGTTCGTATATTTTTATTGCATGATCACGATCATCAGGACGTCCTTCAAAAACCTGCTCTGCAATAAGTAACTGCGCGAATCCGTGTGGATCAATAGCGAAGCAGAGATCACCTTTATTACTGGTTTCCGGGTCGGTCTCTGAACACTGCTGGCCGGCATAAGGTCACTTTAATTTATTGGGTGTTGAGATGGTTCGGGATCCCAAAATATTGATCTTGGCATCCCAAACGGGCACATTAACCTTAAAATACCGATTATGTAATTTGGTTTTCACGAACCGTGATTTCCTCTCTTTACACATACCCCTTCGAAATCAGGTAAAGCAATGAATCCCCACCCGGAATTAGTCGCTCAAAGCAAGCAGTTTGAAAAACAGATCATCGAGCTGGCACCTGACACATACGGGACAATTGGTTTTGCTGCATCCAATGTTTACATGCTGGTGGGTGTCGACGGTTTGGTGATTATTGACACCACAGAGACCACGAAAGCTGCAGAGAATATTCTTAAGGAATTTCGCGAAATCACAGACAAACCGGTAAAGACTATTATCTACACCCATTCCCATCGAGACCACATCAGCGGTGCAACGGTCTTTGCAGAAGGTGTTGAAGTAGAGATCATTGCCAGTGATAACTTTGAGTCCGATCTGGTTGGCGTCGATCAATCACGACCGTCGCCCGATAAAGCCCTGATGGCACGTACCAAAAGACAGTTCGGCATGGGGCTGTCTTTTCCTGATGAGCGCGTCAGTATCGGTTGCGGACCGGGGGACAGACCAATGGAAGGTATGGGCGCAGGCTTTATGGAACCTACTCTATCTATCAGCGATGAACGAACAAGCTTAAACCGCTGTGGCATAAACATGGAACTGGTGAAAGCACCCGGTGAAACACCAGACCACATCGTCGTATGGGTTGCAGACAAAAAGGTTTTGTTTAGCGGTGATAATTTTTACTCGTCGTTTCCCAATTTGTATCCACCGCGTGGCAGCGCTTATAGAGACTTTATCTCCTGGGCAGACTCACTGGACCTGCTAATCGCATTTGATGCCGAAGTATTAGCACCGGGGCATACAATGCCTGTAACAGGTGCCGCCGAAATAAAAGAAAAACTAAGTGACTACCGTGACGCCATCAATCATGTCGTAGCGCAAACAGCCGCCGGCATGAATCAGCAGTTGGGCCCGGACGAGTTAGCCCATACTGTTTCTCTGCCGGACCATCTAGCGAATAAACCCTACCTTAAGGAGTTTTATGGCAAAGTCTCCTGGTCAGTGCGCGCTTATTTTGCGGGTACAATCGGCTGGTTTGACGGCAATCCTACAAATCTTGGAAGAATGTCTCCACAACAAAGTGCGCAACGCATAATAAAGCTCGCTGGCGGCGTTGAAGAGTTATTGAAAACAGCACAACAAGCTGCAGCGGAAAATGACCATCAGTGGGTTTTAGAACTATGCGATCATTTAATCCATGCAGGAGAACAGACCGTTGCCGCCATGGAGCTAAAGGTAGCATCGCTACGCGCACTTGCAGATTTTGAGATCAACGCTCCCGGGCGAAACTACTATTTGCTTTGTGCGCAGGAAATTGAACAGTCACTTGAATAGGAGTCGAATGGCTGCCTGACCATTTAAGATTGGCTATCGGTCTATCGGCCGCCTTTCTCTGCCTTAAACATCCGTTGCATAATTCCATCGCGATCGAAGATGAAATGTTTAAAAGCACCGAGTACATGTAACAAGACCAGTGGCACAATGACATGGCCTGAAATATCGTGCAGCTCTTCTATCAGGTCGTGCAACCCTACAGATTCACTCATAAAAGACGGAATTGAAATGACGCTGTAAATCTCGAGTGGTTGCCCTTGCGTCCACGGTATTAAGTAGCCGGTAACCACAACAACAAATATCGATATCAATAGCCCCCACATGACAAGCGTTGATATAAGATTTAACAGGACCGGCTGATCCGGCTTATCGGCAAACCCTCTCACCGGTCGTCTGAGAACCCGCCATAGCAATAAAACCCCCAGTATTGCACCGCCACCAACGTGAAATGCAGCCATACCACTGTTACTGCTTGCCTCGTGACTCACGAAAAGTGCGACTACAGAGAAGGTGGCAATCCAATGCAGGACAATTGAAAGGCCGGAGTATCTGTTGGTTTTGATCGGATTTGTTATCATCGGTGTTCCTGGTGATGCCACTTAATGAGCTAAGACGAATCGCTGTGGTGCGCTCACAGCAGCAGAGCTTCTGCCCCGCGTAACCCTGTTAGCCAGCCTTATTTTGCACGCGCTCGTCAAAACGACTGACATCAACAACTATTCTCTCGTGCGTTCCTTCACCAATGAGTTCCTGTTCATCTTCTGCCCGAACTTTGAACCGGATAATCCGTCCATCAACCTCTACGACTTCTGCGTGAGCGATAACTCTGCTGCCTACGGGCGTTGCCGCAATATGACTTACATTGAGCAATGTGCCGACGCTTTGATGCCCCTCTGGCAACAACCCTTCCACCGCTAACAACGCGGCCTCTTCAAGTAAGGTCACCATAACGGGTGTGGCAAGCACTTTAACCCTGCCGCTCCCCACATGGTGAGCGGTATCTCTGGTGCCAACAACAATCTCTGTACTGGCAGAGAGCCCTTTCGAAATTGACTTTAATACGGTGCTCATAATTATCCTGTGTTTTATTGAAGCGAATCGACTGCACACGCTCCTGGCGCTTTATCACTGAGAATCCAGCGGTTTACACGCACAGCTTATACGCCAGCCGGCATTTTGGCCGGGTCACGATCTATGGGTTGTGGTGCTGTTTCTTCTTTCCAGGTCGAGAGTGCACGGTTGGTTGCGGGGTAGGCATCGCGTGCAACGAATTCACCATGCCCTGCTTCGGTGTTAATCTCGTCTTCACGACAGACAACTTTTCCCCGAGTCAGGGTGAATCGCGGCAAACCCTTTACTTCAACTCCTTCAAACACATTGTAGTCTATAGCTGAATGTTGCCTGCTGGCAGCAATAGTCTCTGTACGTTCCGGATCCCACACTACAATATCTGCATCGCTGCCTGTAAGAATTGCGCCTTTCTTCGGGTACATGTTAAGAATTTTTGCAACGTTGGTTGAAGTTGTGGCGACAAATTCATTCATGGTTAATCGACCGGTGGACACACCGAATGTCCACAGTACCGACAAGCGATCTTCCAGCCCACCGGTGCCGTTCGGAATTTTTGTAAAGTCACCCAGCCCCATACGCTTCTGTTCTGTAGTAAACGCACAATGGTCTGTCGCCACTACCTGTAAACTGCCTGCGGCAAGGCCGGCCCATAGTGAGTCCTGATGTTGTTTGTTTCTGAATGGCGGTGACATCACTCTGCGCGCGGAATGATCCCAGTCTGCGTTAAAATACTCAGATTCATCTAGCACCAGGTGTTGAATCAATGGCTCTCCAAAAACGCGCTTGCCATTCTGGCGTGCACGACGAATAGCTTCATGTGCTTCCTCACAGGACACATGAACCACATAAAGAGGAACACCAGCCATATCGGCGATCATGATGGCACGATTGGTTGCTTCACCTTCCACCTGAGGTGGTCGTGAATAGGCGTGCCCCTCTGGTCCGTTATTACCCTCATTCATTAATGACGCTTGTAGCTGGGCAATTACATCACCATTTTCTGCGTGAACCAATGGCATACCACCGAGCGCACTGCAGCGAGTGAATGATGCATACATCTCTTCATCATTTACCATCAGCGCACCCTTGTAGGCGAGGAAATGTTTGAAGGTATTAATACCTTCGTCGACCACTGTGGCCATTACGTTGAACACCTGTTCGCTCCACCAGGTGATAGCCATGTGGAATGAATAGTCACAGGAAGCCTTGCTGGTTTTGTTGTCCCACATCTGGCGAGCCTCAAGCAGTGACTGGCCTGGTGACGGTAAGCAAAAATCGACCACCATTGTGGTACCACCGGATAGCGCCGCTCGAGTGCCCGATTCGAAATCATCGCTTGTATAAGTGCCCATGAACGGCATCTCGAGATGGGTATGGGGATCAATACCACCGGGCATGACATAGCAGCCAGTGGCATCTAATGATTTATCACCGGATAGATCCGGACCGATTTCAGTAATTTTGCCGCCTTCTATCCTGACGTCTGCCTCATAGCTTAGATCCGCTGTTACAATGGTTCCGCCTTTTATGACTGTTGACATGGATAATTCTCTCCGTGATTTTTCGAACAGCTTTTGTTGCCTTTGACGGGAATAGTCAAAGCGAGATGTTGTATCACTTTACAGTAAACTGCATTTCATTTTTACGGGTTATATTTTTATATCCTCGCGGCGAGACGATCAATCAAAACGAAAATCAGTTTTTTAGATCAATTTATCAATATCAGGCTTTTTCAAACCCCCGTGCAATTTCCCATTGGGTGACAACGTCATCGAAGCACTCCTGTTCCCATTCTGCACAACGAACATAGTGCTTTATTACTGTATCGCCCATGGCCTCCTTTAGCATAGATGAATTCTTCAGTTGCTCTAATGAGGAACGCAGCGTACCCGGGATGTCGCCAACCGTATCATCGTTGTAGAGATCACCAGTGGCCGGCGGCTGCAGTGTGAGTTGGTCTTCTATTCCCTTAATACCTGCGGCGATCAGCGCTGCCTGCGCAAGGTATGGATTTACATCGGAACCTGCAATCCGGCATTCAACACGTACTGATTGCGTTCCCTCACCACAGACACGAAATCCGGCGGTGCGGTTATCCACTGACCATGCCGTTTTTGTAGGTGCAAATGTGCCCTTCTTAAATCGTTTATACGAATTTATGTATGGTGCCAAAAAAACCGTGTAATCCGGTGAATAAGTGATTAAACCTGCCATAAACTGTTGCATCAGTTCGGACATACCGAATTCAGCATCAGCATCGTAGAAACTGTTCTTGCCATCCTTCCACAATGACAAGTGTATATGGCTGGCACTGCCTACACGATCACTATGCCACTTGGGTAAAAAAGATGCTGAGTGCCCTGTTTGCCAGGCAATTTCTTTGGTCGCATGCTTGGCAATGGTGTGATGATCGGCGCAATCCAGTGCCGCACTGTACTTGATATTTAGCTCTTCCTGGCCTGCCTCTGCTTCACCTTTGGAATTTTCCACCGGTATACCGGCAGCGTACAAACAATTGCGTAACCTGCGCATCACAGACTCTTCCTTGGTGGTCTGCAATATGTGATAGTCCTCGTTGTAACCACTAATTGGTTCGAGCTTCATGTACTGAGTTTTGCGATGATACTCCAGGGACTTTCTGAAAATAAAAAACTCAAGCTCTGTTGCCATCATCGATGTAAAACCGAGTTCGGCAAGGCGTTCGATTTGTGTCTTCAATACCGCACGTGGTGAGTGAGGCACCGGTTGATGAGTGTGGTGATCAAGAATATCGCATAACACCAATGCCGTTCCCTCCAACCATGGCACCAGCCGCAGGGTGCTGAGATCAGGTTTCATCACGTAGTCGCCATAGCCTGCTTCCCAGCTGGTGGATTCGTAACCATCTGGTGTTTCCATCTCAAGATCTGTTGCCAATAAATAATCGCAGCAATGGGTCTCTTGCCAGGCACTCTCTAAAAAATTCGATACATGGAATCGCTTACCCATTAATCGACCTTGCATGTCGACCAGACATACCAGCACAGTATCAATAGCACCTTCGTCGGCGGCGGCTTTTAATGCTTTGAGATCTATCAGAGCTTCCACAAATTTATTCCTTAAAATTTCTACAAAACCTGATCAAATGTGTGATTTGACCAAATCTGTTTATCAAGCCTTAATATTTCGCATTTTTGGATCTATTAATGGCTCAATAGATACCTGAGCTTTGACTCTGTCGGTGGCTACTTCAAGCTCATACTTACCTGCCATCACGTACTCGTTAGTTACCACGTCATCGTGGCGCACGTATCCCATGCCGACGCTTTTTCCAATGGTATGCCCATAGCCTGCGGAGGATAACCAGCCACAAGCTTTATTGTTGCGGTAAATGGTTTCACGTCCAGATAAAATTACATCACCATCACAGGTAAACAGAGCCATCATTTTTTTAACGCCATAATCGCGTTGCTTTTGTACGGCGTCTCTGCCTTTAAAAGAGATGTCTGAAGTCATTTTAACTGCCCAGCCCAATCCAGCTTCATCTGGTGTGTGGTCCGGTCCGATATCAGAACTCCATGCACGGTAGCCTTTTTCAAGACGCAAAGTTTCAATAGCTCGATACCCGGCATTACGCAAACCGTACTCACTACCTGCTGCATGTAAAGCATCGAAGACTGTTTGTGCGTATTCTGTTGGCAGGTGTAACTCCCACCCGAGTTCACCAACATACGTTATACGCATTGCCAGCACAGGGCAGCCCGCAATACCGATAGTACGAGCCTGTGCAAAGGAGAAATTCTCATTGCTGATATCATCGCGTGTGCAGGTTTGTAAAATTTTTCGAGCGTTAGGACCAAACAAAGACAGTACCGTGTTAGCGGACGTCACATCGACAAGCTGCGCGTTCAGCTCTGGTGGAATATTGCGTGATATCCAGTCAAAATCGTGAGTGGCGAAGCCCGTGCCTGTGACAATGTAGTACTCGTTTTCTGCGATGCGAGCACAGGTGAGATCACACTCAATGCCACCGTGGTCATTAAGCATCTGTGTGTAGATGATAGAGCCTACAGGTTTATCGACACGATTGGATGCTATCCAGTTTAGCGCTGCTTCTGCATCCGGCCCCTTAAGGATAAATTTTGCGAATGATGTTTGATCTATAATTACGGCACTTTCCCGTGCTGCTTTGTGTTCTCGTGCCACGGCAGCGTGCCAGTTAGGTTGCTCAAAGGTATAGATGTCTTTTGCTTCTTCACCTGCCTCTGCAAACCAGTTGGGGCGTTCCCAGCCAAGTTTCTCTCCAAACACCGCGCCGCTATCTTTCAGCACAGAATAAAGCGGTGATCTGCGACACGGACGTGCACTGCTGTGTTCTTCCGCAGGCCATGCCATTGTGTAGTGTTTACCGTAAGCCTCCATCGTACGTTTGCGTACCCAGCTTTCATCTGTATGAGGCCGTCCAAAGCGGCGTATATCTACCGGCCACAAATCATAAGGTGGTGCACCGCTGGCAACCCATTCTGCCAATGCCATACCTGCGCCGCCACCGGCTGCAATGCCGTACGCATTAAAACCGGCCCCGACAAAAACATTGCTCATCTCGGGCGCTTCACCGAGGATAAAATTTCCATCGGGTGTGAAACTCTCAGGGCCGTTGATCAACTCTTTTACGCCCGTCGTTTGTAATGCCGGTACGCGCGGCAAGGCAAGCTCTACTATCTGCTGGAAGTGATCAAAGTTGGATTCAAGAAGCTGAAAATCAAACGGATCCGGAATTCCGTCTACCGCCCACGGAATACCATTGGGTTCATACCCGCCCATTATTAAACCGCCAACTTCCTCTTTGTAGTAAGTAAGCCGATCAGGGTCGCGTAGTGTCGGCAACGTGGAAGGTACATTAAAAGATTCCGTTATCATGTATTGATGCTCAACCGATACCAGCGGCACCGTAACACCAATGCGTTTAGCAAGCTCACGGGTCCATTGACCACAACACAGCACCAGTTTTTCGCAGGTGACATCGCCTTCTGCTGTTCGTACCCCGACTATCCTGCCTTTGTCGGTCAGGATTTCGGTCACCGGCATCTGCTCAATTAGCATGGCACCTTTTGCTCTGGCGCCACTCGCAAGAGCCTGCGCAATGTCTGAAGGGCTTGCCTGTCCGTCTGTTGGCAGAAAGGCCGCACCGACAACATCGCTTATGTCCATCAGTGGCCATAAGTCCTGCGCTTCTGTTGCCGTCATGAGCTGCATATCCAGACCAAAACTGTGTGCAGTTGTCGCCTGTCTTTTAACCTCTGTCCAGCGCTCCTGGTTACAGGCAAGGCGTAATCCTCCGTTCATTTTCCAACCGGTTGCAAGACCTGTTTCCTGCTCCAGCTTGTTGTAGAGTTCTATTGAGTAACCTAAAAGCTGTGTGATATTAGCGTTTGAACGAAGTTGCCCGACCAGACCTGCGGCGTGCCAGGTAGAGCCCGATGTAAGCTGCGCCTTTTCGAGTAACAAAACCTCCTGCCCCATTTGTGCAAGATGGTAAGCGGTGGAACAGCCAACGATGCCACCCCCGACTATTATGATTTTTGACGTGTTAGGGAGTGACACCGGAAGCCTTACAATTGATCAAAATCGGAGAGTGCCCTGGTAAGCTTTTCCATATTCTCTGCGGTATAGCTGGCGTAATCTACATCCAGTGTGGAATGAATTTCAGAGGTCATTGACCACAGTGTTTCCCGCATCAGAGAGCTGCACTTAAGCGCATTGTATGAGCGCCATAGGGAGTTGTCATCAGAATCAAAATATTGATTGATCATTGCACGCTCCTGCTGCACAGACAAATCGTTATTGGATGCCAGGCCGGCAAGATCGAACAACGGGGAGTTAAATCCGCCATATTCCCAGTCGATAAGCCAAAGACGCTTGCCATCATCGAGAATGTTGGCTGCCAGCAGGTCATTGTGAGTGATCACCATATCGATCTTGCCGGTTGCTGCTTCAAGCCGGCTATTGTGTAACAGCATCTCAGGCAGTTCAGTCTTATACGCAGACTCATCTGCTTTGAGGCGTGCAACATAAGTGCGATTCACATGGTACGGCCAGAACGCCAGCGCAGGTTGCGTCAGGTGTTTGCTTAAGCCCAGATGTACCTGCCTGATAAAGTCAATGACACGCGGCAGTGTTGCAGGATCCTGCACATCGGCTTCGGTATATGTCTTTGCCTCTATAAATTCCAGTACAAGCACACCGGGTTCGTGGTGAAAAACCTTTGGTGAAAACCCGGCATTGCTTGCAGCTCTCGATAACGCGAGTTCGTTCCAGCGCATCACACCATGTTCCGGGATATCAGCACCCAGCCTCACAACGTATTTACTTTGACTGTCAGTAACCATTACATTCACATTGGTCAGTCCGCCATCGAGCGGGGTTATATCACAGGGATTTTTAAAGCAATCCAGTGCAGCGACTTGT
Organism: uncultured Granulosicoccaceae bacterium; assembly: GCA_964649465.1. Classification (GTDB taxonomy): domain Bacteria; phylum Pseudomonadota; class Gammaproteobacteria; order Granulosicoccales; family Granulosicoccaceae. Next base: position 84 of record CAZYRP010000150.1, on the reverse strand, counting down.
TGTTTGATTTCGTTGTTCATAGCCTCAAAGACCAGTGTCAATGCATGCAGTGTTTTTGTTTGGCGCGTCGGCACTGAAAACGCC
>CAZYRP010000149.1:0-12982 GCA_964649465.1 uncultured Granulosicoccaceae bacterium | reverse complement strand
AAACTGATTTGTAATCAGCCGGTCGGCGGTTCGACTCCGTTCACCAGCTCCAATTAATTATCTCCAGGTCTCGTCGTTGCACTTTCGTGGCGATAGAGGCGAAGAATAAAAGCACTGTGGCGCAAGAGCGTCGCCTGACCTGAAGATGCAGTGTCAGGGCGCAACGCTTTATTTGAAGCTATCGAAAAGTCTGCCCAGCAAACCTTTCTTCTTAACTTCCTGACCATCCGTGCCCTCTGGCTGTACGGTGATCGGTTTTTCATCCCACTCACGGATTTCCGTAAATTCTGTCTCTGATGCTGTGTCTTTTTTGCTCGCGGCTTGCTCGCTGTTGGATTGACTTGTGGAGTTAAGAGAAGCAGATGTCTTTTCCCCCCATCCGAAAGTACCGTAACCATCGACATCGATTCGCAGAGTGTCCCAGTTGATTATCCCTTCCTGGCCTGACAGGTCGGACCACCAGATTTCATTGCCTATATGTAAGCCCGATAGAACCATGCGTTGGTCTGGCCAGCGAGGCGCTTTGAAGCCCCGTGGGTCAGGTTTGGCCATCATTTGTTTGGCGTCACTGCTTGCTTCAAGGATGGGTCGCAAATCGCTTTGTGCCCAGTCCATCACCTGGTTGATGTTCAATGTCTTAATGGAATCGGCTACTGGTACCAGTGCGATGTAGCGAAAATAGTTTCCTCCACCAGTCTCGATTTTTAAAATCACATGAAAAGCGTGGCCTGAAATATTCGCGCTGCCGACAACCTTGCCACCCGCCCAGCCACGGTCCGGCCTGGTTGAACCACCGTTGGCTTGTTCGGGTTTTTTAAACCAGACATTGATGTTGTAAGCTTTTGTACGGTTGCTGTTGATGCCGTTTGTGGTGCCGAGCAGCGATGTGTGCGATACGGTTTCTGGTGTGTCGACATCGTGCAGGTACATGTCGAGGAAGGTATTGACCGTCGGGTTGCCTGCATAGCTTGTTGAAACGGTCATATCTGTTTGTGGCAATTCTGACAAAAAACACGGAAATCCACAGAGCTTCTGCGTTGGCGTAAGATCGAAAAGCGGGCTTTGCAAGCCTTCACCTTTCATCCTGAATTCATTCTCCAGACCCTGGACTGAGCCCGGGTTACCTAGCGTCTCGTACCGTCCTCCCATCGTGCCAATAACCGCACACGGGAATGCTTTGACTCGATACTGATCACTGTTAACACACCTGAATTTCATCTGTGTTCGGGTTTTATCAAGATGCCATTCGATGTAGCTATCTGGTGGAATCTGGTGTTGAAATCCAAAGCCGTTGGTCAGAAACAACAAGCCGTCAGACATGGTTCTGGCGAAGCTTCCCGCGGGGGCCGTGTCACTGTTTCTTGGCTCGCCGCGAATTACTTTGCGCTGTGGCGTCATAATTCTTCTTCCGGGAAAAAGCGGAGTTCCCGCTGTAGCAAGGCTGCACGCTGTGGCTGGCAGCGCGAGAAGAGTTTGCAGGATCTTTCTTCTATTCATGACTTAGTGTAACTGATTGGTTTTGGATTGAATGGTGAGATCAGGGAAGAGTGCAAAGTTTACAAAAAACCATCTTAGTGCGGCCTGGTGAGAGTCAGCTGAACGAACTTTGTGTGTGCAAAAGCAGGGCCGCAGGAATTTTTCGATTCCTCGCTGCTATAAGCTGCAGCTAATTGTAGTGACTGGTAGAATTCGGCACTAGGAGCCTGCGTCGCAGAAGCTCCCGGGTCCGGCCTGAAGTAAATCAGAGGTCAGTCGGAGGTAAAACTAAAATTGGCAGGTTAACGTAGAAATGAAAACACCCTGGATAGCCCCGTCGATTTTATCAGCCGACTTTGCTCGGTTGGGGCAGGATGTCGAGCAGGTGTTAGATGCCGGCGCTGACATTATTCACTTTGATGTGATGGACAATCACTACGTTCCGAACTTGTCTTTTGGCCCGATGGTCTGTAAAGCGCTACGTGATTACGGCATCAAAGCCGTTATTGATGTGCATCTTATGGTGAAGCCTGTCGATCGCCTGATACCCGAGTTCGCAGATGCTGGTGCGAACTATATAACTTTTCACCCTGAGGCCTCTGAACATATTGATCGCACATTGCAGTTGATAAAGGACAGTGGTTGTAAATCCGGTCTGGTGTTTAATCCAGCCACACCCTTAAGCTACCTTGACCACGTAATGGATAAGACCGACATGATTCTTCTGATGTCTGTCAATCCGGGTTACGGAGGTCAAAGTTTTATTCCATCGACCCTGCAGAAACTTAAGCAGGTGCGCTCGATAATAGATAGCAGCGAACTTGATATCCGGCTTGAAGTGGATGGCGGTGTAAAAACCGACAACATCAAAGAGATTGCAGCACATGGCGCCGACACTTTTGTTGCGGGCTCTGCTATTTTTGGCAGTGGAGACTATGCAGCAACTATTGCTGAAATGAAGCGCTCTATAGCTTCTGTGCCTTAAGTAGTCGGGGTAAAAACTCTACTGTGGCGCATCTACGGTGCCGAGCACTTCGATATCAGAGTCATCGGTTAGCTGAAAAATAATAGCGTCACCTGAAGCTGGGTATACACCGGTAAGCGCAGAAATGACAACTTGATGGGTGACAAGAATAATCGGTTGAGCTTCATCCCGTTCGCCAGTGAGATTTGTGAGCCAGTCTTTTAGATTTTTCATTTGCGCTGGTCCGACTTCCCTGTTTTCGTAAAAGGAATTTAGCAGTGGTAACTCCTGCAGCTTACCCAGGTCCATCTCGGTCGCAGTATCCAGGCAGCGGCACCATTGGCTTGAATAGATCTTCGCGTCCTGGATGCCGAGTTTTTTAAAATTTGCGCCAATTTGTCTTGCCTGTTGCCGGCCTTTTTCAGACAAATTACGTTGTGTGCTGCATTGCCGGAGTTCAAAACTCTCCGGATCTCCAGTGCCGGGGGCGAGTGCGTGACGCATAATGATGATACTTTTCCCATCTGTTACATGCTGCAATAGTGGTGATTCTGTAGCCCATGAGAGATTAGACAGGGCCAGGATTAAACCGATTAAAGCCAAACGAGTGTTCATTGTGAGTCTATAAGTCCATTGTAGGGTTTATAACAGCACACAACGTTGTTGCGTTGCCAGTACAACGTTATTATGTGCATCCGGCTTTGGAGTTTAACTCAATGACAGATGTAGCTTCACTCAGGCGAATACTCACAGAAAACAAGGTTATTGCAGTTGTTGGATTATCTGCCAATGAATCGCGACCCAGTTTTTTTGCTGCCAAGTATATGCTCGACCATGGCTACAGAATTATTCCGGTTAATCCGACATACAAAGAGATTCTAGGGCAAACCTGCTACCCGGATCTTGAATCTGTACCGGAGCCGGTTGATATTGTTGATGTGTTTCAACGACCTGATCGGGTGATGCACACCAGTCAATCTGCAATTCAGATTAATGCTCGCGTATTGTGGATGCAGCTTGGGGTGGTAAATGAACAAGCAGCAGAACTTGCGTCGCAAGCGGGACTTGAGGTAGTTATGGATAGATGTGTGAAAATTGAGTACGCACGTTTATTTGGTGGCCTGGGCTTTATTGGGGTATCCACCGGGATAATCTCTGCCAAAAGACCCCGTGTTGTTCCTTACTAGTGGGCCGCTTGATAAATGAGGTAACACTTTGCCTTCGCTACAGCCGCATTTGCTGCGTTGGAAAAACTCGACGTATGATCTATATGCCTGCGTTTTTCCGCCTTGCACTGACAACTGTAGCTGTGAAAAGTTAGTTACCTTATTTACCAAGCGGCCCATTAGCCTGTGTCATTCCTTACCAGTTTGAGTTAACGAATAATGTCTGATCGTGAATACGGAATTGAAACGCGCTGCCTTCACGCGGGCCAAATGCCGGATGCTGCCACAAGTTCTCGTGCCGTGCCTTTGTACCAGACTACATCTTACGTATTTGATGATTCTGATCATGCTGCCAGTCTGTTTAATTTGCAGACCTTTGGCAACATCTATACGCGATTGATGAATCCAACAACTGCTGTATTCGAGGAGCGCATGGCATCGCTGGAAGGTGGTCGGGCAGCGGTCGCTACTGGTTCCGGTATGGCGGCACAGATGGTAGCGCTGCTAACAATACTTGAGTGTGGCGATGAAATTGTTTCCAGCAAAGCACTTTACGGTGGTACCTATACCCAGTTTGATGTGAACTTTCGAAAGTTGGGGATCAATACTACTTTCGTCGATGCATCAAACCCCGAGAATTATCGACGGGCAATTACAGAAAAGACTAAAGCGATTTACGCTGAAACAATTGGCAACCCCACCTGCAGTGTTGTTGATTTTGAAAACATTGCGAAAATAGCCAACGAAGCAGGGGTACCGTTTATTGTTGATAACACGATGGCATCGCCTTATTTATTCAGGCCGTTTGAACATGGGGCCGATATCATTGTGCATTCAGCCACCAAGTTTATTGGTGGGCATGGTACGTCGATTGGTGGTGTACTGATAGAATCCGGTAAGTTCCCGTGGGATAACGGTAACTTTCCAGCAATGTTAGAGCCTTCTAAAGGCTATCACGGTATCAAGTTTTACGAGACATTCGGTGATTTTGGTTACACCATGAGGGCGCGTTGTGAGGTACTGCGCACCATGGGGCCTTCGCTTAGTCCGTTCAATTCCTTTTTATTTCTGCAAGGTCTTGAAACACTTCCATTGAGGATGGAAAGACATGTAGAAAACGCACTTGCTGTGGCTGAGTTTCTGGAGTCGCATGAAGCAGTGGATTGGGTTGGATATCCGGGACTTAAAAGCTCCCCCTACTATGAGCTTGCCGCTAAGTACTTCCCGAAAGGATCAGGCGGCGTGCTTAACTTTGGTGTTAAAGGAGGAATGGCAGCGGGTAAAAAGTTTATTGAATCGGCGCAGTTTCTCAGTCACCTGGTTAATATTGGTGATGCGAAAACACTCATCACCCATCCGGCATCTACCACCCATCGGCAGATGTCTGAAGATGAACAGGTAGTCGCAGGGGTCACTGCGGATATGATCCGAATGTCAGTCGGGTTGGAGTCGATTAAAGATATATTGTGGGATATCGATCAGGCGCTTAACCATTCCCAAAGCTTCTAGCTGTGATACAACAATTGACCTATTGCGATTATTAACACTCGTTAACGGCAAGATGTTTTTTTCTAACTGATTGAATACTAAGTAAGTTGAGATAAGTTTCGGGAGCGGGTAGCTAAAGCTGGATTTCAGTGTTATGTGCGTGGGCCCCTCATTGCATGGAAATAAACAGACGAAAGTCTTTTTATTTTTATAAGTTTTTGAGGTTATATTTCAATGTTTCACGATTTCCCTTATGGAACATCGGTTAGACCGATTGTTCTAAGTGCGGTACTTATTGCAGTGCTTCCCGGTTGTGCCAGTCTTAGTCCTTCGGTAAACGACGGATCTGACTTTCGAAAAGGCGTTTACGCGTCAGCTGGTATTGGTGCGAGCCGACTAACACCCAGTGTTGAGAATTTTCCGAATCTGGATGTTAACGATCGGGTAGAACCAGCGGGCCAGGTGACTATTGGCGCTGATGTTACACCCACGTTTTCTGTCGAGTTCCAGTCTGCTGATCTCGGTAGTGCCGGCTTCTCACCAAGTGCGGGTGCAGACGGCAGCGCATCTGCAGGTCGCTTAAACTATCACCTGAATGGCATCAGTGCACTGGCGTACGTAGGTCGGAATAAGCACAACGCTCAACGTAAAGGTTTAACAGGCTTCGGCAGACTGGGTCTTGCGAGCATCGATAACAGCATCGTCGGCTCAAATTTGGTGTTTGAACGAGAAGACTCATCGCCGGTAATTGTTGGTGCTGGTCTCGAGTATGTAACCAGTAAGGGGCTTGGCCTGCGTGCTGAGGCGATGACCAATGGTGACGATACCAACTACGGTCAGGTGGGTCTTTTATACCGTATGGGTATTGGAAGTAAAAAGCAGCCGAGACTTGCACAGGCAAAGCCCGCTGTCGCTCCTGCTCCTGTAAAGCCGGTTGAAATTCCAAAACCGGTTGTTGCTGCCGCAAAGAAGCCGCTTGACAACGATAACGACGGCGTGCTGGATAACGTTGATTCCTGTCTTTCAACTCCGCTGGGTATTGTGGTTGATCGCAACGGCTGTGAGGCGGCTGATTTATTAATTGATATGGTTCTTTTTGATGTAGATTCCGCTGAGCTCACCTCAAGCGCTCGGTCCATTCTGTCAAACGTTGCGAGCAATATGCGTGTAGCGACCAATGCCAGTTTAAACCTTGAAGGACATGCGGACTCAACCGGTGATGCCGACTATAATCTGGCCTTGTCTGATCGGCGCGTTAGAAGTGTCGCACGCTACCTCGTGGGGCAGGGTGTTAAGCAGTCTCAGCTTTCTGAGGTTAACTCCTTTGGCGAAGACTCGCCGGCAGAGGGCAATGACAGTGTTGCCGGCAGAGCTGCAAACCGCCGTGTTGAGCTACACGGTAAAGGTTTTGTACGCTAGTGGTATCATTCCGCACTATGTAGCGCGGTGCGGATAAAACTTTGTTTCTGCACGGCACACGCTGTGCTAAATTAGAAAAACCCGCATCAATTGCGGGTTTTTTTATGCCAGACAGCTTTGTCTCAATACAGAGTGTGTCAGTAATAAAGTCAGGAATCGGTCGACAGTACATGCAAAGCGTTACGCAAAAAAGTTACGCAAGAATCGGATTAATTGGCAACCCGTCAGACGGATACGGTGGTAGAACTTTGTCTGCCATTTGCAAAAATTTCTTTGCTGAAGTTACTTTGGTGGAATCAAAACAGCTTGTAATAGAGACAGATGAATATCGTTTTGATTCTGTTGCGGCATTGCAGGACCAAATTGAGATAGACGGTTACTATGGCGCCAGCAGGCTGTTTAAAGCGACAGTTAGTGTATTTGCCCGTTATCTTGCACGCAAACAACCATCTTTGTCTCTCGATAGATGTTTTACCGCAAGCTATCGAACGAATATTCCACGCATGGTGGGGTTAGCAGGATCGAGTGCTTTGGTGGTGGCTATGCTTAAAGCACTGATGGAATTTTATGCAGTCAGTATTGATCAACGAATTTTGCCTTCACTCGCATTGGATGTCGAGCGTCGCGAACTGAATATAGGTGGTGGACTGCAGGATCGGGTGGTTCAGATTTATGAAGGGCTTATCTCTATGAACTTTGTAGAGATGCAGGAGATAGAAGGTTATCAATGTGGCAATTATGAGGTTCTTGATAGTGCTCTTTTACCGCCGATTTACCTTGCGTATAGCAGCGCCGGGAGTGAACCCACCGAAGTGTTTCACAATGACCTTCGATCGCGCTATGACTCAGGTGAGAGTGACGTCGTTGATGCAATGCAGGAGCTTGCAGAACTAACCGGTCAGACCTTACTTGCAATAAAGAGTGGTGACCACGCGTTGGTCAGTAAATATATGGATCGCAATTTTGACATTCGTCATTCCATATCGAATCTCAATCCACATCATTTGCAGATGATTCAAACTGCCAGAGATTGTGGAGTCAGTGCTAAGTATGCGGGCTCCGGTGGAGCAATAGTTGGTGTGTGCTCTGATGACGAAGTATTTGATCAATTAAAACGGCGTCTGGGGGCAATAGGGTGTGAGGTGTGCAGACCGGTGATGTCCTAAGCCAGGGTTGGTGCTGTAGGCAGGTGCAGGGTGTTAACGCTAGTTAAGAGGAATATCGTTGTTTGCTTTGTTTGACTGGTATAAGGAAGACAGATCGTCGTACTGTTGCTTTATAGTGCTGGCACGGGTGACCAGCGTATCGGGATCTGGCGATTTACTGATCAGGTCCTGCACGGCACTGCTGGTCCAGAATTCGTTCTCAGCGCGGTAATTGTCGAGCCCGAATACTTCTTTCAGAATTTTTAGATCGTGCGGAATTGCGAAGGAGTCGCGGGAATCCTGGTAACTGAAAAAATAGTAGAAGTTGTCGAAGCCACACCAGGTTATTGCAGACAGGCACAGGCTACAAGGCTCGTGAGTGGATAAAAAAATCAGGTCTTTTGTTGCCGGGCGCTCATCTGCAGGTATTTCGTAAAATCGCTTTAGCAAATGCATCTCACCATGCCAGAGAGGGTTTTCCATCTCGTTGTTGGTTTCCGCAAGGTAGGTTTCAAGGGATTTTTTATGCAGCAGGGCCGCACCAAAAATTTTGTTGCCTGCAGTTACGCCGGATTTTGTTAGCGGAAGTATATCTTGCTCAATTACTTCAAGGAGGCGAGCGGCCAGTGTGCTGTTTTCGTGCATAAGCAAACTATAAAGCAATTGTATTGAATTCAGTAGTGCTCTGTTTGAGGGATCGTGTGAGGTGCCGGTAACCTGTGTTTGAACGTTTCACTACACAAGTGGGCTGTGTGGAAAGTTAGTAAACACTTTTCTTCGCTACAGTCGCCATAGCTGCGTTGGAAAAACTCGACATAGGCCCCGCTATGCCTGCGTTTTTCCGCCTTGCTCTGACGACTGCGGCTTTGAAAAGTCTGTTCACTAACTTCCCGCACAACCCACTAGCGCAGATAGGTGCGATACGACTTCATCACTTTCTCTATATATTTTTGCGTCTCCGGGTATGGTGGAACTCCATCGTATTTTGCCACTGCACCGGGGCCTGCATTGTATGCAGCGAGCGCCCAGACCAGGTTGTTGTCATAGCGCTTGATCAACTCTGCTAAATACTGCGTGCCACCACGTATATTTTGCTGCGGGCTGAATGAGTTTGTAACACCGAGGGATATCGCTGTTGCCGGCATGAGTTGCATGAGTCCTTCAGCACCGGCTGAAGATACCGCGGCTTTGTCAAAACAGGATTCGTTGCGTATTACTGCCAATACCAGTTTCGCATCTATTTGAAATTCACCCGCGTATTTGGCGATGTCCTGCTGGTAGTTGGCTGCGCGCTCACCCAGTTTACGTTCATTCATACCAACGCAGCTTTTGGTTGCTGTTTGACGACCTTTGACTTCAATCAGTTTGTAACGGGTAGAATCCTGGGACGAGGGTTTAACATTGGTAAACCAAACCGTGCCGTCTGTTTCTTTGTAGACGTAGGTTTTTTCTGCGTGCAGTTTGCCGCTGGTGAGTGCGAGTGTTGCGAGGCATAGTAGTAAGTTAAGTCGCTTGTGCACAGATTCAGTCCACTTGTTAAGTCTTTGAATATAAATTGACTATCGACTGAATTATAGTGCTACTTAACGGATTTATTTGGCGGGTTTTGTTGTTTTTAGCAGTGTAATTTTCTTATGATCTTTTATTGACGGAATGAACCTGTTTTTGCAATATAACTGCAGCTTAAAGACTTAAATATGACACACAGTGACAAAATGACAGCGCCGGAAATTACACCTCTGAGTGAGTCCGGTATAGCCGGGAAGTGCCAGGCCTCCGGATGTGAAATTGATGTGCATGTTTTGCAGACAGTGGGTTCAACCAATACCTGGCTTCTTGATGGAGCGTTTTCGGCACCGGTAACGCTTTGTGCTGCTGAGCATCAGACAGTTGGTCGTGGCAGACGTGGTAAAACCTGGCACTCTCCAGACAGCGGAGTGACATTTTCTATGCGGTTTAATCGTCGTGAATCGATTGATCACTTCAACGGCTTATCTTTGCTGGCAGGTGCAGTGTTGTGTGATTGTTTGCGAAGTGCAGGTATTGCCGATGCGATGCTTAAATGGCCGAATGATGTCTTAGTTAACAATGCCAAACTAGCTGGAATTCTGGTTGAGTCCAAAGCCGCAACATCGAGAACCGGTACCTGCATCGTGGTCGGTATGGGTATTAACTACAAACGTGGCGATGAGGCGCAATTAATCGAGCAGGCAAGTACAGACTTATTTTCTTTGTGTGGTCAGAGCGGACTGCCGGATCGTTCTGAACTGATAGCGAAGATAGCGACTCGACTGGTGGATGTTGTAACCGTTGATGCGCCTGAAGCGCTGCGGGATTTGGCTGGCAGATGGAAAAACTATGATGCGCTTGCAGGCGCTGAGGTATGCGCCTCGGTTGCAGGTGGCGAAAATATGGTTGGCACTGCCCGGGGCATAGACGTTGGTGGTGGATTTTGTATTGAAGACGGGCATGGTGTGTCTGTTTTGACTTCCGCCGATGTGTCAGTGCGCAGCCGCGAGGACCGGCCCGGATAAGGTTTGCAGGCTGAATACTGAAACCTATTCAGGTTTCGTTTTGAGGGCCACAGGCAATATTGCCGGATATTAATGCCAGATATTACTGCTGGATTTTTAGCCACGGATGACCCTCTGATGTTAACAACCTGAGGTGTGTGGCCTGTTTCCTTGCTTTGTAGAGGCAATTTAGGTCACATTTGCTGACACGAAAATTAACCCGCGTCGCTGTCCATTGCCTCAGATGCCAGCTATATTTCGTCATGACAATTAAGCAGCTAATTTCGAGAACCCCGATGTCGTTATACATGCAGAAAACCAGTGTTTTAGTCGCCGTTGTGCTGGTGATGGCAACCGCTTGCGGTGGTGGGGGTGGCGCTGGTGACGGTTCTGACCGGGGCAGCAACACCGTGCCAAGCCTGCAACTCAACGATGGTGATGTGCTTGGTGGTGGCAGCACCGTAGTAAGAATTCCAGCCGGCGATGACACTGGCATTGCCCGGGTCGGAAGTACAATTGTGAGACAGGGTAATTTGCAGGAGTGCAGCACCCGGTTTAACGATAGTTCTCTCGTTGCAGACACTCTGGTCGAAGCCTGTCTTACTGATCAACCGGCTTGTGCGGTTTCGTTTCAACCTGCCGGCAGCCAGATCGAAGTGATTCCGCCACCGCTGTATGCGCCAATCGGCCTGGAGTATGACGTGACACTTATCGATCGCGATGGATTGTCCAGTGATCCTGTAAGAGCCGTATTCTGCTTCGACGTTGGTATTAACACTCCGCCTGTAACCGCTGACGATACATTCCAGCTTACCTTCCCCAGCAGAATCGAACGTCGCGGTGTCATTTATGATGATCGTTGCGGAAAACTGCAGGGTAGTCAGGGTGTTTTGGCGAACGACGAAGACGATGAGCACATCACCAACACCTGCCTGACGGCAGAGCTTCTGGAGTTACCGCGCTTCGCGTCTAATCTGTCTACTTTCCGCTCGACGTTTGGTGCTGACGGCCGATTCGTCTACGAGGCGTTTGACGGGTTGCCGCCTGAGGATAGTAATGGCAGAACTTTCGACAGTTTCACCTACAGAGTGACTGATGGTGTAAATCCTGTTAGTGATCCGGTGAGGGTTGAGGTTGTTTACACCAGTGAAAATAGTCCGCCGCTGGCTACCGACGATAGTTTTAGTTTTTTGGAAGATTCCGGTATCCAGACATTAGCAGTGCTCGGTAATGATGTTGATCCGGATGCGCTGCCGCTAAGGGTTATTGCTATCAGTAACGGGCCGGCCAGTGGTGTTGCCACTATTCGCAACGGCATATTGATTGAGTACCGTCCCGGTGCGGGATTTGTCGGGCAGGATAGTTTTACCTATACGATTGAAGATTCCGGTGGTCTGACAGTTACTGCTAATGTGACTATCAATGTTGCGAACGTAAACGATGCGCCGATAGCATTAAATGACGTTGTAACCACAAACGAGAATGTACCGGTTAGTGTTCAGGTCCTGGCCAATGATTCTGATATAGAAAATAACCCGTTGAGTGTTGTTTCAGTTGCCAGCCCGTTAAACGGCAGTGCAGTGGTGTTAGCGAATGGCGTAGTCACCTACACACCGGATGCAAACTATTCCGGCCCTGACTCCTTTGAATACACCATTAGTGATGGAACCGATACAGCAACTGCAACTGTGGTAGTTACCGTTGTTTTGGTGAACGTTGGACCAGTGGTCAGCGCAGATGAGTTGTTCGTATCAGAAGGTGCTTCTGCAGAGATTGATCTTCTCGCCAATGACAGCGACGGTGACGGTGATCAGTTGACCGTTGTTAGTGTTGGTACTCCAGACAATGGTGTTGCGACACTGCTTGGTTCCGGAAATGTACGCTATACACCAAACTCGGGTTTTAGTGGTACAGACGCGTTTAGTTATGTTGTAAGTGACGGGATGGTTAATGCAACTGGCCAGGTAACTGTAGTAGTCAATTCGGTTAACAATCCGCCTGTAGCTGTTGATGACAACGTCAGCACCGTGGAAGGTGCTGCCTTAGTGGTTGATGTGCTGGGTAATGACACTGACCCGGATGGAGATAGTTTGACGGTTATCAGTGTAAGTAACGCTGTACCGGGTGTTGCGACGATAAATGCAGCAGGTAGTGCGGTAAGTTTTACACCGGCAGCATCGTTCAGTGGTCAGTCGAGCTTTAGCTATGTAATTTCAGATGGCAACGGCGGTACAGACACAGCGGTAGTTAGTATTACAGTAACGCCTGCGCCAGCGGTTAACGGGATTCCGGTTGCGGTAAACGACAGCTTCAGCACAACGGAAGGCACAGCCATAACAGTTAATGTGCTGGGTAATGACACTGATCCGGATGGAGACAACCTGACAGTTACAAGCGTTAGTAATGAGGTGTCGGGCTCAGCAACGATTAACGCCGCAGGTACTGCAGTGAGCTTTACCCCGGCAGTATCGTTTAGTGGTTCGGCAGGATTTAGCTATGTGATTTCAGATGGTAATGGCGGAACGGACACAGCGATTGTCAGTATAGCAGTGACCCCTGCACCGGTGATTAACGACAACCCGGTAGCAGTGGATGATACTGCTACAACAGTGGAAGGCACAGCAGTAATAATTGATGTGCTGGGTAATGACACGGATCCGAATGGAGATGACCTGACAGTCATCAGTGTAAGCAACGCTGTACCAGGCATCGCGACTATAAACGTTGCGGGTACTGCAGTGAGTTTTAGTCCGGCGGCATCGTTTAGTGGTCAGGCGGGTTTTAGCTATGTAGTTTCCGATGGCAACGGCG
>CAZYRP010000148.1:0-13074 GCA_964649465.1 uncultured Granulosicoccaceae bacterium | reverse complement strand
AGACCACCATGTACCCACACACCTGCCTCTTTACCGGGTACAGCTTCACCAATGGTTCGCACCCCAGGCAAATCTTTTTCAAAAAATGCTCGACGATTGTTATCCAAAATGATGAGTGGTCGGACTTCATCTTTGTACGCATAAATAGATGCAACCTGACCTACCGCAACATCTACCTGGCCACCAATTAACCCCGCCATAGTTGCCGGTACCGTTTTAAGGGCGATGGTTTTGAACTCCAGTCCGAATTCTCCAGCCATTTGTACCGCTGAAAGATTAGGTGGTGCACCAAGGTTATTAACACCCATGGTCAGCTTTTCTGCTTTGGCGCCTTCGAGAAATTCTTCAAAGGTGTTGTACGGACTATCTGCCCGCACATACAAAGCATTTGAGGCGGAGATACTTGCAAATAAAGGTGTGAAGTCTTCGAGCGGGTCATAAGGCACTTCGCGCGTTAACGGTACAACCATAAAACTTGGTGGAGACCAGTTAAACAGAGTGTAACCATCAGCAGGGGCTTCGAGCACACTCATCGTTGCAGGTATATGTGCACCACCGGGTTTGTTGACGACATTGACCGGCACACCCAGCTCTTTACTCATTGCCTCAGCATTAAGGCGCTGAACAATATCGGCATTACCACCGGCTGCGAAAGAGACGACAACTGTGATCGGTTTTTCCGGATAGTCGGCACTGGCCGTCCCGATACCAATCCCCGCTGCGGCCATAAAGGCTATCGCTGTAGATTTTATAAGTTTCATAACTCCTCCCAATAATATTGTTGATAAGACTTTGATGTTCCAACATCCGCTGTTTGCTCTATTTCTCGCAAACCTCTCATTTGCAAACAAGCGGTGATTCAATAAATAGCTTTATGTCGATATTAAGCACCGACTATTTTAACCACGTCGCGATAAATCCCATAAATGATCAGCATTGTATGTCATCAATCGCGAACTCAATTTCAAGTTCCAGCATATCCCCCGGATACGTCAGGTTGGCTGAATATATAAGTTTACCGTCTGCATCAAAAAACTCCCGGAATACACGAAATACCGCGGCATTAACTTTAACTTCAAGTGCCTGAGCAAGCTCAAAGTCTGCATACGAGATTGTTACTTTCTGCCGTGCAGATGCCACAGCCACTCCAATATCCTTAAGCACGGTTACTACAATTTCTTTACTAAACCGTTCAGGGGCCTGTTTAAACACTGCGTTATCCAGCCTGATGTCTACCTGACAAAACGGTTTTCCCTCTCGTGCGTGCATACGCCGCATACAGCAGTATTCGCTACCGTCTTCGTTGTTTACTTCAACCGAAGCTTCGCCGTCGACAACTGACACTTCAAGTTGCGATACCATCGCGTGAATTTGCGACAGCTCGGCTTTCATCTGTAACGTTTGTCTATTTGGAATTTGCACCTCACGTACAAAGGTACCTTTGCCGGAGTGCTTTTCTATCAGACCCTCATCAGAGAGTGTATTCATCGCTTGAACCACGGTCATCCGTGCCACACCGAGCTGATCAGTCAACTCGCGAAGCGCTGGTAACTGCGCCCCGGGGGATAGCTCACCGGACATAATCTGATGCCGCAACATTGCAGCAACTTCGGCATGCAAAGGTACAGCTTGTCGCTTTATAGACTGAAGATTCATGGCTCCGATTCAAAACTCCCGTGGATCCTCAGCGCTGAAAATACTGCTGCAACGCCAAAACAGCCATAGGTATGAAGGTCTAGTACTTTGTGGTACATTCTGACCTTATTGAACAGCAAAGGCAACCGTAATTACGGCGTGCGATCAGTTGCAGTTTTTATCCAAAGCGGAGCGGAATCATCAGTACATCGGTAAAACACAACCTCAGAGAGTACGAGCAAATCGCCACTCGACTGCGACTACATGTGGTCAATATGGTTGCACCCTCAGGCCAGGGGTATGTACAGCAGGGCCTCGGTGCTGCAGATATTTTTACCGCGCTTTATTTTGCCGAAGCGAACATGGATCCGGACAACCCGACCTGGGAAGACCGCGACCGAATCTTTCTGACCACAGCCCATAACACAGCAATCTTCTATGCAACCCTGGCTGAGCGTGGTTTCTTCGATACCAACCTGCTTTCCACCTACGTTAAGGATGGGTCAACGCTTGAGATTAATTCATCAGAACGGATGGGGCCGTTTGTTGAAGCCACTTGTGGATCGCTAGGTCAGGGCTTGTCAGTCGCAGTTGGTTGCGCGATGGCGGCCAAAAGACAAGGTCGAGCTTCGCGCTACTACGTGATCATAGGCGATGGGGAAATGC
This sequence comes from uncultured Granulosicoccaceae bacterium, assembly GCA_964649465.1. Lineage (GTDB taxonomy): Bacteria > Pseudomonadota > Gammaproteobacteria > Granulosicoccales > Granulosicoccaceae. Next base: position 10,773 of record CAZYRP010000148.1, on the reverse strand, counting down.
AGGAAGGCCAGGTTTGGGAAGCAGCCATGCTGGCTGGCGCTAAAGGGCTGGATAATCTTTGCCTGATAGTCGACTACAACTTTGTACAAAGTGAAGGACCAATGGATCTGGTGATGTCTCTGGAGCCGCTAAACAATAAAATGGCAAGCTTCGGATTTGACGTACAGGACATCGATGGCAATGATATGGGTGTATTGCTGCAAGCGCTGGAAACAGCTCGTGCCACCAAAAATAAGCCAGCTTTTATCAAAGCCAATACCTTAATGGGCAAAGGCGTCTCTTCACTTGAAGGCTTAATGTTTCATCAGTTGCGTTTTCCGAAAGAAGTGGCAGACAGTGCCAGAGCAGAACTTGAAAGGAAAATCGCATCGTGAGTTCCAACTCAGGCAATGGCGCAAAAGAACAGCATTTGAGCAAACTGGAAGCCGCTGATTTTATTAACCGGTCTTTTAAACCATTACCCAGAACCTATGGAGATGCACTGGTTGAAGCGGCAAAATCTGATTCACGGATTGTATGTTTGTCTGCGGACCTGACACCACCAACGGAAACCGATCGTTTTCGCGATGAACTACCTGAGCGTTTTCACAACGTCGGTATAGCAGAAGCCAATATGGTCGGCATTGCCGGCGGTATGGCACGATCCGGAGAAATCCCTTTTATTCACAGCTTTTGTGCGTTCGTCACGAAGCGATGCTTCGATCAAATCACCATGCAGGCGGCCTACCCTGACCTGCCAGTCAAGATTGTCGGTTTCCTGCCCGGTGTTGCCACTCTTTTAGGCGTATCACATCAGGCGATTGAAGATGTTGCACTGATGCGCAGTGTACCCAACATGATGGTTCTGGAACCCTCGGGGCCTGCATATCATGAAGCAGCTGTGACACTGGCACTGCAACACAAAGGCCCCGTGTATCTGCGCATGAAGCGACCTGAAATTCCACCAGACGAGAACCTGGTACAGCAGCCTTTGCAATACGGTAAAGGGTTGTTACTTCGAGAAGGAACAGACCTCACTATTATTGCAAGTGGCCTGAGCGTCGCCGAAGCTCTATTAGCTGCAGACACGCTTAAAACCGAAGGTATAGATGCATCGGTTGTTGATATGCACACTATAAAACCACTGGATTCAGATCTGATTATTAATCAGGCACGCAAGACCGGCGCGATAGTAACGGCAGAGAATCACAACATAATCGGTGGACTGGGCTCGGCGGTTGCGGAGACATTGGCGGATTCGGGAATCGGACTACCGTTTCAACGTGTCGGTATAAAAGACCAATTCTGTGAAGGTGGCACCACCCCTTACCTATTCAAAAAGTATTCGCTGGATAGTACTGCTATAGCCAAAGCCTGCCGTGAAACTTACAACAGAAAGGCCTGAAAAATCATTATTTCCAAAGACATTAGCAAGAGCCTTATTCAACCCAAGCTTAACCCTCTGGCAGTGTGACAGGTTTGGATTTTCAGCACGCCATAAAAATCACTTCGGTAGAAACCTTTCCATTAAGAGCCAGTGATGGAGTTTCCCCCACAATGGCGCTCGGATCCATGCCGACACGACCAGCGCTGCTTGTACGAATTACAGACAGCGACGGCTGTTACGGCTGGGGAGAAGTGTGGGCCAATTTTCCACCACGAGCTAACTTACATAAAGCACACATCATTGAAGATGTTGTAGCGCCAAAGTTAATTAGCGCAACTTACACACAGCCACGTGAAATCGAACAACACCTTAAACAGAGTTTATCTGTCTATTTTCTGCATATTGGTCAGACTCAGGTGTTCGAACATATAATCGCAGGGCTTGATACAGCACTATGGGATTTATCACTGCGTAAGAGCAATCAGACATTCACAGAGTTCATGGGATTATCAAACTCAAACGCACACACTTACGCCAGTTCCATCAATACCAATGATCTCGACACACTGATTCCACACCATGCTGAATTAGGTCAGAGTTACTTTAAGCTTAAAGTTGGTCAACTGAACAAAAACGATCAGGACAAAGTGCAACAGGCATCTGCACTGTTAAAACCCGAATGCAGGCTCATGATAGACAGCAACCAGTCCTGGAATCTCGAAAGCGCCACAGAAGCGCTGGAATCGCTTGAACAATTTGCACCTTTTTTCGCAGAGGAATCACTGCCAGCAAATGCATCATTAAAAGACTGGGAAACTTTATCCAAAGCCACAAAAATTCCACTGGCCGGCGGCGAGAATATTTACGGTATCGATCAATTTTTAGCTATGACTGATGCAGGGCTGCAAATACTTCAACCTGATGTAGCCAAATGGGGAGGCGTCACAGGCGCGCTGGACTTAGCTGCTCTTTTGCCGGATGGCATCAGGCTCTGGCCGCACTTCATGGGCACTGCTGTAGGACAGATGGCGGCGCTGGCAATCACTACTGCCATTAATGATGACTCTGTTTGTGAAGTTGATGTTAACAGCAACCCTTTGCGTACTGATCTTTGTGGTGAGGTGATGCAAATTGAGAATGGATACATCGAACTCGCAAAATCGAGTGGTCTCGTTTACGAACCCAAAGAAGAAATGCTGCGCAGGTTTGCAGATCACTAACGATCCGCCGCCAGGTGAAAGCTAAGATCGAATCAGCATGCCTTCGCGTGCAATAAATTCGACAATTTTATCCACACCGATACCTTCTTTTATATTAGTGAAAACAAAAGGTTTTTCACCTCGCATGCGTTCAGTGTCGCTTTTCATTACATCAAGTGAAGCACCCACGTAAGGCGCCAGATCAATTTTGTTGATTATTAACAGGTCTGAACGTGTGATTCCCGGGCCACCCTTACGCGGTATTTTTTCACCTTCTGCTACATCGATAACATAGATAGTCAGATCAGCCAGTTCCGGGCTGAAAGTGGCAGAAAGATTGTCCCCGCCGCTTTCTATAAACACAACATCGAGCGCCGGGAATTTGAGACTCAGGTCTTCGATGGCTGTGAGATTCATCGATGCGTCTTCACGAATTGCTGTGTGTGGGCAGCCGCCGGTCTCAACACCAATAATGCGATCAGAAGTCAGCGCCTGACTGCGGGTAAGATATTCTGCATCTTCACGTGTGTATATGTCATTGGTGACTACAGCAATATCGTAGTCATCGCGCATGCCTTTACACAAGTTGTCGAGCAAAGTAGTTTTACCGGAACCCACCGGTCCGCCAATGCCTACGCGCAAGGGTGTTTTTTGTGTATCCATGTGAGTCTCCGGAGTAATCAGGATCGGAACAATCTGCTGTATTGCGTTTCGTGCTGGCTGCTCGCCATGGCAATTGCCGGTGACGTGTAGCCAATGTTTTCATCTTCAGTGTTTAAAGCGGTATTCATTGCAACAATAATTTCATCAGTTAAATCATAGAGTATTCTTTGGCCTGCCCCCTGGCCAAAGGGCACCAGTTTAATGCCGGCAGTGACCTGACTGTCCAGCCAGCTATACGCATAGCCCGACAAACTGCTTTCAATAGAAATGTTCTCATGCGCACAATATACGGCCATCATCGCAAGCTGTGTTTCACTGCCATAACCGCCGATATCTAAATGCTGCATCAACGCGGCCATTGCCCGCCCTCGCTGGCGTTCTTCTGATCTTAACTCTGATGTCTCACGCATTGATAAGGCCATGGCATCCCACTGCATAAGGTTTGTTGCATTACCATCTATAGCGGCGATAATCATCCTTTGCAGCAGTGGCAAATCCTGTTGTGCGATTGTGCCATGCAACTGCTCAACCACCCATTGTCTGAAACTGTCAATGTCCTTAACCCAGCCAGTTTCAACTGCCCACTCCAATCCTTGTGAGTAACTATAAGCACCAACCGGTAAGCTCGGACTGCTCAGCTGTAGCAACCTGATTAGTGATGTCGGGTGTGCAGGCAATGCTTCAACCATGTTCGTGAGAGTGACTATGGCTGTGGCTATGCTCATGGTGACTGTGGTTATGGCTGTGGCTATGCTCATGGTGACTGTGGTTATGGCTGTGACCACCACCATAGGCACCGGGCTCTGGCTCAAAAGGCGCCTGATTCGCCTGCACCGTCATACCAAGGCCACGCAACATGTCATCGAGAACATGATCATGCAAATAACTGACTTTACCCACAGCCGTGTTAAATGGTGAGACAATCTCAACTGGAACGTGCCGGTTGCCCAGGTGATAGCAAGCACGGGCGAACAGTTGTGCATTGTCGCAAACTACCACCGATACATTTTCATCAGCCGCAAGTACCTCAATGATTTCACCGCTGGTGCTTTGCAACTGATCGCCATGCTGCAGCTGTTCACCTCGAGTCAGGAAAATTCCTGCCTCGCGGCCATCATCAAGCGTCACTCTGAGACGCGACTTAACCCGCTTTTCTATGGGCAGCGTTACAGAGGCTGAAGGTGGGACTGTGTTGTCAGCATCGGTTGTTTTTGTCGTTAGTTCTATCATAAATTTAAAACGGTTAGTTAAAACAGACCATTAGAACAGGTGATAAAGCTGCGCTAACGGCAGCTCTGTAGCAGGCTCACAGGACAATACCTGACCATCAGCTTTGACAACATAGGTTTCAGTATCTACCTCAATATCGGGCTGGTAGTCATTGTGGATCATATCGGCTTTGGTGATTTTTCTGCAATTGGAAACAGTTGCCACCTGACTTTTAAGTTCAAGCTCGTCAGCCACTCCTGATTGCACCGCAGCCTGCGAAAGAAACGTTAGCGATGTGTGAGTCCGTGCGCCACCCAGTGCGCCGAACATAGGCCGATAATGCACTGGCTGCGGCGTTGGTATAGAAGCATTGGGATCACCCATTGGTGCATAGGAAATCATACCGCCCTTGAGTACCAACGACGGCTTTACACCAAAGAACGCTGGCTTCCACAACACCAGATCTGCGAGCTTGCCCGGTTCTATCGAGCCTACTTCATGAGATATACCATGGCTTATTGCGGGGTTAATGGTGTACTTTGCAACATAACGTTTGGCACGGTTATTATCAGTACTGTCAGTATCACCGGGTAATGAGCCACGTTGCACCCGCATTTTATGCGCTGTTTGCCAGGTACGAATAATGACCTCACCAACACGCCCCATAGCCTGCGAGTCTGACGCAATCATTGAGAATGCACCGAGGTCCTGCAAAATGTCTTCTGCAGCTATTGTCTCACGCCGTATGCGGGACTCTGCAAATGCCACGTCTTCTGCAATAGATGGATCAAGGTGATGACATACCATCAGCATATCGAGGTGTTCATCAATGGTATTGACCGTGTACGGTCGTGTCGGGTTTGTTGACGATGGCAATACATTACTTTGACCGCATGCCTTAATAATATCCGGCGCGTGCCCGCCTCCGGCACCCTCTGTGTGGTACGTGTGGATGGTGCGACCTTTCATTGCCGCTAACGAATGCTCTACAAAGCCGGACTCATTTAATGTATCGGTATGAATGGCAACCTGCACATCCATGGCTTCTGCTACTGACAGACAACAATCAATTGCAGCAGGTGTTGTGCCCCAGTCTTCGTGAAGCTTTAAGCCAATGGCACCCGCCTGTATCTGCTCTTCCAGCGCCACCGGCAGACTCGCATTGCCTTTGCCCAGCAGCCCCAGATTAACCGGCAGATCATCAGCGGCTTGCAACATGCGGTGAATATTCCACGGACCGGGTGTGCAGGTAGTAGCATTAGTGCCGGTAGCGGGGCCTGTGCCACCACCAAGCATGGTGGTTACACCGGAACAGATAGCATCCTCAACCTGCTGCGGGCAGATCATGTGAATATGTGCATCAATACCACCTGCCGTCAGGATCATGCCTTCGCCTGCAATGGCCTCGGTACCGGGTCCTACAGGTATATCAACGCCTGGCTGAATATCCGGGTTACCAGCTTTGCCAATGGCATGTATGCGGCCGTCTTTAATACCAACATCTGCTTTGATAATGCCCCAGTGATCGAGTATTAGTGCGTTGGTGATAATGACATCAACAACTTCAGCAGATGCGAGCTGGCTCTGGCCCATGCCATCCCTGATCACCTTGCCACCACCAAACTTTACCTCTTCACCATAGATGGTGCGGTCTTCTTCTACTTCGATAAAAAGTGCAGTATCACCCAGTCGAACCCGATCACCCGTGGTGGGGCCAAACATTTCGGCGTAAGCACGCCGTGTCATTTTTTTCATTGTGACGCACCTGAATTGCCTGAAGCGAGCTTAGTCATTGGCTTACAAATCCCCCATCACTTTTTGATTGAACCCGTATACTCGACGATGCCCGGCAACTTCAACCAGCTCTACTGTGCGGCTCTGGCCAGGCTCAAAGCGAACTGCGGTACCGGCAGCAATGTTTAATCGGTATCCGCGTGATTTATTGCGGTCAAAGTCGAGTGCTGGATTAACTTCATAAAAGTGATAATGAGATCCCACCTGAATGGGACGATCACCACTGTTGGCAACTTCAACGGTAACTGTGTTCCTGCCGGTATTAATCTCAATCTCGCCGTCCGCACAAATAATCTCACCGGGTATCATGCGGGTTCTCCTGAGTCATGCGTTCGTTCCTGAATAGGCTCATGCACCGTGACAAGCTTGGTACCATCGGGAAAGGTGGCTTCAACCTGCACGTCATGCATTAATTCCGGCACTCCCTCCATTACCTGATCAGCGTTGAGCAGCGTCCGACCATGCGCCATAAGATCGGCCACTGTACGGCCATCTCGCGCACCCTCTATGATCTCCATACTAATGTAGGCAACAGACTCAGGATAATTAAGCTTCACACCGCGCTGCAGCCTGCGCTCGGCTACCAGTGCCGCGGTAAAGAGCAACAGTTTATCTTTTTCTCTCGGTGTTAGTTCCATTTGAAGTACTCTTTAAGTTGCCCAAATTCTTGGAGTGTTTGCTTCGTGCTGCATAACCGCAGGACGCAATGCCTGCCACACAGAGGTAAAACCCGCTTTTGCCTGTTCTGCGCTGTGACCAAGATACCTTACGATCATCAGTTGATCGATTAGTGTTATCGCAAACGGTTCATTGCCAGGTAGCTGAGCCCGTGCATACTCCAGTAGTTCCCGGTTTATATCCGGTGAGATCAAAAACAACGTACCGGCCACCACCGAGCCACGCAAACCTGTTGCGCGATGGATGTCTTTAACATCATTGATTTGCAAACGTTCGGTTAATAAAGGCTTTTGGTCAAGCGTCAAACGGATGTGCGAGGTAACGTTACCGCGCTTAAAATGATGTTCGCCTGCCGGTCGCCCGAAGCAAAGAATATCCCAGCCACTAAACCGGCTCTTCACAGCGAGGTCAACATTGAGCTTTTGCTCTGCGACGCACTGGTTGAAGAAAATAGTCTCCATCGGAAACCACTCCAGTGCACCTTGAGACACACTTATTTGCTGCTCCTGCTTTGCAATCCGACCGTCCGAACCATAATACCTGTTCGCACCCGGAGTGGTTAGCAATGCCTGCGCGTCATCACCACATCTTACCGACACACTGAGTCGGTCGCCGCCGACTATTCCGCTTGGTGGATGCAGCAGATAGGTATGACAAACACCATCTTCCGGATAAAACGGCCGCTGCACCATCAACGGACCAGTGTGTTCGCGCCTTAGTATTGTTTTGTTTTTGCCTTTTTCAAAACTCAGCTTCAGGCGGGCGGACCAGGTTCTATCAGCGATATTTACAGGCGAAGCAGAATGCCCGCTGTGCGACCCGTTGCGGGTAGTAACTGGCTCAGCTGCGTATTGTTGTTCGACAGTTGCCATTAAACAACCAGATATTCACGTACCAGCTCGTCACTCAGTTCAGCCATGTCATTGGCGGCGACAATACTGCCGCGATCCATAATGGCAAATCGATCCGCTACTTTACGTATAAACGGCAGCTTTTGCTCAATCAGTAAAACCGGGATAGACATCTCTTCGCTCAGCATTTTGATCACATTGGCAATGTCTTGCACGATATTTGGCTGTATGCCCTCAGCGGGCTCATCAAGAATTAAAAACTTCGGTTTTAACACCAGTGCACGCGCAATCGCAAGTTGCTGTTGCTGCCCGCCTGATAGATCACCACCACGACGATTTTTCATTTCCTGCAGCACTGGAAACAGTTCGTAGATGTTATCAGGAATTTTACCGCGTTTGCCGTCTGCGAAAAAACCGGTGCGAATATTCTCTTCGACACTCAACAGTGGGAAAATCTGCCTTCCCTGAGGCACATAGCCGATTCCCATGGCCGCTCTCTTTGCTGCCACCAGCGGGATCAGGTTTTCACCACGATAAACCATTTCGCCGTCTCTGGGCTGTTCCAGCCCCATCAGGCAATTGGCGAGCGTTGTTTTACCAACGCCGTTGCGACCCATCAGGCAGGTGCAACCACGCTCTTTGATCTCAAGCGTTACATCACGCAGCGTATGGCTTTGACCATAATAGTGGTTGAGCTGGTTTATAGTGAGAATTGACATGATTATTCTATATCCACGCCCGGTATATTTACACGCGCCACATTGGTGTCCAGTCTGGTGGCGTCTGGCATGGCTGGTAAAACTGTATAATTACTCACCGAGATACACCTGAATCACATCTCGATTTGATTGAATATCTGACATACTGCCTTCGGCCAGAACACTTCCCTGATGCAGCACCGTAACAAAGCTGTTTAAAGAGCGCACAAAGTCCATATCGTGCTCTACCACCACGACTGTATGCTCACCTGCCAAATCCGTCAGGAGCTGACCGGTCCGATCCATTTCCTGATGAGTCATACCGGCCACAGGTTCATCAACGAGCAACAATCTTGGTTGTTGCATAAGCAGCATACCAATCTCCAGCCATTGCTTTTGACCGTGCGATAACACACCACCGAACGCGGTTAGCTGGTCAGTTAATCCGATGGTGTTGGCAACCTCTGCAACTTTGTCAGTTTGTTCTGCAGTGAGCTTATTACGCCAGATCTTAAACGGGCTTCGATCACCGGCGGCAGACAGCTCCAGATTTTCAAACACCGTGAGTGCTTCAAACACAGTGGGTTTTTGAAATTTGCGGCCAATACCTGCAAGCGCAATCTCAGGCTCACTCATCTCAAGTAAATTGAGTCGGTCGCCAAAAGTTACGGTACCCGCATCCGGTTGTGTTTTACCGGTGATGATATCCATAATCGTTGACTTACCGGCACCATTTGGCCCGATCACGCAGCGAAGCTCGCCTTCTTCTACATATAAGTTGAGATCGTTAATTGCTTTAAAGCCGTCAAAACTGACACTGACACCTTCAACGCTAAGTAGGATGTCCCCATGAGTACCACGGTTTTTTGTAACTGTGTTTTCAAGAGGTGTCGCAGCTTCTTCTGGCAGTGAAGGTGCTGAAGTAGTGGTGCTCATGCAGTCGCCCGCCTTTTAGCGAGACCAGCAATTCCGTTGGGTAGCAACAAAGTCGACAGCACAAACAATGCACCGAGTGCGAACAGCCAATACTCCGGCAATACGGCAGTAAACCAGGATTTTGAAAAACTCACCAGTAGCGCACCGACTATCGCACCAAACAGCGTGGCACGCCCGCCAATGGCTACCCAGATAACAATCTCGATCGAGTTTAACGGCGAGAATTCCCCCGGGTTAATAATTCCAACCTGTGGTACGTACAACGCACCGGCAAGCCCTGCAAGCATTGCAGATACTACCAAAATCAGTAGCTGATAATTCTCTACCTTGTAGCCCAGAAAGCGCGCCCGGTTTTCAGCATCTCGAATAGCCACCACCACCCGGCCCGCGCGTGATGCCACAATTGACCGGCATAACAGATAGGCCGCTACCACGGCAACTACAGATGCTACAAAAAGGCCAACCCTGGTGGCTTGCGAGTTTATTGGAAAGCCCAGTATATCCTTGAAGTCAGTCAGGCCATTGTTGCCACCAAAACCAAATTCGTTGCGGAAAAAGGCCAGCATCAACGCATAAGTCATTGCCTGTGAGATGATCGATAAATACACACCGTTTACACGGCTGCGAAATGCAAACCAGCCAAACAAAAATGCCAATAAGCCTGGTACTAAAAACACACAAAGCAGTGCTACAGGAAACCAGTCAAAGCCCATCCAGTACCATGGCAGTTCCTGCCAGTTTAAAAACACCATAAAGTCCGGCAGGTCCGGGTTGCCGTATACACCACGATCACCAATCTGGCGCATCAGGTACATACCCATGGCATAGCCGCCCAGTCCAAAAAATGCACCATGCCCCAGAGACAGAAAACCCATATATCCCCAGACAAGATCCACTGACAACGCCAGTAACGCATAACATAAATATTTACCCAGCAAGTTCAGCTGATAGGTAGACACATGCCAGGGATGATCTTCCGGATATGCAAAATTCAGATACGGCAGCACAATGGCTGACAGCACCAACAGAGACAGTACAATTTGCCCGCCACGGTCACCACGTAATAACGAAAACATAGTCAGTCCCCTGCCGCTCTGCCACGCTGAGGGAACAAGCCACGCGGGTAACGTTGTATAAACAGTATGATAAATACCAGCACGGCAATTTTAGCTAATACAGCACCAAGCCACGGTTCTAAAAATTTATTTGCCACACCAAGCGACAGACCCGCCACAAGAGTGCCCCACAGATTACCCACACCACCAAATACAACGACCATAAAGGAATCGACGATATAGCTTTGGCCCATGTTCGGACCAACATTGGTCAACTGACTCAATGCAACACCTGCCACACCGGCAATGCCCGCCCCCAGTCCA